>JADJCA010000015.1 GCA_016703425.1 Myxococcales bacterium
GTTCCTTTGCATTGCTGTTTTTGTTGAGCATCCTTACCGGGCTGATCCTTTTCAGGAAGAATATCACGTGTTTTTATTCTTCAGAAGGGAAGTGTACAAAAGGAATAACCTTCACCAGTTGATCGGGGTGTATGCATTGATCTTTCTTTAACACGGTGATCGCCGTTACCGGTTTCTGGATACGCGCTATGTTTTTAAAAAGGATTTTTATTCCTCGTACAGCTATACGCCTGTTTTAAAGCCATCACCGCCTTTGTCTTTTCTTTTGATTCCGCATACGAGGCCCTGCGAAAAGAATATCCAGCTTTTACAGCAAGCGTGATCTATTTCGCACAAAGCAATAAAGGGAAGACGGCCGTTTACGGAAGCCGCAGCACGAACTCTTTTATTCATTCAGGAAATTTGCCGATGCGGTTTTCCTGGACAGTACGGAATGCCGTTGCCAATACCCGGTTTGTGAATGAAATAAGTGCCGGTGACCGCTGACATCATCAATTCCCAGGTACACATGGGTAAGCCATGGTTAACGCATGGCCAATTAAAATAATTTATTTCCTGTTAAGTTGACCGGGGTTTTACTCAGCATCACCGGGTTTTTGCTTTGGACCCGAGCGAAAAGATCTGCCGGTAAGCCATAAAAGCCGGATCCGTATATCAATGAATTCAAAACGTCTTCCCGGAAAAAGTTACTTTTCAAAGCGTGACGGGGTTGCTCGGCGCCATCGCGGACCACGTTCCCGTGATGTTGTTCATCAAAGAGGTGCCGAGTCTGAAGCTCCTCTTGTGGAATCACGAGGCCGAGCGCATCACGGGCGTCTCGCGCGACGCCATCGTTGGCAAGACGGGCGCCGAGTCTTTCCCCCCCGAGGAGCTCGAGTTCTTCTTCGAAAAAGATCGTGCCGTCGTAGCGGGCCGAACGCTGGTCGAGGTCGAAGAACGCATTACGACGTCCGGCGGAGAGGAGCGCTGGCTCCGGACGCGCAAGGTCCCGCTCCTGGATGCGAGCGGTTCCGTCACCGCCCTGCTTGGCATCGCCCTCGACATCACCGAGGCACGGCGAGCGCACGACGCGCTCGTGGCCAGCGAGCGAAAGCACCGCGAGGTGCTTGACGCGGCGCTCCACGCTGCTGTCGCCATTGACAGAGCGGGGAAGGTGACGCTGTGGAACCGGTCCGCGGAGCGAATCTTCGGGTACGCGGCCCACGAAGCCCTCGGCCAGGAACTCGCCGCGCTGGTGATCCCCGTTGCGCAACGCGACGCTCACCGCGTGGGTATCGCGCGCGCTGCAGTTCCAGGTCATCACCTTCCAACGGCCCGGCGACTGGAGTTCACGGCACTTCGAAAGGACGGCGGCGAGTTCCCTGTCGAGCTCGCGTTGACACGTCTAGGTGACGGCTTCCTCGCGTTCTTGAGCGATATCTCGGCGCAGCGTGCCGCCCAGGCAACGCAGCGGTTGGACGCCTTGGGGCGGCTCGCCGGGGGCGTCGCGCACGACTTCAACAATCTCATGTCCGTCGTACTCGCAAGCGCCGAGGCTCTCCGCACCGACGAGCGTGACGAGGACCGCCTCGATGACCTGGACGCGATCGCGGATGCGGCGGGGCGTGCGGCGGCCCTCACGGGCCAGCTGCTCACCTTCAGCCGCGACCAGCCGACGAACCGCGCGTGCCTTCGACCTCCGCCATCGTACAATCGTCGCTCGCGATGCTGCGGCGACTCATCGGCGAAAACATTCTTCTCGGCCGAGCTACCCGACACAGCCGCCGTTGTTCTTGCCAACGCGTCGGACCTCGATCAGATCCTTGTCAACCTCGCGGTCAACGCCCGCGATGCCATGCCCGATGGCGGCTCCATGACCCTCTCCGTCGTCGAGGAGCAAGGGACCGCGGCGGCGCCCCCGGTGGTGGTCTTGTCGGTCACCGATACAGGCGAGGGCATGTCCCCTGAAACGCTGGCGCGAATCTTCGATCCATTCTTCACGACCAAGGCGGTCGGGCGGGGGACAGGCTTGGGCCTCGCGACGGTGTACGGTCTGGTCGACCGCCTTGGCGGCAAGATCGGCGTCACGTCCAAGCCGCACGAGGGGAGCCGCTTTGAGATTCGACTTCCGGTGCACCAACACCCGATCGCCCGTCGTCCCCACAGCCGACTGGCTCCTCGGACGCGCCCCGCAGGCTCCGTGCTGCTCGTGGAGGACGATGCGGCGGTGCGCCGCGTCGCGGCCCGCGCGCTCTCTCGCACTGGACTTCGGGTGCTCGAAGCCGAAAGCGCTGCGGCGGCACTCTCGCTCTACGATGCGTGGGAAGGTCGGATCGGCCTTCTTGTGACCGACGTCATCATGCCCGGCAAGAGCGGCCGCGCTCTCGCCGACGAGCTTCGCGCGCGGGATGCGTCGCTTTCGGTCCTCTACGTGTCCGGCTACACGAGTGAGCTGCTCGACGCGGAGGAGTTGGCGCGGCCGCGAACGCACTTCCTGGCAAAACCTTTCACGGTGACTTCGCTCGCTGCGCGTGTCGCTGAACTCATGGCCGAGGCCCCGCCCGCCGGCTCCTCACGCCCTCCGTGATGGGGAGCGGGGAATCCACGTCGGAAAGCGATTTCCGAGCGATAAGCCAATTCCGCAACACCCCGGTGGGCCGGTGCGTGGCGTGGGGGGGGGTCGGGCACGCGGCGACGTGAACGAACAGCGCGCCCCCGGCGAGCCATGACCCTTTTCCGTCACCTTCCCTTCGCCCTCGCTTCGAGCGCGTGGCTTATCGCAGCGTGCAGTGCCGGCGGCGCATCGTTCGGCAACGACGACGCCGGCAGCGCAACGCCCGGCAACAACGAGGGCGCGGCCGACGAGGCGGGTGCGGCAGAGGCCGACGGCGCGGCGCCGCTAGGTCGCGACGGCGGTCGTTCGAGCGACGCGGGCAAGCGCGACGCGAATCCGTCGTGTGTCGCTGATTGCGCCGGGCGCGCCTGCGGCCCCGACGGATGTGGCGGCGCCTGCGGCGTCTGCGCGAGTGGAAAGACGTGCAGCGCGTCGGGCAAGTGCAGCTGCGCTCCCGCGTGTTCGGGACGAGAGTGCGGCGCTGACGGTTGCGGCGGAAGCTGCGGCACCTGCTCGAGTGGAACATGCAACGCCTCTGGCCAATGCCAGACGTCGACGTGCGCCGCCAACTGCACCGGCAAGACCTGCGGAAGTGACGGATGCGGCGGCTCCTGCGGAACCTGCAGCGAAGGGACGTGCAACTCGTTCGGCTTCTGCGGCGGGGCGCAATGCGGCGGGGCGACGTGCGGCTCTCACGCGGCGTGTTGCCGCTGCAACGGGCAGGTCCTCGGGTGCTTCGGCTTCGCTCCCGGCGGCAAGTGCTCCGACTACGGCCCCGGCTGCACGGGCGGCTGAAGGCTCGCTGGGTTCAGGCGACCTTTGCGACGCGCGAGCGCAGCCCACCGAGCACAAGCTCGAGCGCCGACGTGAGGCGCATCATGCGCGCGTGATCGGTCAGGTGCGTCGGCTCGAGCATCCACAGACCGATCCAGATGTCTTGCAGGATGCCCGCGGCGACTTGCGGATCCAAGTCGTCGCGCCACGCGCCCTGGCGCATGCCGATGCGAAGCACCGTGGTCAAGTGCTCGGCACCGCACCCTCGAAGGTCGCGAAGACGATCTTCGCACTTCGCCAGGAGGTTCGCGGTCTCGCCGCAGAAGAGATCGCGAAGCAGCGGGTTGGTGTAAACGGTCTGCATCGCCGCGCCGGCCACGCGAACGAGAAGCTCCTCGGCGGGCACAGTCTCGTCGATGAGCGCGGCCGTCGCTTCGTGCCAAACGCGAACCTCGCGCTCGACGGTGAGCATGTACAGCTCCTCCTTCGATTCGGCGACTTGATACACGGCGCCTTTGCCGACGCCGGCGCGCTTGGCGATCTCATCGACCATCGCCTTCGCAAAGCCCGAGTACCCGAACACGTTGGCGGCCGCCGCGAGGATCCGCTCCCGCCGCTCGCCCCGATCGTCTCGTTTGCTCTTCTCGTGGCTCAGCGTCGTCGTGTTCATGACGCCGACGGAGTCCAAGTCTCGTGCCAGGAAGGAGTGACCGACGACGCGGCCCGCGTCACAGCCCCGCGTGACGCGCAGACCTCGAGAAAGTGTGGCCTTCTAGGCCACACTCGACGGCGAGACGTGCCTACATCCTCGCATGGGCGCGCGATGCCTCATCGCGGGGACGCGGGATCCCACGCCCCAACGCCCGGACTGCACGAGTCCTATCCGGCAAGAACTGTTGGCGGCCGCATCGGCGCGTCAGGGCTTCTCGCCAGCAGCGACCCACTGGTCGATGAGGTTGGCGAGGTTGGTTCGTTCGGGCTCCGGCAGAGGCCCCGTGGCGGGCATCGAGCCGTTGCGGACACGCACGGCCGCGCACGCGCCCTTCGACTTGCCGGCGCACGCCGCTGAGGCGAGCTGCGAGTCGGCGTAGGCGGCGGCTACGTCGGCTTGCCCCATGTTGTGGCCGCCTGACTTCGAGCTCACGTGGCAAGGCGTGCACCGCGTCGTGAACTGCGTGTGGATGCTCGACCAGCTGGCCGAGCTGCCGGTCGCGGCGTCGCTTGTCGAGGCGCCCGCGTCGCTCGTCGCCGCTGGTTGCGGCGTGGTCGTCTTCTCGTCCGACGAGCAAGCGCTTAGCGACGAGAGAGAGAGCAACGTGGCGATGACGATGCGGTGCATAAGAGGCCTCCCGGGAATTGCCGTACCGTAGCGGGAGGCGGGGCCCTAAAACAACGTCGCCGCGGAGGCCGGCGGGCGATTGGCGGCGAAAACCGACAAATCAGGGCTCGAACAACCAAGCGCGGCACATGACGACACAGCGCGCCTGCACGAAACGCGCGGCCTCGGGCAGGTGAGCCGCGATGGCGCGTATGGCACGGCGGGTGCTCGGACGCGGGCATGTCGAGAACCTCTCTTTTCCTTCTTGCCCTCGCGGCGCAGGGTTGTGGCGGCGCGGTGGCGCCAAGCGTTGGCGCCGAACCTGTCGCCGACGCCGGCGCATCGGCTCCCTCGTCCACAGGCTCGGCGGGCAAGGTCACCCCGTCGCCTTCGCCGACTTCGTGCGCGGCCGGCGACTCATGCGTGGGCGGCGGAACGTGTCGTCCGTGCAAGGACGACTGCGACGTCGCTTGCGATGCGCTCTTCTGCGTAAGCGGCACGTGGCGCGCGCGCAGGGGAACGCCGCCTCGGCCCGCCCACTGCGACCTTCCGGAACCCGTGGATGCGGGCCCGGGGCCCATTCCCGCGTGCACGTTGCCTCCCGTTGACGTGACGCACTGCAACGTCGACGCCGACTGCACCAAAGTCATGAAGGGATGCTTCTGCGGGCCGCAGCCTGTGCTTGGCGTCAACAACGCGTACGCCAGCGCCGTTCAGACCTGCGAAGCGGCAGAGGCCGCTAATTGCAACATCCGCTGCGCGCAGGAGAACACCTACCGGCCCAGCCACGGCGCCGGCACGGTCTTGGATCCCGATCTCATCGTCGCGCGCTGCGACACGACAGGGCTCGTGGGCGCGTGCGTGACCGAGATTCCGTAGCCGCCCTCAAAGCGGCGCCCCTACTTCGTGCCGCTCAATCGCGCAGTGAGCGGCGTCTTGGGAAGCTGCGAGGTGTCGCCGCGCAGCACGAACGGCGCGAAGGCCGCCGCGTTGCTCTTGAACGCCGCGTAGCTCGGGATTTGAGGCGACTCGATCAGCGCGAAGCCCTCGGACGTCCAGGTCTGCGTCGATTCGGGCGACGCACCTGGCAGGACCGGCGCCTTCACGCTCGCAACACCCTTCGGAAAGATGAAGGTCCAGCGAATCGTGGCGAAGGAGTCCGGGTCGGGATGATACCCGCCTTCGACAATGGCCACGCCGCCGACCGCGTCGGGGTTTTGGCCGACCCACGAGAGCTCCGGCTGAAACCCCGTGCCCGCCACCTTTGACGGCATCACCACCGGCGGCATGAGGTTCACGTCCTCGCTCGTGAAGCCCGGCGGCGGTCCCTGACGGAGCCGCATGATGGCCGGGATTTTCCCTGCCAAGCCGCCGTCGAGCGCTGACGCCTTGAGCGCCGTTTGCGTGCGCACGAGGTCGACGACCGCACCGGGCACGGGTTCGATGCGAACGGGCGGCTTCGTTTCGAGATCCATGCTGTCGGCGTTTTGATGGAAGAGCAGGCCGCCCTTGTACTGGTGCACCGAAATGTCGAGGGTGTCGCTGGAGGTGCCTCCCGTGGCCGTGAAGTTGACCGTCGTCGCCGCCTGCCAGTCGCCCGACGCGAACGTCACGGTGGACTTGCCGCCATCGGCGCCGGCGTCAGCGGCGGGGCCGGCGATCGCTTTCGTCTGCCACGCGAGCACCTGACCACTGGAGTCTTGCGCTTTGGCCACGAGGTTGACGAGGCCCGCGCCGTCGACGCAGCCCTCGGTCACGAACAAGAGATCCGGGTTCACGCTCACGCCGCCGTCGGTCGGTGGGGCCGAGGTCGTGTTCGTGTCGCAACCCACGGTCACCTCGTAGTCGGTGGCAGAAGGGTACGCGCCCATGTTCACGTTGATGGAGCCCAACACGGCGGGGGCCTCGTTGCCCTCGTCGGCGAGGTCGACGCGGAGCTGGTCGCCCGGCGTCACGTCGACGAAGTGGTAGTAGAACGTGTCGTCACCGAAGTTGGTGTTGGGGATGTCGACGCGCACCGTGACGGTGCCGCTGCCCGCCGCGAACTGAGCCTTGCCGTCGGCGCCCGTTTCCACGGCCTCCGTGGTCGCGCCGATGAAGACGACCGTCGCGCTCGCGAACGGCTTGCCGGCGACGAGCACCGTGACGACGACATCGCTCGTGCTTACCGGCGCGTCGACGGGGACGGTGCCGTCGACCCCGGACTCGGCCCCTGTCTCGGCCCCTGACTCGGGAAGCGTGCCGCCATCAGGCGCGGGATTCGTGCCGGTCTCCGAGAGCCCCGCCTCCGGCAGGTTCAGGCCCGGCTGCTTGTCGTCGGACTCGACGCAAGCCTCTGAGGCGAGAGCGATGAACGGGAGCGCAAGGCAGGCGAAGAGGCGGGTTCTCTTGAGCACGCGGCACCATAACGCGACCCACACACCGAACCAAACGAGAGCGCGCGTTTCAAGCCCCACCGCGGCGTATGTCGAGCGGCGCGAGGGCGCGAGGAAGAGCGCGCGCACGGCGCCGTACATCCCGTTCGAACCTTCCCCGGAGTCCCCAGCATGCGCTCACGCTCTCGCCTCTTCGCCCTCACATTTGCCGGTCTCTCGCTCGCCTCGTACGGCTGCGCGGCTGAAAACACCGCCGACGACCTCGAGGACGACAGCGCCGAATTGAGCGGCGATCGTCGCTACTTCTTGAGCGACCTCTCGGCCTTCGCGGCGGAAGCCAGCGGCCATGGACCCATCGGTCGAGACCAGAGCAACGGCGAGCTCGCCGCCAACGACGGCAAGCCCATCAAGATCCGCGGTCACCGATACCAGAAGGGCCTCGGCGTCCACTCGCCGTCGGAGATTCGCGTCAACCTGGGCGGGAAGTGTTCACGCTTCATGGCGACGGTGGGCATCGACGACGAGGTCGCTCCCCACGGCAGCGTGTCTTTTGAAGTGCTCGCCGACGGCACGAGCCTGCTCGCGACGGGCGCGCTCACCGGCACGTCGGCGCCGCAGCCGCTCACGGTCAACGTGACGGGCAAGCGCGAGCTGACGCTCATCGTGCGCGGCGGCACCGACGCCTACTACGACCACGCCGACTGGGCGAACGCGCGCGTCTTCTGCTCCGAAGCCCCGCCGACGCCATCCCCCGTCGTCGACGCAGGCGCACCCCCGAGCGACGCGGCCCCCGCGCCCGGCCCTGTCGATCCCTTCGACGCGACGAGCTGCACGGGCGCGCCCATCTCGCTTTCGCAAGCGAAGGCGAAGTTTCCCGGCGGCGCGATGACCGCCGAGCTCGGGCGCTTCACGATGGCCGCGCGAAAGCGCGACTGCAACGACACCACCGGCTGCGGCGCTTGGGCCTCCTTCGACAAGCTCCCGTACCGGTACCAGTGGAGCGATCCGCGCGCCGGTGCGATGTCGAACACGAACTACTTTCCGCTCGTGAGCGAGAGCGATCCGGCGCGCCTGTGGTTTGCTGCACGAACGCACACGAGTCAGCAAGACGAGGTGCGCCTTCGCTTGAGCTACTTGCACGGCGCCGACGGCGTCGACCTGAACCTTCGCTTCGACGCCAGCGATCGCATCACCGACCACTCCTACTACCCGAGCTGGGTTGGCCCCTGCACCGAGCTCGGCTGCAGCCGCGCTTACCGCGTCTACGGCGGCAGCGTGAACTCGGGCCTCAAGGAGGCGCTCGTGACGCCGTCGTGCTTGCGGCTCGTGACGAAACATGTCGAGCGGGCGAACCGCGCGGCCACGTTCGCTGAATACGAGACCGCCTTCTACGCGAAGTACTGAGCGACCACGCTGGCCTTCATGCCGGCGCGGCGCGCTCGACGACGAACGTCATGCCGATGGCGCGCGCCCGCGCGAGGAAGTGCTCCCGCATGGCGAACGCCGGCGTGAGCACTCCGCCAGGGCTCGCGAGGGGATCCTTGGCGAGGCACACAGCGGCCTCGGAGAACATGCGAGCCGTGGAGCCGTAACCCGGGTCGAACGTGTCGCCGACGACGCCGACGAAAGGCTCGCCGGCGATGCTCCCAAAATGGCGGAAGGTGAAATGGCCTCGCGCTCGGTCCTCCGGCGATGGCCCCTCGCCGGGCGCCGGTAACACGCGAGCCTTGAGCAGCTCGCGCAGCGGTTCGACGGAAAGCGCGCCGAAAAAGGCGCCCATGGCCCCGGTCATGGCCACCGCCGAGGCGAAGCCTTTGGCGCCGCCATGAAAGCTCATGGCCTCCGAATAGCGAAAGTCTTTACCCCACGCGTACCCGAAGAGGGCGTTCGTTCGTCTGACGACGCGCGTGTTCATGACGGCCATGATGAAGGGTCCGGTCCAGCGCTTGGCGTCCTTGTCGTAGCGGACCTCAAAGGCGTCGCGACCGTCGGGCCCGGTCCGGTCGGGCTCGGGATCGAGCCCGTAGGGCCTGGCGATGAGCCGTCGAAACTCGCGGTCGCGGCCCAGCTCAGCGAACTGAAGCATCGTGGCGACGGTGCCGCCGCTGAAGCCCCCCTTCGCGCTGCCCACCAACATCTTGATGGCGGGGCACGGGGCGCCGAGACTCTTGGCGTGCTCCTGGAGCATGAAGGCGCCGAGATCCGAGGGGATCGCGTCGAAGCCGCACGCGTGGACGATGCGCGCCCCGGTCGCGATGGCGCTCTCGTGGTTGCGATCGATGCTGGCGCGAACGAAGTGGGGCTCGCCGGTCAGGTCGCAATACGACGTGCCGCTGGCGGCGCACGCGGCGGCCAGCTCGTGACCGTAGAGCGCATAGGGTCCAACGGTCGTGGCCACAACACGTGCGCTTTGCACAAGTTCGGCGACGGCCGCAGGGTCGCGCGCATCCTTGACGACGACCATCGGCAAGTCCTTGGCCGCGTCGTCGATGCGCCGGAGGTTCTCGCGGAGCGCTTCGAGCTTCTCGCGGCTGCGCCCGGCGATGGCCCAGCGAAGCTCGCCCGCGATTCCATAGCGGCGCACGAGCTCCTCGGCGACGAGGGCTCCGGTGAAGCCGGTGGCGCCCCAAAGGACTACGTCGTACAGACGCTCCGAAAGCGGCGGAGGCGAACTCATGACGCGTGGCGTGGGGCGTGCCGCTGCTCAAGTGCCGCCGGCGCCCAGATCTCCACAGATGCGGGCGCCCAGACCCGACGTGCGACCTTCGTTGACGTCGATGGGGCAGTAGCCGCCGGCGCGAATCTGATCAACGAGCTCAACGACGGCCGGGTTGCTCCACGCGCGAGCTCCGTCGAAGCGGGCGCGAATCACGCCTTTCTTGTCGACGATCCACGTCTCGGGAAAGAGCCGCGTGCCGAACTTGCCGCCGACGATCTTTGAATCGGGATCGAAGAGGACGGGGAACGGCGGCTCCTCGCGAATCACGGCCTGCAAGGTGGAGCGCACATCGTCGGGACCGTCGTCGGTCGAGATCGTGAGCACCACGACGTCGCCGCGATCCTTGAGGATGCGCGTGAGGTCGACGATCTCGGGCATCTCCTCGAGGCAGGGACCACACGTCTTGGTCCAGAAATTGAGGACGATGACCTTCCCTTTGAAGGCATCGGACGAGACCGCCGCGCCCTTCATGTCCGGCAGCGTGAAGCTCGGCAGTGTGCGGCTGTGGCCCGCGTAGTCGGGGCGAAGGAGGCACGTGGGCGCGCAGCGACGGCGCAGCTCGCCCTCTTGAGCCGACGCGACGAAGCTGTAGACCAGCACGCCCGCCAAGAGCACGAAGGCCAGGTAGAAGGCCGGCGCATAGGAACTTTTGGCGGGAGCCATGGGTCGTTTATAGCGTCTTGGGGGCTCGCGCGGGCGACCCGTTGCCGGCGCGGCGTACCCTTGTGGAGGGGACTTCTTCGCTTCCGGCACCTTCTTCACCAGCTCAACCTCGAGGTCGAGTGACACCTCGTCGCCGACCACCACGCCGCCACCATCAAGCGCCTTGTTCCACGTGAGGCCGAAGTCCTTGCGGCTGATCTTCGTGGTCGCTGACGCGCCCCGGCGGACGCCGCCCCACGGATCTTTCGTCTCGGCCGAGAGCGGCGTGACCTTGAGCACCACCGGCTTGGTGACACTCTTGATGGTCAGGTTGCCGGTGACGTTGAGGCCGTCGCCGTCCTTGGCGACCTTCGTCGACTTGAAGGTCATCTTCGGGAACTTCGCGACGTCGAAGAAATCCGCCGAGCGCAGGTGCTCGTCGCGCTTCGGGGTCTCGGTGTTGATCGACGCGACATCGATGTCGAGGTTGACCGTCGACTTGGTGATGTCCTGGTCGTCGATGACCACGCCGCCGGTGAACTTGCCGAAGGTGCCGCGGACGTTGGACACCATCATGTGGCGCACCATGAACGCCACGCGGCTGTGCGACGTGTCGACGTCCCAGTCGGAGGCGGCCGAGAGGCCGGCGAAGGCCGTTAGCGTGAGACCGAGTGCAGCGCCGAGAAAGGTTCGTTTGGAAAGCATCGTTGGGATCTCCTGCGCGCGGCCCCGCAATGGCCGTGCCACAGGTGATGCTGGGACGATTGCCCCCTATTCGGCGAAGTTCGCGCGTTTGGCTCACGCGACAAGGCTCACAATGATGGAGCCACCTCTCAAAGCGAGAGAGAGTGCAGGCGCGCTGCAAAGCTCAGGGGAAGGACACCTTGCGCGTCTGCGAGATCGGCCCGACGGCGCCCTGGCCGCGGAGCACGACCTCGTAGTCGCCATCGACCAAGTCGACGCCGGTTTGCGTGGCCGCACCGCCGACGATGCGATCTTTGCCGAGCGTCGTCACATGGTAGACGTCGTAGTGGCCCGGCACCGAGCGCTTCGAGCCGTCGAGAGAGGTCTCGACGAGGTGCTCGACCTCGAGGCGATTCACGTGAACCTTGAGCGTCCCCTGCTTGGGAAAGTAGGACGCCTTCGCGGCGGTCTCTGAGACGCCCCACGCCACGACCTTCACCTCGAGTCCCGCGAGCGCCGTCTGCGTGCCGAAGGCGCGGATGGGCATCGGGACGCCGCCGACGACGACGCGCACGTTGCTATCGCCGGTCACCCACTGCGGATCGGGGAACGCGGGGTCGATGTCGTCGACCTCCGCTGTGATGGCGACGGTCGGCAGTTTTGCCGTCACGCACTTGCCGTCCTTCAGCGCGATGTTCTTCCACGTGGTCGCGTACCGCAGCGTCAAGTCGGAGTAGCCGCGCTGGATGAGCATGCGCACGCCCGACGCGGAGCCGAGCTCGGCGGCGTATTTGGAGAGCGGGAGGCGAGCGAAGGCGTAGTTGCCATCCTGTCCCCGCATGACCGAGAGCGAAGGCGAAGACGCCGCGAGCGTGATGGGCGTGGCCGACTGGAGGGAGAGACAGGCGAGCGCCGGCACCGACGTCGTGGCGCCGCTCATGACGACGCGCTCGCCGAGGTCGTAGGCAGAGTTCGGCCCCTCGTGAAACATCGCGAAGTCGCCCGCGAGGCGCGGCCAATACGGTCCCGGCGGCAGCTCGAGTGAGTCGCCTGGCAGGACCTTCTTGTCACGGCCCGTGAGGCTGATCCAGTTGAGGAACGCTCCGGGCCCGTAGTTGCCGGCTTCAAAGTGGAGGCCCGCCGTCGTTACGCCTGCGTCGATGCGCTTCTTGAGGGCCGCCTCGTCGGTCGACTCATCCCCTTCGTCCACCGCCGGAGCCGAACACGCCGCGAGCAGACCGCACAGGAGCACGCCGAGTAACTTCATGCTCGCCCCTACGGCGACCGCATTCGACCCCTTCCTCGCTTGAGCGGCGTTCGCAGCCGGCTGTCGAAATAGTCTCGACGCCGGTCGACGGGCGCGTCGACGGGCGCGTCAGACGGGCTCGTCAGACGGGCTCGTCAGACGGGCGCGATGGCCAAGCTGCGGCGCGGCTTCGGTGACGCCGCAGCCCGCGCTTCGAAGGCTCGACGGTAGTCCGCGTAGCGTCCGCCGGCGCGCACCGCTTCGACGACCGACACGCCCTCTTCCGGTCCGCCTTGCGCGAGCACGTATTCGATCCAGGCCCACTTGGCGCTGGTCGAACGAACGTCGACGCGTCCCTTGAAGCCTCGCTTCATGCGATCGAGCCGGTCCGTCACCACGTCGATGCCCGCGAAGGGCATGCCGTCGAGCGGCGTGTTTCGCTTCGCGCAGAACGGCGCGATGCCCAACGAGACGGGGATCACCTTCGACAGCTCCGTCACGAAGGCCACGCACTCGTCGATGTCGGCGTCGGTCTCCGACGGCAGCCCGATCATCAAGTAGAGCTTGAGCCGATCCATCTTGTGCAGGCGCGCCAGTTCGGCGGAGCGAATGAGGTGTTTCTCCTTCGCCTTGCGTTCGAGCATCGTGCGCAAGCGATCACTCGGACCATCCATGGCCGTCGTGAGGGTCTTGTAGCCGGCTCGCTTCAAGGCACCGACGAACTCGTCGGTGAGGCGATCGGGACGAAGCGACGAGAGGCCCACCTCGATGCCGCGGTCGGCGAGGGTGGAAACAATCTGGACGATGCGCGGGTGGTCACTGACGGCGGCCCCCACGAGCCCCACGCGACAGACGTGCTCCGGGATGAGCTCCAGGATTCGCTCCATGGGCGCGAGGCGCATGCCGCCGTTGGTGCTGCGGCGCATGACGCAATAGGTGCACGAGCGCGAGCAGCCGCGCTCCGTCTCGATGAGGAACATGTCGCTGAGGGCAGCGTGGGGCGTGATGATGGGCGCCCAGGCGGGGATCAGGTCGACGTTGGCTTTGGCGACGAGCGGCAGCGACGCGCCGTGTATGGCGGGGACGAAGACGTGTGGAATCGCCGCGAGTTCGTCCAAGACCGACGCGCGCGAACGCCGCGCCATGCGGGCCGCTTCAAGGACGCGCAAGACCGGAACGATGAGCTCCTCGGCTTCGCCGACGATGATCGCGTCGACGATGGGCGCGAGCGGCAACGGGTTCGAAAACGTGAGCGGACCACCGGCCAAGACGAAGGGGTGCTCGTCGTGACGCTCCGCCGAGAGAGCCGGCACCTTGGCGGCGTCGAGCATGGCCACGAGGCCACCGATTTCGATCTCGTAGGCGATGCTGGTCGCGATGATGGGGAAGTCTTCGAGGGGGCGCTGCCCCTCGTAGCTCATGGGGCGCGTCTGACGCGTGAGATCGGTCTCGGCCTCGTCGTCGAGAAAGACGCGCTCGCACGCGAGGCCCGGCTCCTCCTGAATCGCGCGGTAGATGCGCTGGTAGCCGAGCGAGCTCATCCCCGCGCCGTAGGGCGACGGGTAGAGCAGCGCGACCGTGAACGGCGCCTCTTTGTCCATGCGGCCGCGCTCATCGGCGAGACGTTGCCGGACGAGGGCCGAGCGGGATGGCTGCATGGACGGCCAGTTTCATAGGATATTTCACGCATCACGCAAGGTCCTCCTCGCGTTCGGCCCTCGGGTCGGCGCCTCTAGCGAAAGAGCGCCGCCAATGGGTGGGCCGAAGGCGGGGGATTCGTCGCGGGATCGTCACCTGCATTTGGGATCAAAGCCCTGGCGCGGCCCTCCTGCTTCGGTCACTCTGGAGCCTCGCTGGAACGCCGGGGGGCGTCGAAAATAGGCATTGGATGCATATTCTTAGAGCTCTCGCGTGTCTGCCCATCGCTGTCCTGCTTCCCATCGCCGCGTGCGGCGGCGATAACCGCGGCGGCACGCCGCCAGCCCCCACCGGGAACGACGGCGGCAAGACCCCCGTCGACGGCGGCGGCGATGGTGCGCCGACACCGCTCGGCAAGGGCGATCTCCCCCCGAACCCCGACGCGAAGATCACCGAGTGCGCCAGGCCGCCCTTGCCGGCGGCGACCGGCACCTGCGAGGTCACCAAGACCGGGAGCGGCTCTCGGATTTTTCGGGGCACCGTCCTCGTGCCCGACGAGGTCCTGCGACGAGGCGAGGTCGTCGTCGACGACCAGGGCATCATCACCTGCGCCGCATGCGACTGCAGCGACGCCGCCGGCTATGACACGGCCTCCGTCGTCACGTGCGCCGACGGCGTGATCTCGCCGGGCCTCATCAACCCGCACGACCACATCACCTACGCCAACAACGCTCCCATCGCGCACGGAACCGATCGCTACGAGCACCGCCACGACTGGCGCACCGGCGGCCGCGGCCACAAGAAGCTCACCACCAAGAGCGGCGCCAGCGCCAACGTCGTGCGCTTCGCCGAGCTGCGTTACATCATGGCCGGCGTCACGGCGGCCGCCGCCGCAGGCGGCCAGAAGGGCCTCGTCCGCAACCTCGACGACGACGATCCGGCGCTCTTCGAAGGCCTCCCCGTCAAGACGGCCAACTCCGACACGTTCCCCTTGGGTGACTCCAACGGAACGCTCAACGCGAGCGGCTGCAGCTACGGCCAGAGCCGGACGACGTCGGCCTCCATCGACTCGCTCGACGCCTACCTGCCGCACATCTCGGAGGGCATCGACGAAGAGGCCCACAACGAGTTCGTGTGCACGTCGTCGAGCGACGCCGACGTCGGCAAACAAGATCTCATCAAGAAACAGACGGCGGTCATTCACGGCATCGCCATGAAGGCCGACGACGTGGCCATCTACCGAAACGACCTCGCCATGGTCGTCTGGTCGCCGCGCTCGAACGTCGATCTCTACGGCAACACGGCGCCGGTCACGATGTCCGACGCCATGGGCGTGCCCGTGGCGCTCGGCACCGACTGGGTCCCCTCGGGCTCGATGAACCTCCTGCGCGAGCTCCGCTGCGCCGATTCGCTCAACAAGAAGTACTACGGCAAGCACTTCGCCGACGTCGACCTCTGGCGCATGGTCACCGCCAACGCGGCCTCGGCCGTCGGCGCCGCGCACGTCATCGGCTCGCTGAAGGCCGGGTACGTCGCTGACATCGCCATCTACAACGGCGCCACGCGACGCGATCACCGCGCCGTCATCGACGGCGGCGTCGAAGACGTCGTCCTCGTCATGCGCGGCGGCAAGGCCCTCTACGGCGACAAGGTCCTCATGGAGGACGCGGTCATCGGCGCCTCCGACTGCGAAGACTTCGCCACCGACGTCTGCGGCGTCTCCAAGAAGGCCTGCGTCGGAAAGGACATCGGCGGCGTCACGCTTGGCGGCATTCGCGCCGCCGGCGAGGCTGTGTACCCGCTCTTCTTCTGCCGCGACGACGTCCCCACGTCGGAGCCGAGCTGCGAGCCGTACCGCGTTGAATATCCCGACGGCGTCACGAGCGAGGACAAGGACGGAGACGGCATCGCGAACGACAAGGACAACTGCCCCTCCATCTTCAACCCCGTCCGCGGCCTCGACGGCTCAAAGCAAGCCGACGTCGACGGCGACGGCATCGGCGACGTGTGCGATCGCTGCCCCGTCGATGGCAAAAACGCGTGCGAGCTAGTGACCGCCAACGACATCGACGGCGACGGCAGCGTCAACGCGGCCGACAACGGCCTGGAAGCGGCCAACGCGGGACAAGCCGATTCCGACAACGACGGAAGCGGCGACGCGTGCGACTTGTGCAAGACGCCGAACCAAGGCGGTCAGGCCTGCCCCACGACCATCGAGGCGATTCGCGATCCTGCAAACCCCGATCACCCGCAGGCCGGCGCCGTTGTTTCCTTCGGCAACGCCTACGTGACAGCGCTCAAGCCGCTGCCCTTGGCGGGCTCCACGCGCGGGTTCTTCGTGCAGACGCCCAGCACCTCGAAGGCCGGCATGTTCGTCTTCACCGGCTCCACGTCGCCGGCCGTGGCCATCGGCAACAAGGTGAAGATCTCCGGCCTCTACGAGGAGCGCTTTGGCATTCCGCAGATCTCGAACCCGCAGATCACCGTCGAGTCGACGTCCACCACGTTGCCCTTCGGCCCCATCGTCGTGACGCCAGCCGAAATCGCCACCGGCGGCGCCAAGGCGGAAGACCTCAAGTGCATGTTGGTTCAGGTCGACGGCGCCAGCGCCGGCGGCGCTATCACCATCACCAACGACGTGCCCGACGGCGCGACGAGCAAGTTCTACGAGTTCGTCATCAACGGCTCGCTCCGCATCGACGACACGATCTTCACGCGCTACGGCGCGCCGACGAGCGGCCCCTACCCGCCCACGGGCTTCGCCAACGGCCGCACCTTCACGTCCATCACCGGCATTCACGGCTTCTCCTTCGCCAACGCGAAGCTTTGGCCACGGAACGCCGCAGACATGCCGTGAAGGCGCGCTAGGCGTCGCGGAACGGCGAGCACGCCGACCCGACGGCGGTCACTCACCCCTACCTCACATCCTCCACCACGACGCGCTCGCCCGCGCCGCGGCCGAAGGTCTCCGGCGAGTACATCTCCTCGGCCTTCGGCGGCGGCACGACGAAGCTCCCCGGCGTCGTCGCTCGTGCGGTATACACATATTCGTAGCTGCCCGCGGGGAGGAGCGACGCGAAAGCCTCGGCGCGTTCGTCTCTGAGGTTGTGGTGCTCGTACCACGTGGCGCGCCACCACGAGAACGGCGAACGCCCGTTCGCCTCGCGCTTTTCGTCGTCGACACGAGGCGTACCCGCCAGTGCGGCGTTGAGCGCTTCGAAACCCGCCGGCATTGGATCCACGAGCGCCACATGATGACGCTCTGAGGGCGCCACCATGGAAACCCGGATTCGCACCGACGCGCCGGCCTTCACGTGCCACACGCCTTGGGTGTCGCGGGTGACGTCGGTGGGTTTGTCCACCGCTTCGTAGCGACGCGACACGACGAAGCCACGGTCGATGGACGGCACCGTGAGGCTCGCGGGCGCGTACCTTAGGCCGAGTCGATAGTAGAGGCGTCCGGGCCCTTCTTTTCCAACCACCAGATCGCCGCCTCCGCTCGACGCGAGCTCGGGCATGGGAACGAAGGCTTCGACGCGATCGGTGTTGCGCCCCCGAAACGCGTGCTCGCTGGCGGTCACCGAGCCGAGCCATACGCGCGCGACGAAGTTCGGGGCCACCTTCTCGAAACGTTGGAAGTACGCGTCGAGGGCCAGAAGCACGAAGGCGTCTTCTTGCGTATTGCCCCAATGCCCCTTCTTCCGATTGCCAAGGAGCCCTGCGACGACCTTGGGCACCAGCTCGTTCTTGGGCTCGATCTCCAGCAGCGACATGAGCACCAAGGCGTCGGTTCGGTGTGCCGAGTTAAGCAAGAGGTAGTCGCTCTCGCCGTAGGTCGAGGTGAAGTGCGCGGCGCCAGCCGTCTCGACCACCCGGTTCCTGAAGGAGAGCAAGATGGCGTCGGATTGCGCCTTCGAAGAGGCGTCGCCGGCGAGCGTCGGCAATAGCCAAGCGAGCGCTTCAAGGCTGAGATGCTCGACGCCTTCTTCGGCGAGGAGTCGCTGCGCCGCCTTGGCATCCGGCTCGCCGAGCCTGCGAAGCACGAAGAGCGCAAATGCGCGAAGGCTCCGGCGCGCCTCCTTGGAGTAGTACTCGGGTATCTGGGCGTCGATGTTGCGCAGGTAGCGGGAAACGCCCTCGCGCATCGAAGCGTCGACGACGAAGCCCTTGGCCTTGGCCACCGAGAGCGCCAAGCCGACGTGCACCGTCAGGTATGGCCACGGTCGATCGGTCCAGAAGCCGAAGCCGCCGCTTAGCTTGTCTTGCCGGCGGGCCAAGAGCGCGAGGTCCCGCTCCACTCCCGCGCGCAGCTTGTCGGCGCTCGGCAAGCTCGACGCGGCAAAGGCCGCCAACATGTCCTTGAGCGCGGCGATCGATAGGAGCCGCGAGGCGATCTGCTCGTTGCAATCGAAAGGGTACCGCTGCAGGTACAGCACCGCGTCGGTGAGCGCGAAGAGCGCCGTCGACGACGTCCCGATTTCGAGGCCACCGAAGCCCTTCTCCACGTCATCGGGCACCTTGAGCGACTGGAGGACGGCGCCTTCGTCGACGACGCCGTAGGTGGCGAAGGCCTCTGTCGTGTTGGGCGACCAGACGGGCATCTGCACCGTCGCCGCGTCGCTGAAGTCGCCGGCGGCCAGCGCGAACGCGACGCGCGCTTCACCGGGGTCGCGAGCCGCGAAAGCCAGACGGACCTCGACGCGATCGTTCGGCGGAACGTCGAAGGCGCGGCCCGTGGTCGCGTCGCTCGCCTTCGGCGCCGCGCCGAAGGCTGCGTTGTCGGCGCGCGCCGCCAGGCGGACTCGCATCTTTTCCGAAGTCTGATTCTGAACCACCACGGGCAGCTCGAGTCGGTCGCCGTAGTTGAGGAAGCGCGGCGCCGACGGGCGCAAGAGCACGGGCAACCGCGCCGTGAGCGTCGCTTCGCCAAGGCCAAAGTGATCCTTCTTGTCCCACGCGACGGCCGTGACGCGGTACCGCGTCGTGTTGTCGGGCATCTTGAAGCTCACGACGGCGTGACCACTCGCGTCCGTCGGGACGCGGGCGGCAAAGACCGCCAGCGGGTCGAAGTTCGATCGGAGGGCGATGGGCGCCGCTATGCGGCCGTCACCGATCGGGTCCTTCGCCGCCGTGACGAGGCCGACCATCCCGAAGTCGGCGACCTCGCGGAGCGCGCTGGCTCTGGCGCTGGCCGCCGGAGCCGCGCCTCCAAGGCGCCCGTGCCCCTGGCCAAAACCTTGGCCGCTCCCGGTTCCGGCGCCGTGGCCGATGGTTCCGATGGCGCCGAGGCCGATGCCTTCGCCGCGACCGCCGCCGCCCTCACCGACGCCCGACAGGCCGAGGCCGCCGGCGCCAAACGCGTCGCCGATGGCGTCGCCCCACAAGTTGCCGCCGCCCGGAGCTTGGCCCAGCCTCCCGCGGGATTCTTCGTCGGGCGCGAGCATCACGTACGCGCGAGACTCGCGGAGCGAGGTCGACGTCATCCCCGATCGCATGAAGGTAGCGAGCGGATCCGCGATGCGATGACTCGCCAACGCCAGGACCGATTCGTCGACGACCACGACAGCCACCTCGGCGGCAAACGGCTTCTTGTCGGAACCCGTGACGTCGACGTTGACGCGCGTCTCTTCGCCGGGCGCGACCGCCACCTTCTCCGGGGACACCGCCACGGAGAGCGCGTGCTCCACGGCGGGAACGGAGAGCGAGACGCCGCGGCTCGCGAAGGCCGGCCTCGCCTTGAGGTTTGGGTCGAGGTCGCCGCGCGCGTTGCGCCTCGGCTCTTGGCCCACGAGCGACAGCGTCGCCATGACCGATGGCGCGTCGCCCGCTTCGATGGGCACGCGGATCGACTGAACGCGCTCAGCGAGGGCGATCTTTTGAACGCGGCGCTTGATGCCGCCGGCCACCTCGAGAATGCCCTCGGCGGGTGCGAACGGCGAAACGACGAGGAGCTCTGCCGTCTCACCGATTTTGTAGCTCTCCTTGTCGGCCGTGAGCACGAGCTCGCTGATCTCTTGGTCGCGCGCCACGAGCGCCGACTTGCCGACGGAGAGCACGCTGATGACGGTGCGGCTGCGGCGCCCCTTTTCGTCTGTGACGTCGGCAACCACTGTGTACTCGCCGGCCTCTTTCGTGGGTAGCGCACACGCCTTCACTTCCTCTGCCGCCGAGACGACGCTGCAACTCGCGGCATCGAGCTCCTTCGCTTCGTGCTTGCGGGAGCCGCGGGACGGAGCGGTGCGGTAGCTCCGAAGCTCCACCTTTCGTCCCGCGATCAACGCTCCGTCTAGGCCCACGACGACGAGCTTCGGCTCGATGGCATCGCCGGCTCGCACGAAGGGCTTATCGGCCTTGAGCCCCACGTACACCGACGCCGGGTGGACCAAGAGTCTCGTGCTGGTAGCCCAAGACTGCCGGTTGACGTCGGTAATGGTGGCGGCGGCCGCGACGTTGTAAGCGAAGGGTTCGTCGATGCCGTCGAAGTCGATGCGCAGACCATGAGCACCGTCGGCGCCGGTGTGCCCCTTGTGGACGGCGCGGGGGGCGGAGCTCCCGTGGGGGCGCGTCGTTCTGCCCCAATCCCCAAAGGCGGAGCGGAACGTCGGCCGGCTCTGACCGAATTGGTACTCCTTCCGGTTTGGCGGCTCGAAGGTCGCCTCCTCGCGAGCCACGTTCCAGTCGACGGTCGCCGATTGCAGCCCGCCACCGGCGAAGTACTTGGCCGACGCCCGAGCCGTCGCGAAGCCGCCGACTACGTGCGGCCCATCCGAGGTGCGCGTCGTGACCTCGTATTCGGGGCGGCGAAACTCCTCGATGCGGAAGCTGTGCGACTCCATCAGGTCGGTGGCCTCGAGCTCGACGTTGGCGTGCCCGAGGTTTGCGTTTTTCGGGACCGCAAAGGTGACGACGAACCCGCCGGCCTCATCGATGGTCACAGGTCCCTTCGCCATCTCGACACCTCGGGCGTCGCGCGCCACGAATCGCCCTTGCCTTTGCGAGGCCAGGGTGATGTCGGCGCCGCGCACGTTGCCGACGTTTCTGAGCAGGCCCTTGATGTGAACCGTCTCGCCGGGACGATAGAGACCGCGATCATCGAAGGCGTAGGCCGCCGTAGTCGCCGGAGGCTTTCCGGCGTTGCCACGAAACCCGTAGAGAAAGGTCGAGTCGGCGCCGCGACGAGCCACCAAGGTGTCGATGCTGTCGTCGGCGGGCTGGGGAAAGGTGCCCAGGCGAGCAAGGCCGTCGTCTCCTGTGGACGTGCCCCTTCCATGCGTGAGAAACGAGACCGTCGCCCCCGAGATCGCCGTGCTGCGCGCGAGATCGGAGACGAGGGCGACGACCGACCCGTCGCGCGCCTCATGAGCGCTGAGCCCCAACGCTGTCACCTGGAGCCACTGACGCACCCACTGCCGCTGCCAAGGGTCCTTGTAGGGACGCTTCGATTCCACGATGGCCACCACATGCCCGAAGCCGTCCTTCAGCGCCGGTGTCAGATCGACGCGCGTCTCGGTCGTGCTGTCGGGCCTCGCGTCGAGCGTCAGGTCGCGATCAACGACGAGCTCGCCGGGCGGGGTTCGCTCTTTTCGTTCGTAGTCCCAGTCGCGGCGATACGCGACGAATCGCCCGTAGTCTTCGGGCCTCACGCGGAAGAGTCGCAAGCGCACGGTGTCTTCGGCGCGCGAGTAGACGGAGAGGCGCGCCCCGCCGGCGGGGTCGACGATCCCCTGCATTTGGCGCTCCGCGAAGAGGCGCGGGACGAACGGCACCACGGAGAATTCGCGGAGCACATCGGCGGCGAGAGCCTGACCAAAGCGGTCCTTGAGACCGCTCTTCACGGTCACCTTGTAGCGTCCGACCTTCCACTCGCCGCGCAAGTACAGGTTGCTGCCGGAAGGCGTGATCTTGAGCCCCTCTGGCTTGGGCGACACGTCGACGAACCGTTCCTCAAAGCTGTCTTCGTCGAGCGGCGTCGTGAAGCGCAGGTCGGCGGCGCTGTCGGGGCGGCACTCGCCGTTGCAGCTCAGCGCCGTGACCTCCATGGCACCGTGGGTCGTGAACTCGAAGCGCTGCGCCTCCTTGGTGGTCCGAGGCCCTTCGGCGCTCGGCGTGCCGGAAGGGAACTCGACGGTCACGACGGTGTTCGGCGGCAGCGTCTTGTCGGTCTTCCAGAAGACGCGGCGCCTCTTCTTGAGAGCCGCGTCTTTGCCCGCGTCTTGGCCGGCGGGACGCGCCCCGAGGCGATCGAGGAGCTCGCTTTGCTCCACCTCCGCGTCGGTGGCGAGGCGACTCTTCTGCTCGAGGCCCTCGGCCTTGACGACGACCTTGGAGACGATGGCCGCCGCGTCGACCGATTGATCGAACTCGGCAAAGTAGAGCGGCGTGCGCGAGACCGTCACGCCGCTGGGTTCGCTGCGAACGAGCCTTGGCGCCGGCGTGGCGAACGTGGTGCGCTCCCCCTTCGCGAGCCGATTGCCTGCAAGGCTCTTGGTGCCTTCGGGCACTTCGACGACGAACTCCGTCGCTCGGGGCAGCTCGCGCTCCGGCTGAAAGACCACCGTCTGCGTACCGAGCCAACGAAACTCGCCCTTCTGCGGGGGCGTGAGCTTGAACGGCGCTTCGCCCGCCGCGAGGGCTGCTTGTGTGGCCAGCGCCACCATCGGCTCGCTGAAGGTGACCGAGACGTTCGGCGCGATCCCAACGTCGCCTTCCGGGGAGCGCCGAACGACGCGCAAGCCGGTCGTGTCGTGCGTGACGGCGCCGACGGGAGACGGCGCCGCAGGGAACGGCTCGCTTACGGTGCGACCGGGCCGCGGCGGCGGCGGTGAATCGCCGCGCCTGTGAAACGTCGTCGCCAAGCCACCGTCGGTCGCTGCCTGCGGTGGCAATCGGCCCAAGAGCTCGGCGACCTCGCCAGGCGGCATGACGTCGCCAGTCACGCGGGGCGGCGCTGCGGGCTTCTCCCGATCGGCGTCGCTGAGGCGAAAGCCGAGCTTCGGGGCGCGGCTCTTGGCCACGACGCTTCCCGCATCGACCCCTTCGCCCGCGCCCGGCTTCTTCTCGCCCCCGCACCCGACAGCAGCAAGCGCAGCGCACACGAAGACCCGCGCCAGGTGCCCCCCGCGTGGCGCGACCTTGGCTCGGCGAGAGCGGAAAGGCGGGACTGTGTGCGGAAAGTGCATGCCCAATTGGAACCTCCTAAGGGGCCTTAGTTCCCCGGAACGTATACGACTCGAAATTCCCGCGTATCCTTCGGGGCTCGGATGCCGCGCCTCGCCCTTTGTTCCGCCCTTTCTCTGGTTGTGGTCTTGGGGGCGAGCCTCGCCTCGCGCGAAGCGTCGGCCTTCTGCCGAACGCGCACGCAGCCGTCGGCCATCGACGACTGCGCCTCGCAGGGGCCGTCGCTCTATTGGAGAAACCGTTGCGTCGGGTTCACCGTCGCCACCGCCGCGAGCAAGAAGGCCAACCTCGACAAGGCGCGGGCCATCGTGGCGTCGTCTTTTGCAGCCTGGCTCGGGAAGAACGCGACGTGCACGCCGGGCATCCAAGCCGTGGAGCTCGAGCCCACCAAGACCGCGAGCATCGGCTTCAACAGGAAGGGGGCCAACGAGAACGTCGTCGTCTTTCGCGACGACGCGTGGCCCTACGACGACGCGGGCAATCCGCTGGCGCTGACCACCGTCACCTTCAACGCCGACACCGGCGAGATCCTCGACGCCGACATCGAGGTCAACACGGCGGATCGCGGGGTCACGGCGCAGGAACCGCTCCCGGCGCAAGGCTACGACCTCCAATCGATCATCACGCACGAGGTCGGGCACTACCTCGGCCTGGCGCACACGAAGGTGAACAACGCCACGATGGAGTCGCGCTACGACCGGGGCCAAACGGGCCTTCGCACCCTCGAGCCCGACGACCAAAAGGGCATCTGCACCATCTACCCGAGCGAGGCCGAGCACACGACCGACAAGCCGGGCGAGGCAGCGGCGACGCGCCTGACGGCGGGCCCGTGCCAGCCGGTCATCACGGTCAACACCGAAGAGCCTGCCCAGGACACCGGTTGCGCCTGCGCGGCGGCCGGCTCAGGCGAGAGGACAGGCCTCGCGAACGCTGGTTTTTTCGCGACATTTGTAGCGTTTGCAGCGATCGCGGCGAGGCGCTCGCGACGCCGCCAAGGCCCGTAGGGCCTGACACAAAACCGTGGTAGGAGGCGCCTATGAGCGTGCTCCTTTCCCGTCGCCACCTCGGCCTCGTGGCGGCGTCTTTGGCCCTCGCCACGACCTCTTGCTCCAAGGCAAAGAACGACGAGTTCGTCGTGGGGGCGTTCCTCTCCCTCTCGGGCTCCGACTCGGCCTTCGGCGTGGACACCAAGAACGGCATCGAGCAGGCGGTCAACGAGCAGAACGCCGCCGGCGGCGTGAAGGGCAAGAAGATCCGCGTCATCTACGAAGACGATCGCTCGATGCCGTCGGAAGCGTCCAACAAGGTTCGCCAGCTCATCGACCGCGACCAGGCGCTCGCCATCCTCGGCGAGGTGGCGTCGAGCCGCACCGAACCGGCGGCCATCGTGGCCAACGAGAAGAAGGTGCCGCTCATCACGCCGTCGTCGACCAACGTGTCGATCACGAAGAACCGCGAGTACGCCTTCCGGGTCTGCTTCACCGACGATCAGCAAGGCGACGTGGCAGCGCGCTTCGTCAAAGAGACGCTCAAGAAGACCAACGTCGCGCTGCTCTATGTGGCGCAGGACAACTATTCGTCGGGCCTCGCGCAAAGCTTCAAGCTCAGCTTCGAGAAGCTTGGCGGCAAGATCGTCGCCGACAAGGGCTACCAGAAGGGCGAGACGAACTACACGACGCACCTCGAGACCATCAAGGCCGCGTCGCCGGAGATCATCTTCGCGCCGATCTACTACAACGACATGGTGCAGGTGGCGCGCCAAGCGAAGGCGGCGGGCATCGCCGGCAACACGTTCGTCGGCGGCGACGGATGGGACGCCAACGAGCTCTTGAAGGGCGCCGGCGCGGAGCTCGAGGGCGCTTTCTTCACCAATCACTACGCGCCCGACGTGCCCTGGGAGAACGCGCAAGCGTTCCTCAAGACCTACCGCGCCAAATACAACGTGGAGCCGACGAGCATGGCGGCGCAGGGCTACGACGCAGCGAAGCTCCTCTTCGACGCCATGGGCCGCGCGCCGGAGCCGACCCGCGAGGCCATTAAGGACGCCATCAAGGCGACGAAGGGCTTCCAAGGCGCAACCGGCACCTTGACCATCGATAAGGATCACAACGCCAACAAGCCCATCGTCATCGTTCAGATCCGGGGCAAGCAGTTCAAGTACTCGACGCAGCTCGTCGCTCAGTAACGGAATCGGGCACCGGCGCAGTGGACCGAATCTTCAGCACGCTGCTGACGGGGGTCGCGCAAGGCGCGATGATCGCGCTCGTCGCCCTCGGCTACACGCTCGTCTACGGCGTGCTCAAGCTCATCAACTTCGCGCACAGCGAAATCTTCATGATGGGCGCCTACGCGGGGCTCTTCGCCATCATGGCCTTCGGCGCCGAAGCGAACCCTGTCCTGGCGGCGACCATGGGCACGCTCATCGCGATGGTCGCCTGCTCGGCGCTCGGCATCGCCGTCGAGCGCACCGCTTATCGCCCTTTGCGGGGTCGCGGCAAGGGCTCGCTCGTGCGCGTGACGCCGCTCGTGACGGCGCTCGGCATGTCGGTGCTCCTACAGAACCTCGCGCAACTCGTCTTCACGGCGCAATACCGCTCGTATCCGCCCCTCTTCGAGCAGAGCCGGATGCGCCTCATCATCGTGGTAACGAGCGTCGTCGTGATGGCGGGGCTCGAGCTCATTGTAAAGAAGACGTGGTTCGGCAAGGCCATGCGCGCCCTTTCGACCAACGAAGAGGCCGCGCGACTCATGGGTGTTCGCACGTCGCGGGTCATCGCCATGACGTTCGCGCTCGGCTCCAGCTTGGCCGCGCTGGGAGCGGTTCTCTTCTGCCTCGATCAATCGCCCGCCTACCCGACCATGGGCCTCGTCATCGGCACCCGCGCGTTTGTCGCGGCTGTCCTTGGCGGAATCGGCAGCATCACCGGCGCGATGCTCGGCGGCCTCCTCCTTGGCGTGCTGGGCGAGCTCATGAAGCTCACCGACTACTCGGGCGGCGTGGACGTCCTCGTCTTCGCGGTGCTCATCGTCGTGCTCTTGCTTCGACCCTCCGGGCTCCTCGGCCAGTCGCGCATCGAGAAGGTGTAGGCAACGGGCGCCCAGGTCGGCGGCGAGCGCCCTCTTGGGCAGGTCGCCCCTAATGGATCGGCCGTTCACCAACGGAAGAAGCGCGCGCTGGGACGCCTGTTGCGAGGACGGAATTTTGGCGCCCGGGCGGGCAGAATGGCGACTTCCACGCCGCGGCCGGCGGAACATTGTCTCGCGCGTGAATTCGCGTGGAAATTCGCGCCGAACGAGGGCCGGCACCGTCATTGCGACGAGGCGAGGCCCAAGGCCTGACGTCGCCCGGCGCGACCCCCGCCGGAAGTGCGCAACCGCTGCCCTCAACCGCTGCCGTAAGGAGAAGAGCCCGCGTGCCCTCGAGGCAAGTCATCGAAGACGCCCGTTCGCTTGTTGGAAGCACCGTGCGCGGCAAGTGGCGCCTCGATGCCCTCTTGGGGGTCGGCGGCAGCGCGGCCGTCTACTCCGCGACGCACCGCAACGGCAAGCGCGGCGCGCTCAAGATCTTGCGTGGCGACCTCGCCGACGACTTGGACTTGCGCAGCCGCTTCTTGAAGGAAGGCTACGTCGCGAACCTCGTTGGGCATCCCGGCGTGGTGGCCATGATCGATGACGACATCGACGTCGAGGGCACGCCCTTCTTGGTGATGGAGCTCCTCGAGGGATCGCCGCTCGATCGGCTCGTCAAGAAGGGGCGTCCGATGCCGCTCGCTCGCGCGTTGGAGATCGGCGAGGCGGTCCTCGATGTCCTCGCCGCGGCGCACGAGCAGGGCATCGTGCACGGCGACATCAAGCCGGGCAACGTGTTCTTGACGACCGCCGGTGAGGTCAAAGTCCTCGACTTCGGCATCGCGCACGTGAGCGACGACACCGTCCGCATGACGGCGGAGGACGCGCTCGGCACGCCGGCATACATTTCACCGGAGCAAGCCCGCGGTGACGACGTCGACGGTCGGACCGATCTGTGGGCCCTGGGCGCGCTGATGATCGCCCTCATCAGCGGCCGGCGGCCGCGCGAGGGCAAGACGGTCGTCGACGAGCTACGCATGGCGGCCACAGAACCGCTCGCTCCCGTGCGGCAGCTTGCGCCGGCGGTGAGCGAGGAGCTGGCCAAGGTCCTCGACCGCGCCGTCTCCTTCGCGCCGCGGGACCGATGGCCCGACGCCACGACGATGCAGCAAGCGCTGCGGTTGGCTCTCTTGCTCGAGCAGGCGAAAAGCCCCGTAGAGGAGCGACTCGACCTCGCGACGCCAAGGCCTGGGGCGAGGTCAGGCGACACGCGCGCCTCGAACGAACGAGGTCCTCGGAAGACGACGCCGCCGCCGCTCCCGCCGGGGGCGCCGGGAGCGCGCGGACCGAAGCCGGACCCCCTGCGCTTGCTCCGCGGGCGCGACGGCTCGACCGACACGCGCGTCGCCACGAGGCGCGTGGACGTCAGCTCGCTAGGACGACTGTCGAGTTACCCGCCGGGCTCGACCACCACGAGCCGCATCGCCTTCGCGAGCACGACCGACCTGGCGGCCGAGTCGACGAGCGGCACCGTTCCAGCGAGAGGCGGAAAGGTCCGGAGCGTCGCGCAACTGTTGGCGCTCGTGGCCGCCATGACGGCGGGTGCGCTCTACGCTGACCCGATGTTCGACGCGTCGACATGGAGCGCGGAGGCGTGGCGTGCGCAGGCCGGCTCCTTGCTCGAGCTCGCTGGCGCGGAACCTGAGGAGACGCTTGGCGCCGGCGCGAGCGACGCAGGCACACCAGACGCCACGCGAAGCGACGCCTCCCGCTGAAGCGCGCCAGCGCTCACGCACCAGGCAAGCGACCTCCGGTGGCGATTGCCCGGACATGGACACCGGATGCCCCAGGTGACGCGGGAGGGATACGCCCGGTTAAATCCGTGAATTTGGGGGTAAGAGACGGAACGACACGAAGGCACACCGTGTGCAGCTATGCGATGTCATGAAACGTTCGGTCCTTATCGTCGCCGCTGTTGGGTTGGTTTCTGCGCTCGTTGCCTGCTCGTCAACCGACGGAAAGGGCCCGACCGATTGCTCGGAGACCCCGAAGGCCAAGGGCTGCAGCAAGGCCGCGGCGCCCGCGTCGACGCAAGAGACGCAAGCGTCGCCCGTCGCGCAGACGCCTCCGCCGGCGGTCCTCCCCGTGAGCGACGCAGGCGATGCCGGGCGTCCGCACAAGCCCGACGGGGGCGCGGCCGTTCTCCCTGAGGCCAACGTGGCCTGCGAAGACCTCAAGCGTTGCTGCGCGCGCGTGCGCGACACCATCGAGCGCGCGGCCTGTTACGGCATCGGCTACAAGTCGAGCAACAGCAGCTGCGCGAACGCCATCATCGCGTATCAAGTCTTCGGCGGCTGCGGCCACGCCTCGTTCGAGATGCCCGACATCTTCAACAGCGACGGCACCGAGAACCAGTCGAAGAGCTGCGAGTACTTGCTCAACCAATGCAACAGCGGCGGAGACTGCAGCGGCTACGACAATCAGTGCGGGAGCTGGGGCACCGGTGGCGGCGGCGGCGGCTACGAACCACCCCTCGACCCGTGCGAGGGCAAGTCGGTGTACCCGAACGACCAAGGCGGCAACGACTACGATTGCTGCATGTTCCCGGACTACGACACCTGCGCGGGCGTGTCCGACTGGGGCATGTATCCCTGACCCGAGACGGCTCGTGCAGGGCGTCAGCCAAAGACGCGCATGAACTGACGGGGTGCCTTCCGCGTCCGCGTGCAGCGGGTGTTGGCGTCAACGAAGCAGACCGAGAAGGCCCGACGAGGAGCGTCGGTCGCGTTTACGCCCGATCGATGCCACATCATGTTGTGGATGAGGAGCACGTCGCCGGCCTTCGCCGGAAGAGGCCTGGCCCGCGCCTCGGCGTTGGCTTCGGCGAGAAACTTCGCGGGCACGACGCCGCCCTGCAGCGTCGCCAAGCCCGCGTGGTGCGTCCCTGGCACGACCTCGACACACCCCGATGCGAAGGGCGCGTCGTCGAGGGCCGTCCAAAGCTGAAGACGCGGCGTCGGGTCGACGCCCCAGAAGCGTCCGCCGTCTTGATGCCACGGGAGCGGCGTTCCGCCGCGAGCCGGCTTCGTCATCATCATCGCGCGGAGGAGAAAGACGTCGTTGCCCAAGACGCGCTGCGCGATGCGCTGGAAGACCGAGTTCTTCATCCACTGAGTGAAGACCGGGTCGAGCTCGAGCTTCTCGATTTTGCGATAGTTGCGCGTCGGGCCCTCGAACCCGCGGCCGTAGGGCAACTCGTGATAGTCGCCGCTCTCTGCGTCGCGCTGGAAGAACATCCCTTCGTAGACGATGTCACCATCCATCAGCGCGTCGGCGCGGGCGCGGAGGCCTGCAAGCACGGCGGGGGGCGCCACGGGGCCCAGCTCGGCGTAGCCCTCACGCTCGTAGCTGCCGATAGCCGCAGCGATGGCCTCGTCGGTCACCGGAAGGACGTCGGCCTCGGGACTCATCGCGCGTAACGCGCGTCGGTACCCGCGAGCTCGAGGGCGGCGGCGTCGATGCGAGCGAGGAGGTCAGCGGAGAGCGGCGGCGCCGAAAGCGCATCGAGCGCGACGTCGAGCTGCTCGACGGAGGCGGGCCCCACGAGGACCGAGTCGACGAGCTCTCGTGACCTTAGAAAGCGGTAGGCGAGGTCGATGAGGCTGAGTCCCGACTCGTGGGCCAACGCGGCGTAGCGGGCGCGGGCCGCGAAGAGCGGTGGCGACCAGTAGCGCCTCCGGTACATGGCGTTGTGTTCGAAGCGCGAGCCCTTCGGCACCGTGGCGATGTCGAGCTCGCGCGCGAGGAGACCTCCCGCGAGCGCGTTGTAGGTCGTCGTGTGGAGCGCATAGCGCGCCGCGAAGCCCGCGTATTCGACGTCGAGCTGACGAACGACGAGGTTGTAGAGCTGTTGCGCCACCACGGGCCGAGGCGAGGCGGCGCGCTCCGTCAAGTGCAAGACCTCGAGCACCTGCCACGACGCGTAATTCGAGAGACCGAAGGCTCCGATGTGGCCCTTCGCAACGAGACCAAGGACGGCCGAAAGCGTTTGTTCGATGGGCGTCGCGGGATCGGGCGCGTGCAGGTAGTAGACGTCGATGGTTTCGACACCGAGGCGACGACGACTCTCGTCGCAGGCCAAAGCGACCGCCTCGGGCGAGAGACCCTCGCTGCGCCCTTGATGGCGACCGAGGCCGACCTTCGTGGCCACGCGAAAGGCCCCAGGGCGCGCCTTCATGGCCTCACCCACGATGCGCTCCGAGGTGCCGTTTTCGTAGACGTTCGCGGTGTCGAGGAGCCGCACGCCTCGTTCGAAGGCGCGGTCGATGATTCGCTGCGCGGCCTTCGCGTCGACGCGCTTGCCGAAGTTCATGGTCCCGAGGGCCACGCTCGGCGGGTCTCCTGGGGTGCGCTTCGCGAACAGCGGGGCGATGGCCGGCAGGTTCACGCGCAACTCACTTCTTGAACAAGCGGTCGAAGAGGCCGCTCTTCTTTCGAACTTCGATGTCGTGTTGCGACTGGGCCTCCTTCTGCGCGCGCATGTTGTGAACGCGCACTTCCCGTTGCGCGTCGAGGTTGCGCGGGTTCAGCTCGAAGGCGATACGAAAGTCGTCCATGGCGCCAGGATCACCGATGCGCTTGCGCAGCGTGCCTCGATAGAAGAAGGCCCGCTCGCAACGAACGCTCTCCGTCACACACTTGGTGAGCACGTCAATGAGCGAACGAACTTGCTCCGGCGCCTGGTTCTCCGGCTTCATGGCCTCGAGCCACGTGTGAATGGCGATGTAGTCCGGTTGCGAATCGAGGCGGACGGCGAGTGCGGCGAACTCGTGGGCCTTCGCGATGTCACCGCGCTTCATCATGACCTCGGCCTTTTGGAACGCCGTCGCGGCCTCGAGGACACTCGCGATCTTCTCCTGATCCTCGGGCGTCGCGCCGCCCTCCTTGAGCAACAGCTCGTAGCGCTTCCGCTGCTCGTCGTCGCGGAGCGTCGAGGCGGCCTCGCTCAGACGCGCGAAGACGCGCGCGCACGCCTCGCGCACGGCGGCGAGCTCCGGTGGTAGGCGGTCCGGATGCCACCGCTTGGCCAACACGAGGTAGGCGTTTTGCGCCTCCTCGCCCCCCGCCGTCTGCGGCAAGCCGAGCATCTCGAAGTAGTTTTCGCGATCGATCTTCGCCGCGCGTTCGGAGATCTCGCGGCGTCGCTCTTCGAGCGCTGGCGAGAGCACGGCAGGAAAGCCTGGCGGCGTCATCGATGCGCGATCGTCTCGCGTCGAGATGACAGCGCGCTCTTCCGTGAGCTTGGGGATCGCGGTCCTCGAGAGGCGCATCCGTCCGACGGGCGCCGAGGCGACGTCGGCGCTCGAGCTGGGCGTCGACGGCGGGGCCCCCAGATCCGCGGAGCTGTCGCGCGGGGGAGGCATCGAAGGCTTCTGCGTCGACGGCGCCAGCACTTGCGCGACCTTGGTGATGAGCAGCGCGTAGGCGACCGTGTCGGCTTCTCCCGCCAGCACGCGGTTGGCCCGCAACGCGTCGAGGGTGAACGGTCCCTGGCACATCGCGGCGAGCGCCTCGACCTGCAGGACGCCGAGGCCGAGCGCGTCTTTGACGGCATCGGCCGCCACGGAGAGCTCGCGTGTACCCACCCGCTCAAACATCGAACGCATGAGCTCCACGGGAGGCCGACGGCGCAACACGCGCGCGATGGCCGTGAGCGGATGCAGCGGGACCTCGCCAACCCCCTCCAGGGCGTCGAAGGAATCGAAATACGCGAACGCGGTGGGCCCGGGCAAATCGGCCAGCGAGAGGTACGCGTCAAAAGCGCCCGGCACGTCGGCCTTGATGGGCGCGCCCTCGCGCACGACGATGGCTCCGACGCTCGCGTCGGGGTCGCCGAACACCAACGAGCCGCTCAGCCGTCGCTCGTAGACGTAGGCCAAAAGGTGGCTCACGGGCCGCTTGTCGAGCGTGCCTTGGGCGAGCGGCGCGGGGCGACCTTGAGGCATGGTGCGGCGAAGATGAGTATTTCAGGATACTCCGAAATTTCCCAGCCTTCGGCGCTCCTTCTAGCGGAACGGTTGAGCTGCTCGCACGGGCCCGATCGCCGGTGTGGGTGAGCCTGCGCTCGCGGATTCGCCGTCGACCCTTGAGGGTGACGCACCGCGAGGCGAACCGTGCAACCGGCGAGAATCACGGGCTCCTCGCCCGGTTGCGATAGACTCGGGCGACCCGTGGATTCGAAAGGCGAAAGCGACAGACCTGCGGGCGTCCCGGTGCGCGTCGCCGGCTCCGCTCCGCCCGACGGCCCGAAGGAGTTGGCTCAGTTCGAGGTCGTGCGTCGTCTCGGCAAGGGCGGCATGGCGGAGGTCTTCCTCGCGAGAAAGCGCGGCGCCGAAGGGACCTTCAAGCTTCTCGTCGTCAAACGCATCCTGCAAGCCCACGGCACCTCGCGACGTTTCCGCACGATGTTCATCGAGGAGGCGCAGCTGGCCACGCGCCTCAATCATCCCAACGTCGTTCAGGTCTACGAGCTCTCCGATGGCGGCGACGAAGGCCAGCTCCTCGTCATGGAATACGTGGAGGGCCCGGACCTCGGCATGCTGATGTCGTCGGCGAAGGCAAAGGGCACACGGATCGCGCCGTGGCTTGGCGCGTGGATCATCGGCGAGGCCGCCAAGGGCCTGCACTACGCCCACGAAAAGAAGGACGAGTCCGGCGCGCCGCTTGAGATCGTGCACCGCGACGTTTCGCCGCAGAACATCCTTTTGTCCTACGACGGCGCCGTTAAAATCACGGACTTTGGCATCGCGAGCGCCAAGCTCTTCGTGGAGGAGACCGGCGTCCTCAAGGGAAAGTTCGGCTACATGTCGCCGGAGCAGGCCCGCGGAGAGCGCGTGGACCGCCGCAGCGACGTCTACGCGCTCGGCGTGATCTTCTGGGAGATCCTCGCCGGCCGCGCGCTCCACGCGGGGCTCGGCGGTGAAGCGCTGCTCGACATCGTCCGCTCGGGGATCGTCGAGTCGCCGAGCACCTACGCGCGCGACGTTCCCCCCGAGCTCGAGAGCATCGTCATGACCTGCCTCGCGCCGCGCCGCGAGGATCGCTACGCGTCGGGGCGCGAGTTGACGAGCGCCGTCGCGCGCGCGCTGCTCGTGCGTCAGGTCCTCATCGACGCCAGCGTCCTCGAGACCGCCATCGTTGAGCTGGTCCGGCGCGAGCTTCCCGTCCTCATCGACGACGAAGGCGCCGGCGCCGCGATCAAGCACGCGTCGTCGGCGCGGCTTCGCTTGCCGAGCATGGCGCCCATGGCCCCGGCAGCCTTGGAGTTGGAGCACGAGGCTGCCGCCGAGTCGCGTCCCGCCCCTGGCCCGCGCGAGGTCCGCCACGTCGCCATCGTCACCTTGCGCCTGCACGGCTTCGAGGCGCTCGGCGCCAGTGACGGTCCCCTCGCGTTGCGCACGCTCGACCGACTGCGTGGCCTCCTCGAAGAGATCGCCTACAAGCGCGGCGTCCGCTGCTGGATTTGGTCCAGCGACTTCGAGGCGCGAGCGGTAGCGGGCGTGACCGCCAACACGGCGCGCGCCGCCGCCGACGCCGCGTGGCTCGCGCTCGACACGCACGAGACCATCGCCGGCCTCAGCGACGACTTGCCGACCACCATTGGCGCTTCCATCGGCATCGTGCGAGGCATTGCATCGGGCTTCCGCGACGCCGAGGGCAACCTCGTTCGCTACCGGCTCCACGACCCGGCCACGCACTTGGCCGACGTCATCTCGCAAGCCACTCCGCTCCAGAAGACGTGGGTCGCCGGTGGCGTCTACCGCCTCGTCCGCCGCGAGTTTCGGTGGGGCGACGCGCCGACGCTCGAGCTCCCACCAAGAGCCGACGTCGAGAACGTACCGCCGACGATGCGCATCTACACGCTGCAGCGCAGCCTCTCGCGCGACGAACGCATCGCGACCATGGCCAGCGTCCCGAGCGAGTTGGTGGGTCGAGACGTGGAGAAGGCCGATCTCCATGCGTCGTTCATCCGAGCGGTGATGGGCCACGGCACGTTGACCTGTCGCGCGGTCGCGGGCGAGATGGGCATCGGCAAGAGCGCGCTCTTGGGAGCCTTCGTGGCCGAGCTGCCGCCCAACGCGCGGCTCGTGAAGGTGGAGTGCACGCCGGTCAAGACCGAGCTCCCTTACGCCGTCATCGGCGAAGCGATCCGCGACGCCATCGGCATCACCGGCGAAGAGCCCTACGAAGAGGTCGTGTCGCTCATCGCGCGAGCCGGCGGTGGTTCGGCGCAAGGCGACGCGTCGAGCCCGCTCGTCGCGCGGCTCGCCGAGCTCGCGACCAACGTGCCCCTGGGTACCGGCGACGACGAAGACCCGGCCTATCGACGCCGAACCGTCGCATCGGGCCTGCGCGCTTTGCTCGCGGCCATCGCGCTCTCGCAGCCGCTCGTCTTCATCGTGGAAGGCCTCCAGTGGGCCGACCGCCACAGCCTCGAGATCCTGGCCGAGCTCCTCCGCGGCAACGACCCGTTGCCCATTCTCGTGATCCTCGTCTCGCGGCCCGACGACCATACAGCGGCCATCCTCGAAGGCGTCGTGCGCGTCGAGCTCCGCGGCCTTTCGTCGGAGGAGCAGGTGCGCCTCGTCGAGAATCGGCTCGGTGTTCGCGAAGGCGTTCGGCAGGTCTGCGCGGACTTGCTCCCCAAGGTCGGCGGCAATCCGTTCTTTCTCCTCGAAATGGTCGACGCGCTGCTCGAGCGTGGCGCCCTCGAGATTCGCGAAGAGCGCCATGAGGGCAGCGACCCAAAATTCGCGCTCGTCAGGCGCTCCGAGAGCGATCAGTGGCAACTTCCCTCGACGCTGGAGCAACTCCTAGGAGATCGCATTCGCGAGCTGCCTATGGCCGAGCACGACATCGTCAACTGGCTCGCCATCGCCGGGGGCCCGCTGGGCGCGTCGCACCTCGTCGAGCTGTCGAAGTCGAACGCCGAAGACGCGATCGTTCGCCTCGCGGCGCGGGGTCTCTGCGATCGCAAGGGAGACCTGGTCGACTTCCGTCATCCGCTCACACGCGACGTGGCCTACAAGGGGCTCGAACCACGCGATCGCACGGCGATGCATCGCGGCCTCGGGCTGTACTTGGGTCAGACGACCCTTGGCCGCGGCCTCTCGGCGGCCATCGTGGCGCGGCACCTCTCGATTGGCGGGGAGCCGTCGTTGGCGACCGACTTCTACCTCGAAGCCGCCGCCGCAGCTCGCAACGGAAGCCAGCTCAAACTCGCGGCCCGATACTACAACCGCGCCCTCGGCTTCCTCGGTGACGATGATGCGCGCGCCATCGTGGCCCACGAAGCGCTCGAGAGCATCCTTCGCGTGCTCGGTCGGCGTCGCGAACGCATCGCTCAACTCGACGCGCTTCGCAAGAGCGCACGGTCCGCCGGCACGCCGCGCGCCGTCGGCCTCGCGTTCGTTCGCACAGCACGCTTCGACCTCGACGAAGGCCGCCTGAGCCACGGGCTACCCTTCGCGCAGAAAGCGGCGGAGCTGGCGCGCCAAATCGAGAGCGCGGCACTCGAGGTCGAGGCGGAGGGTCTCGAGAGCGAGCTGCGCCGCGAGCTCGGCGACGTGCCCGGCGCTCTCGCCGCCTGCGACCGCGCGCTCAAGGCCTGCGGCGCCGAGGACGCGCTGGTGGTGCCTCCGCGCGCGCGCGCGGAGATCTTGCGCGCCCGCGGCGTCCTTCTGCGGCGCGTGGGTCGCGTCCGCGAAGCCGTCGACGCGTACGTCGACGCCATCGCGGTCTTTCGCCGCGTTGGCGCGCGGCGGCCCGAAGCCCGCGCGAAACACGTCCTCGCGTTCGCGATGTATTGCCAAGGCCGCTACGAAGACGCCATTGGCCTCGCCCTCGAGTCGATCCAAATCGACCTTGGCATCGGCGGTCGATTCCAGCTGGCCAACACGCTGACGAACATCGGCGCGGCCTACGGACGCCTCGGCGATTACGAGCGCGCCAAGGCCTACTTGAGCCGAGCCCGCGATGCCCACGAACGCTACGGCGACCAAGACGGGCGTGCCGACACTTCGCTGGTCAGCGCGGAGGTCCACCTCGAGCTCGGCGAGGTCGAGGCCCTCACACCGTTGATCACGGACGCGGCGGCGCTGAACGCGGCCACCGACAACGCCTACGACCGCGTGCACGAAGCCATCGTCCGTGCGGCCCTCGAGCTCGCCCACGGCCAGGCCGCGCATGCCGCCGAGCTGGCGAACTCAGCGCGCAAGCAGGCGGAGAACCTCACGCTCGTAAGCTTCCAGTTTTATGGTCGCGCGATCGAGGCCCTCGCCCGCGCCAAGGCCGGCGACGCGCACGCGGCCACGCTGCTGGCAACAACGGCGCTCGGCGCCGTCGAAGCACTGCAAGGAACTGAGTACGGTCTCGAGGTTCGCGTACTCTGCATGCAGGCGCTCTTCGCGTCCGGCTCCCCGGAGGCACCGCGCGCCCGAAACCGCGCCATCGGCTACGCCGCAGCCCTCATGCAGACGATTCGTGACCCAAGGCTTCGCGTCCTCTTTGGAAAGCGGCCGGCCATGCAGGCCCTCATCCAGCCGGCCCCCATCACCACCGTGGTTCGAGCATGAGTCCTAGCAGCACGACCCCCCGCAAGCGGCTCGCGATGATCCTCTCGGGCGGCGGCGCCCGCGGCGCCTACGAGGTCGGCGTGCTCTGGTACGTCTTCGACGAGTTGACGCGCCTCCGCGGTGGCCCGCCGCGTGTCGACATCCTGTCGGGCACCAGCGTGGGCGCCATCAACGCGTGTTTTCTGACGGCCCACCTGCAAGACCCCATGCTGGGCATGCGCCGCCTCGTCGACCTGTGGAGCGAGATCGAAATCACGCGAGTCTTGGGCTTCGGCCTGAGGCAGGTCGTCGGCCTGCCGCGCATCGCGCTCGGCGGCGGCTCGGTGGGGCACGGCCTCTTCGACGTCCGCCCCATGGCCGAGCTCGTGCAGCGAGAGATTAGCTGGCGAGCGGTGGCCCGAAGCCTTCGAAAGCGGCACCTCCACGCCCTCAGCGTGTCGACGACGGAGGTGTCGACCGGTCGTACCGTCGTGTTTATGCACACGGCGCCGGACGTCGAGATCCCGCCGCCGCCACCGCGAACCTATTTTCGTCCCGACCACATCGGCCCCGAACACGCCCTCGCGAGCGCGGCCATCCCCCTCCTCTTCCCCGCCGTCCGCATCGACGAGGAGCTCTACCTCGACGGCGGGCTGCGGCAGAACACCCCCATCGCGCCGGCCATTCGCCTCGGCGCGACGCACGTCTTCGTCACGGGCAGCTCGCGCGAGGTGCGCGGCAGCGCCGCCACCGAGGACATGAGCCACGCGAAGGCAGCGCCCGGCGCGGCGTTCTTGCTGGGCAAGGTGCTCAACGCGTTCCTCCTTGACCACGTCGACGTCGACCTCGAGCTCTTGACGCGGCTGAACAGCGTGCTCGCCGATGGGGGGGAGGTCTTCGGTCCGGATTTCGCCGAGCGCATGAGTGGCCAAGCGACGAAGCGCGGCGGCATTCCCTATCGGTACGTGCGGGCCTGCGTCGTTCGCCCTAGCGAAGACATCGGTCGCCTGGCGAGCGAGCACGTTCGCCGCGGCCAGTACCGCGGCGATCCGCTCCTCACCAAGCGCCTCTTGCACCTGCTCGACATGGGCGCCGGCGCCGAGGCGGACCTCGCGAGCTACCTCCTCTTCGACGGGAGCTTTTGTCGGCAACTCGTCGAGCTCGGCCGCGCCGACGCGCGGGCGCGTCGCGATGAGCTCTTGGCCTTCTTCGCCGACGCGGGGAGCGGCGACGAAGGCCGCCCCGTCGAGGAAGGCAGCGGCCATTGGGAGAAGAGCTCGATGTTGCCCTTCGGCACGTAGCGGCCGGAACGGCGCGCGCGCGCATCCGCGCTATAGTCGCGGGCTCGCGCCATGGAGGAGACGTCTTCGCCGCTGCCAAAAGATCCGCGCGCTCGGCGCCTCGAGGTCGCGACGCTCGTGGCGCGGCCGCTGCTTGGGCTCCTCGCCTTGGGGGCTCTCGTGGCGCTGCTCGGCCGCACCTTTCGCGGAGAGCTCACGGCGCTGAGTCACTGGGTCGTCGACACGTTTGGCTACGCCGGAATCGCCGCCGGGACCGTCATCGCCGACGGCCTCCAGTTCCCCATCGGTCCGCAGGCGTACATGCTCGCCACGATCGCCGCCGGGTGGCCGGCTCCGCCAGTCCTCTTGGTCGTGAGCTTGAGTTCCATCGCTGGCGGTCACCTGGGCATGTTCATCGCGCGGGCGCTCTCACGAACGCGGTTCGTGCGGCGCATGACGGAGCGTGGTCCGCTCCCGGCGCTCATCGAGAAGCACGGCACGTGGGCCTTCACACTCGCGGGCATCTTGCCGGTGCCCTTTTCGATCCTCTGCTACACGTGCGGCGTCTTCCGCTGTCGCTACCGGACGTTCGCCGTCGTGTGCCTCATTCGCATCCCGAAGCTGATGGTCTTTTACGCGATCATTCGCGCCGGCTGGGGCTCGTAGGGTGCCGTTGTCGCCGTGAGTGGCTCGCCGCCGTAGTCACAGCTGCTCGAGGTAAGAGACGAGCTCGCGAACGGCCTCGCTGGACAAGCCCTCGTCGCCGTGGCGTCCACCACCACACCGGGCGGAGAAGCGCTCGAGGAGCGTCGTGGCGCAGCCGTTGTGGAGATAGGGAGGGCGCGCCGCGAGGCCGATGAGCGATGGCACCTGAAAGACGCCGCCGGTGCCGACGTCGGCGTTGGCGTTGTTGGTGAAGCGCGGCCCCGCGTGGCAGGACGCGCACCGCGCGCGGAAGGTCTCCTCGCCGCGCTGACGTTCGACGTCGACGGCACGGGTGACGGGGCTTGAACTCTTCTCACCCTCGAGCGTGAAGAGCCAGCCGCGAAGCGCGTCGGTCTGCGCCTCGACCAGCGGGGGCCCCGCCATGCGCGTGACAAAGATGCTGTCGACGAGGGCCCGAACGTCGGCGAGATCGCCGTCCCAATGGTACGGCGCCGTGCCCTCAAGGGTTCCGCGCAAGGACGGCGTTCGACGCACGCCGTGAGGAAAGCTCCATACGCGACCATCATCGGTGCCATCGGGGTGGCACGACGCACACGCGATCATCCCGCCGGAATTGGCGTGAAAGATGGCGTGCCCCGTGTCGAAGCGGCTCGTCGTGGAGAGCGTGATGACCTTGTCGACGGTGCGATAGCGATTCACGACGTGGAGTGCCGCGGGCTCACGCGTCTGCACATACAGTCTCCCATCGGCGCCAAAGGCAACGGCCGTGGCTTGCCCAACGATGGCAGGAGCCTGAAAGGGCGGGTCGCAGGGTGCAACGTCGAGCGCGTCGCGGGCTTTGAGGTGGAGCACCTGGGGCAGGCCCAGCGTGTGCGCGTTTCCCGCAGCGGCGACCGCGATCTCCCCTTGCCAGACAGCGACGTCGACCGGCAGAACCGCCCCGCGCAGCAGCACTTTCCCACGACCGCGAATCGAGAGGACCGTGGCCGTCGTGCCAACGGGTCCCTGCGAGCAGGGTGGCGTTGCGGTGTAGTACGCGGGCACCGGAGACGCCGCGGGTTGGGCGATGACCTCCTGGGCGACGCCAACCTCGAGGTCGCAATCGACGCAACCCGGGTTCGTCGGGTCGGGCGCCACGACCGTCCTCCACAAGACGGCTGCACCGGGGACCGTTGGCTTCGCGCCCGCAGCGCGACCGCGCGCTACCTCGAACGACTCGGCACTGCGAAAGCGAGTCGCCCTTAGGCTCGCGCCCAGCCGAAAGACGTCTCGCAGGTCGCGTGGCATCGGAAGGCGTTCGAGGACTGCGCCCTCGGGTGCAAGCGTGACGAGCTCGCCCGATGCGCAGGCCACCCGTACAACGTCGAGGGTCTCGTCGAAGTGGATGCCACGAGGCGCGCTGCAGACGGTGTGCAACGACATTTCGCCGGTCTGGCGCGCCACTTGGGCGATCTGGCCGCTCCCGCGCAGGACCACGTAGACGCTCTCGCTCGAAATGGTGACTCGCCCCGGCTCGGAACGCTCAGGCAACCTGACGGTCCGCACCAACGCTTGTGCCTCGATGTCCACAAAGTAGACCTGATCGCGATCGGGATCCGCGGCCACCGCGAGGCGTCCGTCGCTCGATAGCGACAACGTGCCGCCGGAGATGGGCGGCGGCGGCACGGCCGCGATCACGGTCTCGCCAAAGTTCGGCTTCATGCCGCCCTGGAGCCCCACGCCGCTCGGCCCCACGGGTGCCGCTTGCGAGTTCTGCGAGGCTGCTAGGTGCGTTGGGTGGGAAACGTCGAGGCACGACGCCACGAGTGCAAGCAAGCCAGGTGCTAAGAGCGCGGCCGTGACAACCTTCATGGGTAGCTCCTCCAAACGTGCGGTTCGAGAAGCAAGTGGTCCGCGACCTTCGCGGCGGGTCAGAAATGGCTTAGCGACAGCTACCCGCGTACGGGCGCCAGAAGCCATCGCGACACTCGAAGGCCAGCGGTCTCTCGAAGAGGCACGTCCCGTAGTCGCACACGACGCCGAGCATGCAGCTCGTTCTCGGCGATGGGGGCCGTCCAGGGCACCACGACCGATCCTAATTCAAACATTGCCAAAGAAGTCTCGATGGCCCTGCGTCGGTTGCCGGTTGAGACGCGTCGGATGCGGCGTCGCTTCGCGGACCGGCATCGACCGCGCGACCCAGGCCGCCGCAGCCGCAGACGCGCCCATCGCGCGCGCAGAGGGCTCCCGGCGCGTTGCACTCGGCGCCGGGGCCCAACGCGAAGGCGCTCTCGGGACAGACGCTCGCACACGCGGCATCGCCGCGCTGGACTTTCCAGCGCCTTTCGACATCGCAGACAGCCCGGTCGTTGCACTGGTCGTCGACGTTGGTGCCGAATACGCACCGCGCGCCTATGTACGGGCAAGACTCGCCCTGGGCGACCGCTTGGCATTCGTCATCGGCGGGTCGCTCGACATCCTCTTGGAGAACGAGAACACTCGCGTCGTTTACCTCGCGCGTCTCGCGTGCTGGCGCATCCCACGACTCGAAGGTCCAGCCGCAGGCAGCGACGCCAAGGGCGAGGCACGCCGTGAGTCTGCTCGGGTTCAAGGACAACCACCGCCACGGACGCGCCAGACGTTGGCGAAGCACTCCATCGTCACGCCGCCCTTCCAAAGACACGCCCCGTAGTCGCACGTCACGGCGGGCCCCTCGCACCACTGCCCCTGGTGCGGCCTTTCCGCGGGGCATCCGGGCTGCGTGTTGGCGGCGAGGCAGAGCCATCGCCGCCCGTCCGGGACTCCGCGAAAAGCCCCTGTCGTGCACGCGCAGGTTCCGCCCGCCACGGGGCACTGAAGCTCCGCGTCGGCGGCCGGAGCCGTTGCGCCATCGGCGAGCGGGAGCTCACAAGGACTACCTTCAAGCTCAACGAGGCGCGCCCTGTCCGGACACCGGTGAAGGACGCAGACCGGACGAGTCTCCGTACCCCACACACCAGCGCGGCACGTCATGCGCTCCGTGCATTGAACGTCCGGACTTTCACCGTATTCGCACCCGTCCGTAGAGTGGTCGCAGGCGGTGTTCTCCACAGGACGCGCCTTCGGGCACGGCCACGGCCGCGCCGGCTCCGCTTCCGTTAGGAGAGGGGCTTCAGTCTTGTTGGAGGACGCCGGCATGGGGACGTCGGTGGTGGCTACGGAATGGCTGCAGGCGCCGAGACCGCAGTGCATGAGCATGAGCGCAACCTGTTTGCCCCTCATGGCACGACCACCTCGAGCCGCAGGCCCATCGATGCGAGCAAGTGCCCTTGCTTGGCGTAGCGCAAACCTTCGCTCTCGATGGCGAGCAACCGGGAGCTGACCGCGATGAGACCGTCGGCGGCCGCTCGAACCGGGCCCGCGACGCGAACCGACAGCGAGCCTCCGGTGGCAAAGACGGGCGTCGCCGCGGTGTTTGCGGCACGGGCCCCTCCGCCACCTGGCAAGTCGAGTGTCGATTGGCCGCGCAGCCACATGGCACCGGTCCCCAGCGTGCCCCGCAAAGAGACCCGCGACCCAAAGCCGGTGGCCGGAATGGCAACACCCGCGAGGACCATCCCGAGCGACGCTTGGTCCTCCCTTGTGGCGCCTCGCGAACCCGTGATCGTCCCGCCATAGGATGGCGCGTAGTCGGCGCGGACAAAGGGCGCGACGATCTTGCCGACGCCCAGCTCCACGTTGGCCCCGAGACCAAGCTCGCTCCGAGTTCCCGCGAACCACGAGGGGCCGGCGTTTATGGCGACGTAACGAGACGGCGGGCTCCCGACCTGGATCGGTTGGTAACGCTCTTCCGTATGGATTGGCACCACCGCTTCCGCGGCGCCTAGCGCCGTCTCAGCAGCGATACGGTTGTCGCGACGATCGCGATCGCGGTCGATGATGGCGCGCACCAGCTCGGCGATCCGTGTGGAGGTCAGGTCGAGTTCGTGAGGGGCCTGCGTCGCCGGTGCGACCGGTACGCGTTCGACGTAGTCGTAGAGGGCATCGGTGTACCAGGTCGAAACCACGTCGCCGTCCATGCAGATGGCGGCGGTCGCATATTCCGTGAGCGCAAGCTCATCGATGGTGGCGACGTCGCAGTTGGCGACGGGCCCCACCGAGATAGCCTCCATTCGCAGCGCCGCTAGCTCACGCCCGAAACGCCACACGAGCGGATCGGACGCGTCTCCCGCGACGAGAACGCGAGGTCCGCCTTCGGCCTGGGCCAAGGGCGACCAAGCGCCGAGGACGACCGCAACAAGACCCGCCGAAATCCGGTGACGCAAGCTCACGGAGCCTCCCCATCGAGAACGCGCCTTGCGAGGCGCGCGTGTGGGCCTTCGGGATACGCGAGCAAGTACTTGGCCGCAGCGCGCAGGGCGCGGTCCGCATCCTTCGAGCGGAAGCGCGCCTCGAGGAGGCGCCCCTGCGCCTCGCGTGTCAGACCGCCGCGGGGAGCCTCGTTTAGGTATCGGTCGAACCAATCACCGGCGGTGCGATAGTCAGCGTCGACGTCGAACGCCATGCGACCGAGCTCGAAGGCGGCAAGCGCCGCGGGCGCGGAGGCTGGGAATCGACCGCGCAAGTCTGTGAAGCGTTCGCGGGCCGCCACGAAGTCGCCGCTGTAGCGGGCATCGTTGGCCAACTTCAGAAGCGAGTCCGCATCGGCGGTGCCGCGCGCTCGTTCGATCCTAGGCAGCTCGGCCTTGTCGGGCTTCGTCGGCGCCACCGTGCGGCGCTCCGCAGGCGATAGTGCGGTGGGCGCAGGCGGGGGTGTTTCTTTGGGCAGAGCCGCCGACGGCGGCACCTCGGCGACGACCACGGGCGCGCAGGAAACGCGGAGCGTCTCTCCCGCGGCAACGCGGCGAGCCTCACCGAGGCGGCATCCGCTGACTTCGACGGCCCCCTCAACGAGCGTCACGACCATCGCCTGCGATGAGGCGTCCCAGTCGAGCGCGAACCGCGTCCCAGTCACGCGCACTTCGAAGGGCCCGGCGTTTATCGTCCAACGGGTGTCGCTCCGGTGAATGACGTGCGCCTCGATGCGACCGTGTTCGAGCACGACGCGAGCGCCATCGGAGCGCAGCTCGGCGACGCGAACCTGAGCGCTGTCGAGCACGCGAAGCGACGTGCCATCCGAGAAGGTCAAGGGAACGGGGGCGGCGCTGGCGGCGATGAAGTCGCCCTCGTGCCCCGTGACGAGGCTGGCGTGGAACGTCAGCGGCCGAACGGACGCGAACTGAAGCGAGACCAGCACGGTGAAGGCGACGAGCGCTGCGGCGGCGACCACCGCCAAGCGTGGCCGGAAGCGTTCAACGCGCAGCGCGTCGCGCGGCAAGTCGCCGCGGAGAATGCGCGCGCGCACCCGCTCGGCGGCGCCAAAGGCTTCGCGGGCGCTCTCCAATGAGGCACTCGCGCGAGCGCCCAAGGCGCGGAGCTGCGCAGGCTCCTTGGCGGATCGGTCGCGGTTCACGAGGCCGGCCATCTTCCCCCCTCGCTAAGCCACTCCCGCAGGGCTGGGACGCGACGCGCGCGCGACAGAAAGTGTTCTTCGGCGGCCTTGAGGCGACGCTTCGCGGTCGACAGTGAGAGATCACACGCCACAGCGATCTCCGCCATCTCCATGCCTTCGATGAACCGGAGGCTGAAGAGGACGCGCTCCTCCTCCTTCATGTTTCCGAGGACCACGTACGTCTCGCGCGTCGCCTCGTGAACCTCCTCCGAGAATTGAGCGCGCTGCGGCGGCTCGGGCACCTCGGCCACAAAGGACAGCCAGCGGCGGCGCGTCTTCTTTCGAATCCACTCGCGCGCGGTCAAGACCGCGATGCCCGTAAGCCAGCTCTTGAGGCGCGAGGGATCGTCGATCTTGTCGACGCCGGCGAAGGCGCGGAGGAAGACCTCGTGGAGCAGATCTTCCACCTCGGGTTCGGGACCCAATACGCCCCACAAGACCTTCTCCACCGACGCTGAGTACCGATCGAAGAAGGTCGCCCGCGCGTGGTCGTCGCCACGGCGGAGTGCAGCCGCAAGTTCTGCGTCGGGCACCGCCCGACTGGGCAGCGGCACCACGACGGACGGGACCAGAGCGTCCGCGGACGTGTTCTCTGACGAACGAAGCAGCACGACCCCCACCAGTGTCCGGACGTGCCGCGCACGGTCCACAATAGAAAAAGTCCCATTAGCTAGCACCAGGGGGCCGGCCGGCAACCGCACGCAACCCTTTGATCTCAAAAGATGCGCACATTGGCGCCACACCCGGCCAGGGCCGTGACTGGCGGCTCGGGCGATTGGCCGCGTAGGATCGGGAAGCTTGTCCGGGCCCCAGCGTAGGTGGGGCGGACAGGATGACGCCGCCTCCCGCCGCCAAGGGGTTCTCTTTGACGCTCGTTCCGTGTCCCTATTGCTCCGGCCAGCATCCGGAGGACGCACGAACGTGCGAGCGAACTGGCGGGGTCTTGCCCTCGATGCCGCGGGTGCGCGCGCCTTCGCTGCCGTCGATTCCGCGGCCCCCCCCGTTGCGTCGGGCCACGCCGACCCCCTCGAAACTGACTGAGTCCGCCCGAAACGCGCAGAGCGCAGCGCCTGAGTCCGGCAGCGCGCCTCCACAAGGGCAACGGCGCCCTTCGATCCCGCCGCCGTCGTCGTCGTCGCGAGGATCGACACCACCGCCGCAAGCGGGCAAGGCGGGCTCGACGCCGATTCCTCGTCGCCCCTCGGCGCCAGCGGGGCCGATGGGTCGCAACGCGCCACCGGTGATGCAGAAGCTCCGTGTCATCGACGGCAAGTACAACGTCCGCGGCACCATCGGCTCGGGCGGAATGGGCGTCGTCCTTGAGGCCGAACATACGGGCTTGAGTCGCATCGTCGCCATCAAGATTCTTCACCCGCACCTCGCCGGCGACGAGGTCCAGACGAAGCGCTTCATGCGCGAGGCGCGCACCGCGGGCATGACAGGCCATCGCAACGTGTGCACCGTCTTCGATGCGGGCTTCCTCGAAGACGGCCGTCCCTACCTCGTGATGGAGCGCCTCTACGGTCAGTCGCTCGCGAACCGCATCACTGACGGCCGCCCCATCTCGACCGATGTCGCCGTCGAGATCACCTGCCAGGCTCTCTCCGCGCTCGGCGCCGTGCATCGCGCCGGCGTCGTGCACCGCGACGTCAAACCTGACAACGTCTTCCTCGTCGAGCAGCCGGAACGCCCCGGCGAGGTCTACGTGAAGGTTCTCGACTTCGGCACATCCAAGCCCATGAGCGGGCCCGAGCGCGACCTCACCGGCACGGGCATCGCCATCGGCACCGCCTATTACATGTCGCCCGAGCAGGCTCGCGGCGAACGCGATCTCGACGGACGCGTCGACGTCTACGCGTGCGGCGTCATGCTCTACGAGATGCTCTCGGGCCAACGGCCGTTCGTCGGCTCCTCGGAGCACGGCGTGCTGCTCAAGATCCTCGCCGGCTCCACGATCCCCCTTCGCACGGCTGCGCCGAACGTCTCGCCCGAGCTCGAAGCCATCGTCGCCAAGGCGATGGCGCGCGAGCGCGAGGACCGATACCAGTCGACGGAGGAGCTGGCGGAAGCGCTCGACACCTTGCGCGGCCAGAGGGCTGCGCCCTCGACGCCACGCGACGATCGGCCGCAGCCGCCGGCGGCGCCGCTCCCCGCGTCAGTGCGCGTGCCCGCGGCGCGCAGCACGCCGCCGTCGGAGCCGACGATCCCGCTGGCGAGTCACGAGGCGCACGCGATCTCGCAGACGCTCATCGAGCAGATGCCTGGCTCCGCTCCGTCGGGCGAGACGACGAGCGCCCGGCCCGCGAATACGCCTCCGAGTGCGCCGCCGCGTTCTGCCAAACCAACGTCCGAGACGGCGCCTACGCGATTGCTCTCGCCGCTCGACGACACGAGCGAAACGACACGCGTGGTTCCTCCGCGAGGACGCTCTTAGTATCTCGAACCTGTCGATTTCAGAGTGTCCGAGTACCATTGTTGTAGCCTGCCTCCCATGATCGACATTCATCGCGCGCCCGAGCATCGAGGCGCTCCCCATGGAGATTGAGAGCTGCTCCACCTGCGGCGGCGATGGCCGCATCATGAACGCCTTTGGCTCCTACACGTCGTGCCCCTCCTGCCGCGGTTCGGGTCGGCGCGCTCCCGATGAACCGACGTTTCGCGACGTCACCAAGACGAAGCCCTCGCATCACGCGGCGGCGCGTCAGGCGGCGGCTGTGGGCAAGCCCAAGTGGCCCAGCACCGGGGAGGGCGACAAGCTCGCCAAGCAAGTGCAAGAGAGCACGCTCTGCACCGCCGAGGTAAAGACGCGCTTGATCCAAGAGATCATCGACTACGAGGCGAGCCACGGCAACTGCACGCAGACCTTCATCAAGAAGATTCGCAAACAGGTGGTGCCGAGAGCGACGTAGGGCTCCGCGAACGGTCGAACCCGTTAAGACCGGGGCACGAGCACGGGCACGTTCACGGGAAGCGGGAGGCCTGCAAGGATTCGCGAGATGGTCGTATTCTCGGCGACCCATGACGTCGTCGGCAAAAAGGCACGCCGCGCTCGTGCGCGAGATCGACGCGCACAACTACCGCTACTACGTCCTCGACGATCCGAGCGTGAGCGACGCTGCCTTCGACGCGCTCCTCAAGGAGCTCCGGGCCCTCGAGGCGAAACATCCGGAGCTCGTCACCGGCGACTCGCCGACTCAGCGCGTTGGCGGCAAGGCACGCGAAGCTGCCAGCAAGGTCCACCACGAGCACCGCATGTTCTCCCTCGACAACGCCTACTCGGCGGAGGACATGGGCGAGTTTGCGCGGCGCGTCTTGGAAGGTCTGCCTGACGGCGCCGACGTGACCTTCGTTGTCGAGCCGAAGCTCGACGGCGGGAGCCTCGAGGTGATCTTCGAAGGCGGCCGGCTGACGCAAGCGAGCACGCGCGGCGATGGCGAGTGGGGCGAAGACATCACGGTGAACGCGCGAACCTTGCGTGGCCTTCCCCATCGCATCACCCACCAGGGGAAGCTCACGCTGCGCGGCGAGGTGGTGCTCTACCGGCGCGATCTCGACGCCATCAACAAGGACCGCGAAGCGGAGGGACTCGAGCCCTTCTCGAACCCCCGCAATGCCGCCGCCGGCTCGGTGCGCATGCTCGATCCGAACGAAGTCGCGCGGCGCCCCTTGCGGGTCATCTTCTATCAATTGGTGGAGGGTCCGTCGCTCCACGAGTCGCACAGCGAGAGCCTGCGCTGGTTTGTTGAATAGGGGCTTCCGACCCACCGCCGCGAGGTCACGGGGCCCTGGGACGGCGTTCTTTCCGCCATCGCCGCCATCGATGGCGCTCGCCGCGACTATCCCTTCGAGACCGACGGCGCCGTCGTGAAGGTCGATCGCTATCGGCAGCAGGACATCCTCGGCTTCACGTCGAAATTTCCCAAGTGGGCCGTCGCGTACAAGTTCGCCGCCGAGCAAGCCCAGACGCGCGTGCTCGACATCCTCGTGCAAGTGGGACGCACCGGCGCCCTCACGCCGGTCGCCGTGCTCGAGCCCACGGAGCTCGCCGGAACCACCGTCTCGCGAGCCTCGCTCCACAACGCGAACCAGATCGCCGAGCTCGACGTGCGCATTGGTGATCGCGTCACCATCGAAAAGGCGGGCGAGATCATTCCGCAGGTGGTCTCCGTCGACGCGGCGGCGCGCACCGGCGAGGAGCGGCCCTTTGAAATGCCCGCCGCGTGCCCCGACTGCGGCACGCCCGTGATCTCGCGGCAACGCGACGAGGCTCGCCCCGAGCTCGGCGTGGAGTCGACGCTCCGCTGCCCCAATCGCACGTGCCCAGCGCAGCTCAAGAACCAGATTCACTACTTCGCACGTCGCTTCGCCATGGACATCGACCGACTTGGCGTCGTGCTTGTAGAGCAACTCGTCGACGCGAAGCTCGTCCGCGACGTCGCTGACCTCTACGCGCTCACCACTGCGAGCATCGCCGCTCTTGATCGCATGGGCGAGAAGAGTGCCACCAACGTCATCGAGTCGATCGAACGCTCACGCGTCCGCACGCTCGACCGACTGCTCTGCGGCCTCGGCATTCCGCAAATAGGACAGGTCGCGGCGAAACAACTGGCCGCGGAAATCGGTAGCCTCACGGCGCTGCTCGCGGCCAGCCAAGAGGAGCTTCGGGAGCGCTTCTCGTCGATCCACGGCTTCGGCCCCAAGATGGTCGACAGCATCCTCGAATATTTGGGTGACGACGGCTCGCGGGCGCTGCTCCACAAGTTGGCCGACGCCGGCGTCGGCCGACCGATGCCCAAGGCCGAGCCCGCGCCGGAGGGCCCGCTGACCGGCTCCGCGCTCTGCGTCACGGGCGTTCTCTCGCGCAAGCGCGAGGATGTTCATGCGGACATCAAGAACGCCGGCGGGACGATTCACGACTCCGTGAAGAAGGGCACGACGTACCTGGTGGCCGGCGAGAAGACCGGCAAGACGAAGCTCGACCAGGCCAAGAAATTTGGCACCCGCGTCGTCACGGAGGCGGAGTTGGCGCTCCTGCTCGCGGGCGCGACGCTGCCCTGACGCCTCCGTCAACGCCATGAGGCGCCGTGCCCCTCGGCTCTTTGCGATAGACTGCTAGGCGCGATGCGCCGGGTGCGGCCACCTCTCTCAATGCTCGCGTTGCTCGTCGCCTCGAGCCTCGCCTCGACGGCGCGTGCCCAGACGCCAGACAAGAGAGAGGCCGAGGCGCTCTTCGTCGAAGGCCGCAAGGCCATCGCCGCGCAAGACTTCGTGACGGCGCGGGCCAAGCTCGAGGCGAGCCAGAAGCTCTATGGCGGCTCCGGGACGCTCATCAACCTCGCGTACTGTTACGAGCGTCTCGGATACTTGTCGCTGGCGCACCGGACGTACGTGAGCGCGCTCAAGCTCACGGAGAAGCTGGGGCAACGCGATCGCGCCCAAAGCGCTCGCGATCGGTTGGCGGAGCTCGGAAAGCGCATCGCGCTGGTCACCTTCGCGGCACCCGCGGAGGCAGCCGTGAGCGTCGACGGAGAGAGCGTCGCGACCAACGAGAGCGTGGCCATCGAGCCCGGCAAGCACCTCGTGCGGGCGAAGTCGCCGAGCGGTGCGACGTGGCAGGGAACGCTCGCGGCCGAGGCGGGCACGGCGTTCTCGTTCCCGGTCCCCATCGCCGCATCGCCGGCCGCAGCGACCGTGCCGCCCCGCGGCGCGTCACCGTCGGCACCGACGGGTGCCGTCACCGATGACGCGGAAGAAGAGAAGGAGACGCAAAGGGCGCCGTTCCGCATCACGCAGCGCACCGTCGGCGTTGCCGCCATGGGCGTCGGCGTCGTTTCCCTCGGCGCGTCGGCGTTCCTCGGCCTCAAGGCGAAATCGACCTACGACGATGCCAATGCACAGTGCAACGATCAAGTTTGCAACGCGGAGGGCATCAAGCTCACCGACAGCGCACTCTCCTCAGCGGCCTGGTCGACGGTCTTCTTCGGAGCGGGCGTCGTCGCGGCGGGGACCGGCGCGGTGCTCTTTTTCACGGCCAAGAGCGACGCGCCCCGCGTGACCCACGCGGGCCCGCGCTTGCGCGTGTCCACCGGCGCGCGGACGATGCTGCTCTTCGAGGGCTCGCTGTGAGGAGGGTCGCGGCCCTCGGCGCGCTCGCGTGCGGCTCCTGCAGCGTCGTCCTCGGCATCGAGGCACGGCCCCTCGGGGATCCCTTGGGCGAACGCCCCGACTCGGCATCCATCGGAGACGGGGCACCTTCAACCGCCGACGGAGCGGGTGATGCCCGCGACGCGCCGGTGCTCGAACCGCCGGGCTGCGAGCGCTCTCCGACGGCAGACCCCACGGTCGTCGACGAACGGTGCGGGGTCTTCGTGTCCTCGAGCGGCAGCGACACCAACGCCGGCACGCGTCAGGCGCCGCTCAAGACCCTCGCCGTCGCGATTCAGAAGGCCGTCGACCAGAAGGTGTACCGCGCCTTCCTATGCGGCGACGCCTTTGAGGAGCGCGTGACCATGTCCGGCGTCGGCGTCAGCCTCGTCGGCGGGTTCGAGTGCCTCGCCGGCTGGAGCGTCGCCGCACGGGTGCCGGTGATCCGCCCGCCGGACTCGGGGCCAGCGCTTCGCCTCGTCGGCCTCACCAACGCCATCACGCTCGAGTCGCTCGAGTTCGCGGCCAGAGACGCGACCGCCGCCGGTACCTCGAGCGTCGCGGCGTGGGTCTCCGACGCAGTCTCGGTGACCTTCGTGCGAAGCGCCTTGGCGGCCGGGTCCGGCGCGAGCGGCCAGAGCGGCGCCGCGGGCGCGCTCGGCACCGGCGGCGGGATGGGCGGCGCGGCCGGCGGAAACGGCACCGTGTTGGTGCCGGGGCCGACGGTCACGTGCAACTGCCTGCTCGACGGCGCGGACGCGGGCATCACGACAGGCGGCGCCGGCGGGCAGTTCTCGCCGAGCGTGGCCCCGGGCGCTGGCACACCCGCGCTCGACGGCGGCGCGGCGGGAACCAACAACGCGGCGCTCGCTGCCTGTACCGGTGGCGGAAAGGGTGCCGACGGTATCGCGGGCGCAACCTCGCCGGCGCCGACCGCGCTCGGCGCGCTGCTCGAGACGGGCTGGTCCCCGGCGAGCGGCGGCGACGGCACCGCCGGCTCGCTCGCTCAGGGCGGCGGCGGTGGTGGCGCATGGACCCTGGGCGGCGGTGGTGGTGGCGGTTGCGGAGGTTGCCCTTCGAGCGGTGGCAAGGGTGGTGGCGGCGGCGGCGGGAGCATCGCGCTCTTGTCGGTGCGTTCCGGCGTTAGCCTCGTCGACACAGCGCGCAGCACGAAGAGTGGCGGCGGCGGCGGCGCGGGCGGCGCGGCGCCGGCGGGCCAAGTGGGTGGTCCTGGCGCCGGCAACGCGTTTGGGTCTGGATGCAGCGGCGGCGCCGGAGGCACCGGTGGCAAGGGCGGCGACGGCGCAGGCGGCGCCGGCGGTATCTCGGTCGGCACCCTGTTTAGGGGCGCGGCGCCCGTCATCGACGTCGCGAGCCAAGGGAAGCTCACCTTGGGCGCGGGCGGCTCCGCCGGTGGCGGTTCCGTACCGGGCCCCGCTGGGCTCAGTCAGCCCACGCTGTCACTCTAGAGGCTCGCGGTCGACTGCGACTTGCGCGCCGCACACTCCGCGAAGACTCGCGGCTACCGAGCGACGCGGTACAGCGCGTTGTCGTCGACACGGGTAAAGTACACATAGGCGTCGTCGGCGGCGAAGACGTCGGTCGCCCCGTCGAACTCGGCGACCACATAGCTTGCTCCGTCGGTCTCACGATAAGCCATGAGCTTGGTGGGCCCCCCGCCGCACGGCTGCAGCGGATAGAGGGCCCCTTGGGCATCGGCGCGCAGCGAAGGCACCCAGCCGGCTCCCGAGTGAATGAGGCCTCCACCGGTGCCGAGCATCGCCTGACGCCACACGTCGAACGTCGTCGTTCCGCAGGTCACGGGGTTGGACCGTTGAAAGCGCACCCCGTAGAAGGCGTTCGGCGTCGCTGCGAACGCGCTTTCGTAGCCGTTGCTCGCCAAGATGGGCGCACGGAGCGTCGCCCCACCGCCGCCCTTCTTGACTTCGTAGACGTCGCCTTCGTAGAGGCCGAAGATCGAGCTCCCCGTGAGCGAAACCTCCACGAACGACCGACGCATCGGATCGCTCGCGAGCGTTGGGAACTCGACGGGAGCGGCGCCGGCATGGGCCTGAAGAAACGTGGCTCGCGGATATTCCGAGAGCTTGAAGGTCACGTGAGTCGCATCCACGTCGAAGGAGTCGACGGTGTCGAGCTCCCCGCCGACTCGCTCGTCGACGCCCGCGTCGGTGCCGCTCAAGGGTCGCCGCAAGAGCGGGCCCGCGCCGGACTTCCTTGGCAGGATGTAGACGAAGCCGCCACCAACCTTGAGTTCAAGCAGGTCGAAGTTGCGGACCGAAGGCCCAGGCACGACCGTCGGGACGGCGGCGCTTGGGGCCTTCGACATCTTGTAGAGCGGCGCTTGGTTTCCCGGAGCCGAATCGACGAAGACCAGCGACGCGCCGGCCACGGCGAGTGCGTGGGGTCGTTTGACGGTCGCAAGCTTCTCCGGCTCGCACACCCCCGAAACGCAGGCGGCGCCACCACAGTCGTGACCCGCCGCGCCGCAGTTCGCGGCGTTGTTGAGGGCGGGCGGCTTGGCGGAAGCGTCGGTGGGCTTCGCTCCACCGTCTTTCGGCTTCGCCCCAGCGTCCTTGTTCGTGAGCTGGGCTTCGGCAACCGCTTCGGCGCCGTCACCGGTCTCGGCATCAGCGCGCCCCGCGACGAACTCGGCGTGCGAACCACCGGCGCTACAGGCAGCCACCGTGGCGACGCCGCCAATCCAAGTCAGCAGAACTCTGCTCATGCTCTCTCCTCGACTACTCGTTGCGAAATTGCGCGGCGACCGAGCCAAAGTGGGCCCGCGCGCGGCGAAGACGCGATGCGACAGTGCCCGGCGGCACATCCAAGCGGACCGCGATGTGGGCCATGCTCATCTCTTCGATCTCGTGGAGGACGAAGACGGTTCGCAGCTCCGCGGGCATGTGCTGCAGGGTCTGGACGACGAGAACCCGCGCTCGCTCAAGCTCCAAGACCTGCTCTGGGTTCGGTGTCGCATCCACGGCATCGACGAGCTCCTCGCCGAGGTTCTCGCCGTGGCGCATCGCCTGACGGTGGGCCGACCACGCGACGCGACGTGCCACGCCAAAGAGAAATTGGCGCTCGCCCCCCTCCGGCACTTCGGCGAGGCGGCGCGCCATGACGATGGCGATCTGCTGAGCGGCGTCCTCCGCGGCGGCCCCCGTCACACCGAAGCGTCGCAGCGTGCGCGCAGTGTAGTCCGCGTGCTCGCGCAGCACACTCCGAAGGCGTGCGTCAGGCCGCGAGGACGCGACGGACGGGCAGCGACCCATGTGGGTCGCGCGCTCGTCTACGGCGCTGGCTGCTGCGATCGGCGGCAAAGGGCTCTCCTGGGAAACGGGTAGCAACGGGCGTGCGCGCGTGAAGCGCGAGGTCAAGCGACGTACGGCGGGGCGAGCGCCGCGCTTCACTTCTCATCGAGAGAGCGCAACTTGAGCAGGCGACCGCGGCGTGTGGCACGCGGCCGCACCGCTCCAGGTGCCTAGTTCCAGACGCAGCGGGTGCCGCAGCACCGGCCGATCTTGAGGCAGGAGCCAGTGCACGAGGCCTTGCAGTTCGAATAGCCGGTGGAGCCGCTGTAGACGCGGCCGCCCGACGTGCACTCGTAGGCCGTGTAGCACGCGACCTGCGCCTCGCTCGTGGACTCGACCTCGACCTTGACCTCGTCGTCGGTGGTCTCGGTCTCAGCCGTGGACCCGCAGGCGACGGAAGCGAGGGCGAAGAGCGCCGCGACGCTGGCAACGAACTTTTTCATGGAGACCTCCCATTTCGGCCACACCAGGCCGTTGTCTCCACGTACTTGCCCGCCCAAGACCGATCTGATCAGGGCAAAGAAACACGATCGTTTTTATCCGCCGCCGGATCGCGGAAGGCCTTTCCCGACGCCTCCCGAGGGGCTCAGGACGCCGCTTCGAAGTGCCACCTCAGCGAAGCGCCTCGGGACGTCATCGTTCTCGCGAAGGCCACACCCTCAACGGGCTCCCTTCGAGTGCCCGGCGCGTGGCGCGATGGTTCTCATGGTCGCCGGGTGGGGTCTTCTACGCGGCGAGCGCCGAAGAGGTTCCGAGCGATCGGCGGTCGCGGTGGCATGCGTCGCCGGTCGCGTCATCGCGCTGAAGCGCGGCCTCCTCGAGGTCGAACGTTCTTCGGGTAACCGGGCGACTGCTCCCTGCGAATTCGTCGCGCCTTTGGACCGCGAAACGCATCGACGACCGCGTCCCAGTCAGCAAGAGGCGCCTTCGCACTCTTTGTGATCGCGATATGCGCGCGAAGCCAAGCGTCAACAGAGGGCGCCAAGTTCACCACGCGGCCTTCCACGTTTAGCCACTCGAAAACTTCACCGCTTCGCGTGTCGACGCAAAGGAGATCGCCCTCACAGCAGAGGACAGGGACCCACGCAGCGTCCCACGATCCATCATCCAACATCCGGATTCGAACCCGCTCGAGCATCTTCTTCTGGGCAGCGGCGCGGGCCAGTGAAAGCCAACCGTAGTAACCCTCGATGGCTTCGTACGGATCCTTTGCTCCGTCGTGCCAAGCATAGAGTTCGCGAAGACCCTGCGGCAGCTTCAACCCAAACTTCTTCTCCGCCGCCCTCAACGCGGCGGGCGTGGCGCCCTTTCGAAGCCGACGCTCGAGTCCGGGACGCTTGTAGGCCCAGAGCCGCGAGAGTGCATCGAGTCGAGTCTTCGCCAGCCCCCTGTGCATGGTGAGAACTAGAGCAACTGAACCGCGTCGACGTCAACCGATGCGCGGACGGTTCGCGGGAGCGTCGAGCGAACGGCGTCGACGATGAACACCGACGACGGCTCGGATTTTGGGGTCCCGGTCACGAGCCCACTACCTCGATCGCTTCTTCGTTCCGTCGATGCCCTCGCGCATCGCGCGGGCGAGCTCGGAGGTCGTCGTCGAACGGACCGTCTCCTCGTCGAAGTCGAGCTCGAGGCTCCCCGAATGAGTAGGCGCCTCGGTGACGCGGCCGCGCGACGACTCGCCCTCGTGCACCCGCTCGCCCATCGCCGGGTCGTGGAGCGTCTCGTCCCAGAGCCCCGAGGCCGGCGGCGGAGCGACCACATCGCGACGTGACGACGTGGGATTGGGCAGCGAGCGCGACGAGATGTAGCTCGCTGCGTGATACGGCACGAGCGCCTCTTGGAGCGCAATCGCATCGGCGTATCGGTCGCCGCGCTCACGAGCCATGGCGCTCATGACGACGCTCTCGAGGCCCTCGGGTAGGTCGGGGCGGGTGACGCGGAGCGGCGTCGGGTCAGCGAACAGAATCGACCGGAGGAGGCCGTTGTAGTTTTGGCTCGCGAAGGGGCGCGTGCCGGCCAACGCTTCGTACATCACAACCCCACACGCGTAGAGGTCGGTACGCTGATCGAGATCGCGCTCGCCGCGCGCTTGCTCGGGCGACAAATAGAACGGTGTCCCCATGACCATGCCGGCCATCGTGAGATCGGTCACTGCGTCGGGAGCCGGGTTCATCTCCTTGGCAACGCCGAAGTCGAGGAGCTTCGCCAAAGGCCCAACGCCAACGCGCGTGTTGAGGAAGATGTTCTCGGGCTTGATGTCGCGGTGCAGGATCCCCTTCTGGTGAGCGGCGTGGAGGCCCGAGAGGACTTGCAACATGATGTCCACGAGGTCGGTCGCGTCGACGCGCTCCCGTGCGATGCGATCGGCGAGCGTTTCGCCCACGAGTCGCTCCATCACGAGAAACGGACTGCCGTCGCCCAGCTCGCCGATGTCGTAGACCTCGCAGATGTTCGGGTGCCCAATGGTGCCGGCGGCGCGCGCTTCGTTCTGAAAGCGCTGCACGGCGACGCGCCGCTTGGCCTGCGTCGGATGGAGCACCTTGATGGCGACGGCGCGGCCTAGGGCGAGGTGTTCGGCCTCGAAGACCGTGCCCATGCCGCCTTCGCCGAGGATCGAGCGGACGCGGTAGCGACCGCCGAGCGTCGTGCCGATGAGCGCGCGGACCGACGGAGCCGCCTCGTCGGGTTCGAGCGGCGGAACGGACGGGGCGCGCGCGCCGGGAGCCGGAGGAGGGGGAACGGATCCTCGCGGTCTCGGCGGCGTGGGCAGCGGCGGCACGGAAGGAACGCGTCGCTCGTGCTGCGGCGTGGGCGGCGGCCGGGAGCGGCTCGACGCGGGCCTGCCAACGGCAGATGCGAGCGTGTGCCCTGTGCGTGGACAAACGGTCGTCGACGCTTCGTGCAGTGCGCCGCAGTGAGGACAGCCAATCAGCGCCACGGACTCCTCGTTGGCACGCGCACCGCCCGGTGGCGAACCGAGGTCACGAGCCTATCACCGTTCCTCGCCTGCTCTTCTTTGGTGCGTTGGCTTCCTCATCACGACCGCCGGGCGCGAGCCTTCGAGCCTGTGCCATCGTTGTGCCAGGACCGGGCGTCGCCGTCCCCTTCGAGACCACACGCGCAGGCAATCCGAGGCTTTTCAAAGGTTCCCGCAGGCGAGGTGCGATGGCCTGTCCGTTGCTTCGGTGGATCCCATGGACGTTCAAGAGATCGCTATTGCGAACCCCTGCGGGAAGAGCTGGCGCGAGATGACCCCCGCCGCTGGGGGTCGCTTTTGCGGGGACTGCCGCAAGGTCGTGCGCGATCTGTCGTCTCTCAACGAAGCGGAAGCGCGAGCCCTTCTCCACGATAGGGGCGGCGACTTGTGCGTGCGCTACGTCTATGACGCGCGCGGACACGTGGTCTTTCGTCAGCAGGCTCGGCTGCTCGCGCCGTCGATGTTGCACCGGGCGAAGCGCGCGCCGGCGATAGCGCTGGCGATGCTCCCGGCGCTTGCTGGATGCGCCCTGACCAATGGAAGTGACGCAAGGAACTCCGAGGCGATGGGCGGTATGCCCTGGATCGAGTCGCCGCAACCACTCGAGCGGCAGAGCGACGTCGACAGCGGGCGAGGAGCCGCCGACGCCGCAACTGCGAGGGATGCCGGTCCGACGACGACGGGTGACGCCGCGCCGCTCGACGCACCGGAAGCGGAAGACGGCGGCTCGCCGCAAGGGGACGCGGGGGCCGACGCGAGCAACCTGTAGTCTCGCTTTGGTCATCGCAGTCGCTTGCCGCGTGCGCGGCGGCGTTTCGTGCCGACGAACTCACGCGCGTCTAGGGTTGCCCGGAAAAGCCGCCGGCTGCGCCACCCAGCGGCGACACCGACGGGCACGCCCACGTCCAGCACCGCCGTGGGTCTTGCGGCTTCGACACCAGTGAACGAATCGTTCACTTCACGATTTGTCCGTGCTTCGGGGTCGTGGAACACCTCGCGCGCAGTGCTGTGCCCTGGGAGTTCACAACGAGCAGGCTGGCACCTCGGTTGCGATGTTCGTTTCGCGGCGCCGCGATGGATCGCCGCGAAGGAGTGTCAATCATGGCGATGCGAGTCCCGACGCTCGATCTCGAGGCCCTCGACGCAGTGCACGGCGGCGCGAGGGTCGTTCGGATGTTTCCGAACGGTGGTTCGATTGAAGTCCTGCCGGCACCCAACGGTCAGCCTATCAGCCTGGACGGGCAGACGGTGGTGCCGGGAAACAGTCCGCTCGCGGTGCCGACGACGACGGAGCGACACGACGACGGGAGCACGTCCCAGGTCGATCGCAACGGCATCATTCGCTCGACCACAGAGTCGCTCTCGCGAGATCAGGCGAGCTTCGAGACGACGCTGCCGGGCATCCGCTCTCCCCAGGAGGTGCGAAACTTCGCGGACCAACGTGCGCAAGAGATCATGCGCACCGACCCAAGCATCAACACCGTCGACGCGAGCATCACCCACACGCTCAGCCTCGATGAAAACGGCCAGGAAAAGCTGAACACGGAGCGCTCGACCATCAATCCCGAACAGCCGAAGGAAGACACGACGCCGCCGGCAGACACGGGGCCGCCCGCAGGAGACGCGACCTCCGATAGGGCAGACTCCTTGTCGGCGCAGGGTTCGGCGAATCTCGATGGCGCCCGCCGCGACGAGAGCCTCTCAAACGGGGCGTCGACCGCCACGACCAACGACGCGCAAGCGGTCGGCGGTGCCTTCGGCAACGAGGGCAACGCCAACGCCTTCAGCGGCGTCAACCAAGACGGCCAGGGCTTCGGCGACCTCTCCAACAGCGGCGGCTTCGAAGGTGGCTTCAGCGGCCTCAACGAGGGCAACGGCAACGCCAACGCCTTCAGCGGCGTCAACCAAGACGGCCAAGGCTTCGGCGACCTCTCCAACGGCGGCGGCTTCGAAGGTGGCTTCAGCGGCCTCAACGAGGGTGACGGCAACGCCAACGCCTTCAGCGGCGTCAACCAAGACGGCCAGGGCGTCGGCGACCTCTCCAACAGCTGCGGCTTCGAAGGTGGCTTCAGCGGCCTCAACGAGGGTGACGGCAACGCCAACGCCTTCAGCGGCGTCAACCAAGACGGCCAGGGCTTCGGCGACCTCTCCAACAGCGGCGGCTTCGAAGGTGGCTTCAGCGGCCTCAACGAGGGTGACGGCAACGCCAACGCCTTCAGCGGCGTCAACCAAGACGGTCAGGGCTTCGGCGACCTCTCCAACAGCGGCGGCTTCGAAGGTGGCTTCAGCGGCCTCAACGAGGGTGGCGGCGGCGGTGGCGAGAACGTCGAATCGAGCGCGGCGTCGCCCGAGGAGTGATCCACGGCTCGGATGCGGCCAGGCGGCCTTTCGCGAAGGCCGGGCCAGACGTGAGCAACCTCTAGAGCGGCCGGGGCGCTCCGGTGAGGCTCGCGCCCGTAGCAGCGACTGACCGAGTGCGGATCCGTGTGTGCCGCCCACTACCGGGCGCCGCTCACCGACACGCTGCACGGCCTTCGTCGCGTCCGTGCAGCTCGTAGTGGTGACGACCGCTGACGAAGGCACCGCTCTGAATCGCGCTCGCGACGTCGGGGTTGTGCGCTCGGTAGTAGGACTCTTGGAAGCACTCGCTCGAGGCGCGCTCGAGCCGCCCGAAGAAGCGAAGAGCAGCGCCGTACTCGGGTGAGTTGTGAAAGACGGGCGTGCGCGAGATACCGCACGAGATCGACACATCGCCGATTGCGCTCCGTACCGTCGAGAGGTCAAGCCCATCGATCCAGCCGTTTGACGTGCTGAAGTTGTGGTTACCCTGCCCTGCCACGCGACGCCCGTTCGGCAGCGTCGATACGACCGCGTCGCCACTCGAAGGCAACGTCCCGAAGCGCCCCGTCCACGACGCTTGCGCAGTCCACTTGACGACGCGGCTCGGGGCTCCGCTGTGGATGGGGCTCGCAGGGGTCACGCTCACCTCGAAGCTCGCTCCGTCTTGCGCGACGCAGCGAAAGGCGCCACCGCTGAGGGCGTCCTTGAGCGGCGCTACCATCGGATCGTCGACCAAGACGAGCGCGGCCTCGCTCTCGCCGTCCTCATCTTCGCGGTCGGGCGACGCGCCGCAACCGGCAAGGATCAGAGTGCTCGCTCCTAGGAAACCAACGCAACGTGCAACCATGACAGACGCCTCCGTGACGTCGCGGGCGACGTCGTTGGTCTGGAGCAAAGGTCGTACCTGCACGCCCATGCGTCATTTGCCCGCGTCGGCCGTGAGCGACGGCAATGCGCTTCCAGTCGAGACGACGACGCCGGCAATTGCTTTCCGCTCCCGGGCGTGGCGCCGCGTAAAGCTCCGCTGTGAGGCGCGCCCGTGGGCGCGACGATTCGCAAAGGGGCCCGCATGGAACTTCACACAACTTAAGGGGCAATTTTGCGGGCCGCGCGCATCCTAAGGCTCATGAAGATGCCTTCTCTCCGCTCCTCGTTGACCACGTTGGCCTTCCCCCTTTTCGTGCTCGCCTCGGGCTGCAGCGCCGGCGCGTCGACCTCGGCGCCGCCGGTCGGCGCGACGCAGCAGCCCATCGCCACGCAGGAGGCGGGACCGCTCCGCGCCGTAGGCCTCGCGCTCGGTGACGTCCCCCTTGGCGCCGATCAGCGCACACGCATCCAGGACCTCTTCAAACAAGCCGAGACCCGTCATCAAGCGGTGCGCACGGAGACGGCGAACCTAAAGAAGGACCTGATGCTCTCCTTGGCCGATCAGGTCGAGCGCGGCGCCATCGACAAGGCCGCCCTCGCGCCCAAGGTCGAGACGGCGATGAACGCCTTCAAGAAGGTGCGCGGCGAAGACATGGCGGCCCTCGCCGAGCTTCACAAGACGCTCACGCCGGATCAGCGCAAAGCCTTCGTCGACGCCTTCGAACCGAAGATGATGCACAAGGCCATGGAAGGCCATCCGATGAAGGAGCGCCTCGGCAAGTGGCGCGAGCTCGAGCTCACGAGCGACCAAAAGGACAAGCTCAAGGAGGCCTTCAAGGCCCAGGTCGGCGGCGAGCACCCCATGAAGGCGTTCCGTGAGCACCGCGGCCACGCGAAACGCGCCCTCGAATCGTTCAAGAACGACACCTTCAACGCGAACGAGGTCATGCCCGACCGCACCGCCGAGTGGCTCCCTCGGATGCTCAAGTTCGTCGAAACGGCGACGCCGATCTTGACGCCGGAGCAGCGGACCAAGGCCGCGGCGATGCTCCGCGAGCGCGCCAAGAGCGACGGCCCCGGCGTTCACTGAACAACGCTGCTGGAGGCTCGCGAGCCGGCGATCGGGACCAGGTCCCGGTTTCCGGCTCGTTTCCGTTTTGCGGGCCTGGCCGGGGCCCGCTTTTGGCCGCAAGCTCCCTGGGTAGAACTGCGGGGGGTGGGTAGAACTGCGGGGCCGATCGGGCTATACGAAGCGCGCCCGCACTGAACGCGGGGCCGCCGCAAGGCCGGTCCAGCTCGATTTTTGAGGAGAAGCACCATGGCCAGCATGCCGCCCGTCTACATCGTGTCTGCCACCCGCACGCCCATCGGGGCCTTCTTGGGCTCGCTCTCGTCGATGCGTGCGCCGGAGCTCGGCGCTGCCGCCATCAAAGCCGCCGTCGAGCGGGCCAAGCTTCAGCCGTCGCAGATCGGCGAAGTCTTCATGGGCAACGTGCTCCAGGCGGGCGTCGGCCAGGCGCCTGCGCGCCAAGCGCTCATCCACGCGGGCCTGCCCAACTCGGTCCCCGCCACGACCATCAACAAGGTCTGCGGTTCGGGCATGCAAGCGATCATCATGGCGGCCCGCGCCATCGCCCTTGGCGAGCGCGACCTCGTCGTCGCCGGCGGCATGGAGTCGATGTCGAACGTCCCCTACTACATGCAAGGTGCACGCACCGGCATGCGCATGGGTGACGGCAAGCTCACCGACGGCATGATCTTCGACGGCCTCTGGGACCCGTACAACAACGTCCACATGGGCAACTGCGGCGACGCCTGCGCGAAGGAGCACGGCTTCTCCCGCGAGCAACAAGACGACTTCGCCAAGGAGAGCTTCCGTCGCGCCCTCGCCGCGCAGAAGGAAGGCATGTTCGACGCGGAGATCTCCGCCGTCGCCGTGCCGCAGAAGAAGGGCGAGCCCCTGATGGTCAAGCTCGACGAGGGTCCGTCGAAGGGCGATCCGTCAAAGTTCGCGGCGCTCCGGCCAGCCTTCGCCAAAGACGGCACCGTCACGGCGGCCAACGCCTCGTCGCTCAACGACGGCGCCAGCGCCCTCGTGCTCGCGAGCGAGAAGGCCGTCAAGGAGCACAACCTCGAACCGCTCTGCCGCATCGCCGGCTGGGGCGGCGGCGCGCAAGAGCCCGTCAAATTCACCACGGCGCCCGTTCTCGCCATGAACGAGGCGATGCTCCGCACGGGCATGAAGCTCGAGCAGATGGACCTCTTCGAGATCAACGAAGCCTTCGCCGTCGTCACGATGGCCTGCGCCAAGCTCTCGAACATCGACCTCCAGAAGGTCAACGTTCGCGGCGGCGCCGTGGCGCTGGGTCACCCCATCGGAGCCACCGGCGCGCGCATGGTCACCACGCTCGCGTACGCGATGAAGGATCGCAACGCCAAGCGCGGCCTCGCCTCGCTCTGCATCGGTGGCGGCGAAGCCCTCGCCCTCGTCATCGAGCGCTGAAGAGCGCGCTCGCGCGTGAAACGGTTCTGAGCGACTCCGCGAAAACCCACTAAGAAAGCCTTTCGCGATGTCGCTCTACCCCCGCGAGCTCTTTTCCGGCGTCTCGACGCTCGCGTCTCGCACACCAACCTTGCCGCCGGCAACGCACACCAACAGCTACGCCATCGGCACCCGCGACGTGCTCTTGGTCGAGCCGGCCACCCCCTACGAAGACGAACAGCGCGCGTGGCTCGAATGGGCCCGCGCGCTTCGTTCTTCGGGCCGCGAACCGCTGGCCATCGTGCTCACGCATCACCACGCGGACCACGTGGGCGGCGCCGCTCTTTTTGCCAAGGAGCTCTCGCTGCCCATTTGGGCTCACGCGCAAACGGCCGAACAACTGCCGGACTTGCAAGTTGCCGCCAAGCTCGCCGACAAGCAGGAGATCCTTCTGCACGGTCCCACGCCGATGCGCTGGCACGTGCTCCACACGCCGGGTCATGCGGCCGGCCATGTTTGCCTCTACGAAGCGATGGATCGAACCATCCTCGTCGGCGACATGGTCGCCTCGGTGGGCACGATCCTCATCGCGCCGGGCAAAGGCGAGGGCCACATGGCCACCTACCTCGCGCAGCTCGCACGACTCGAAGGGCTCGGCGCGAGCGTTGCTCTACCGGCCCACGGCGCGCCCATCGAAGATCCCGTCGGCGTCTTCCGAAAGACCCGCGAGCACCGGCTCATGCGGGAAGGCAAAGTGCTCGCGGCCGCCACAAGCACGCCGGGCACCGCGGAAGAGCTGTTGCCGGCGGCCTACAGCGACGTCGCCGCAGAGCTATTGCCCTTCGCGCTCCTCAGCCTGCGCGCTCACCTCGAGAAGCTCGTTGACGAAGGGCGCGTCGCGTTGACGGACGACCGCTACCGCGCGACGACCTAGCGGGCTCAGCGCTACAAGATGATGATGCAGCGCGTGTCGCTCAGCGGCAGGAGCGTGTAGGTCACGTTGAGCTTCGGCAGCGGAATGCACACGTTCGTCGATGGCGACGACGCGGGCGAAACCGACTGCGCGGGGAGCGAAGCCACCACGGGCCCCGAATAGCTGCCGGTCATCAACATCGAGTTGCCAGCGAGAATGCCGAAGCTCGTGAGCCCCGCGGACGTGGCGAAGGTCCACTGCCCCGACGTAAGGGTGTTGATCGTGAGGACGTCCTCGTCGCCCGTGTTGCGGATGTAGAAGGCGTCGGAAGGCACCGGCGTTTGCAGGGGACAGCCAGGGAAGTCCACGAGCGACGTGGGCACGAGAATGCGCCCCGCGCGGACCGCGTAGTCGAGGTTGGCCCCGTGCACGGCGCGCGCGATGGCCACGGTGATCGACGGGTTGTTCGGATCGTTGGTGTTGAAGGTGATCGTGCCGGGGTCCGTTTGACCGCCGCGATCGGTACCAATGATCGGCTGACTCGCGGTGATCGTGAGCGAGCCGGTGCCGCCGGGGTCGATGGCCGCGAGGCTCGTCGGGCTCACCGTGAAAGGCCCCGTCTTCGCGATGTTCGTGATGAGCAGCTTGCCGAGGGCCGCCGCGTCGTTGCGAAGGGTGAGCGTCTGCGACGGCACGGCGCCGGCGCCGCAGGTGGCGCTGAAGGTCGTGATGCGTCCGCCGGTGCTGAAGATGGGCACGGTGCCGCTGCCGGAGAGGCCGACGGTCGCCGGTGCTGAGCCGCAGAGCGGACCGGCGACCGCGAAGGTGAGGTTCTTGGCCTGAGCCGCGGTGACCGTGGGGACGAACGACACGGTGGCGTTGGCGGAGAGGCCTCCGCCAACGGTGAGCGCCGTCGGCGAGGCAGGACTCACGGCAAAGGGAGCCGCCGTGGCCATGGCGACATTGACCGATGCGTTGCCCGTGTTGTTCACGGTGAGCGTGTGGTTGGTCGTTGTGCCGACGGTCTGTGCGCCAAACGCGGCCACGAACGTGGTTCCGAGGATGGCCCCGCGCGCCGATTGCTGGAGGTCGACGACGTGCGGCGTGTCGTTCGGTGCGTTGGTCGTCACCGTCAACGTGTCACCGTAGGCGTTCGCCGTGATGACCCGCGGCGCGGTCATGGCCTTCGGGGTCACCGTCACGTTGAGCGAGCCACCGGCCGGCACGCTGCCGGACGCGGGAGAGACCGTGAAGGGCGATGACGCGGCCTTGGTGAGCGCCGCGGTGAAGGTCACGGCGAACGCGTTGTCGTTCTGAATCGAGACGGTCTTCGCAGTGGCCGTGGTGCCGCAGTCAACGGCTCCGAAGAGGAGCGGGCCTGCGGTAACGGTGACCGGCTTGTAGACGCCTTCGCCGGAGAGCTTGATGGCCGTCGGCACGGCGCCGCAGATCGGTCCCTTCACGGTGAGGGTCGCGTCGGCCGACTTCTTTCCCTCGGACTTGGGCGCGAAGGTCGCGCTCAGCGTCTTCTTCTCGGTGGCGCCGAGGGCGATCGGTGCCGGAACGTTCGTCCACGCGAGGCCCAATTCGTCGCCCGTCGGCGGCACGAGGGTCACCTCGATGGGGACGAAGCCAGTGTTCTCGAGCTCGACGGTGACGGGGGTCGCGAGCTGCCCGACCTTCACTTCGCCAAAGGAAACGTTCTCGTCGGCGACGCGCAGCATCGCGCCCTCGGGAGTAAGCTTCAGCGGAACGCGCACCTGCGGCACGCCTGGATCGCTCTCGATGAGGAGGGCGCCCTCGAGCGCGACACGAGCAGGAGCCTCGGCCGCTAGCGCCGCGGTCAGCGTGAAGGTTGTTTCACTCCCGGGGAGCGCCACGCCGGTCTTGGGTGACACGTCAAAGGCAGCGCCCTCGACGCTGATCTTGAACGGCACGTCTTTGTCGCCGACGTTCTTGACCTTGAGGGTCTTGGCCGGCGGGGTCGTTCGACAATCGACGAAGCCCCAATCGATCGCGGCCGTGTCGAAGACGAGCTTGCCCGGCGCGAGAACACTCCCGTCGGCGCCCTCGGTCCCGGGGAGCGCGATGCTCGCGTCGGGATCATCGAGGATGGGCGGCGCCGCGTTCTTCACGCAGCCAGTGGCGGCGAGTAGCGGGGCGACCCCGAGGAGAGCCAGGAAGGTCAGCGGACGAAGGAGAGCGGGAGCGCTAAGCACGGAAGATGGACTAGCAGCTCCTGCCGACTCCGCCCGTGCTGGAATCGAGGCTTTGCGGACGGCACGCCGGCAGGCCTGAACGGTCGCTCACGGGCACGGCACGTTCCAGGCGTCAGCGGCACGTGCCTCGGCCTCGGTGCACCGCCCAAAGGCTACCGACGGCGGAAGCTCCGTATCGAGCGACGGTATGGTAACGAGCCCTCCGTCGGCCAACACCGCGCAGAATTCTTCAGGCTGACCGCCCGTAAGCGGGGCTCCGCAATACAGTCGAATGGGAAGGGCGCAGGTGCCGCTATCCGCGGCGATGCTTGCGCGCTGCTCTACGCACCCCGGAGGGCACGGGAGTTCGGTCGGCACGTCACAACTCGCCGCGGTCGCCCGATCGGGCCCCGCATCGCGCGCAGCCGCCGAGTCCGATGCCTCGGCCATGTTGCCCCCGTCAGTCGTGCCCGGCGGCACGATGAGAGGCGCACAGGCGCCGCACATCAGGCCAAGGATGGCGGGGAGGCTTCGCCTTCTCACGCACACGTCGACCCCGGATTCGGAACCGATCGCCGCTCGGGCGCCGGCACAAACCTTGTGGGGGTCGCTATCCGATAGGTCGTCGGCTCCCAAAGCATCACGGGGTCACAGCTTACTGGATTGGCCAACGGGGAGGCGATAGCGAGCTGCCAGGAGCGCGCCTCGTCGTGATAGGCCTGCGCCATGCGCCCCTGGCTCCCGTGCATGCTTCTCCTCGCCGCCCTCGCGGGCTGCAAGCCTCGCGGTCGAACCGAGACGACCGCCCCCGCGCCGGCGTCTTCGAGCGCCCTGCCGGCCACCCCGGCGACACGAACCAAAGGCGACTGCCCGCTCGCCATCGTCCCGGGGCGGTCGCTCGGTCCGGTGCACCTGGGCGATCGCGTCGATGGGCTTGCTGCGCTCTCGGGACTGCCCGTGCGAGTCACGTCGCGCGCCGGCGCAACCGAGTTCCTCGAGGTTGGGTCGCTCAAGGTGCGCGCCTGCAGCGGCGTCGTGTCGGAGATCTGGCTCGAGGACGTGAGGACGGCGCCCCCGTGCGTCGAAGTGCCCGGGTCGTTCCTTCCGGCGGTGCAACCCAGCGTCGCACGGTCCGAGTTCACGCGGCGCTTTGGCAAGTGCACCAAGCTGCCACCGCGAAAGGGCGGCTCGTTCGACGAGTGCGCCGACGGTGGCGTCCGCGTCGGCACGGGGCTCGGGAATTTCATTCAAGTTCGCGTCGCCGCCGCCGGCTCGTCGCTCGACGACACCTGCGACCCTGCTGTCGATGACGGCGGCGTGCGCGACCTCGCGCCCGACGAGCTCACGCAGGTCCTTCAGCGGACGTTGGAGCTCGACGCGCTTGTTCCCTACTGGCACCGCGAGATCCCGGGCCGCGCTCCGCTGCGAGTCGCGCGCACCGACGCGAACCGCGCCGTCACGCGCCTCACGATGTTCGGAACGCCCGTCATTTGGGTCGAACCGGAGCGCATCAAAGAGGGACGGCCGATCTTCGAGTTCACCGCCGTCGAGGCGACCGCCGCCAAGGTGACCGTGCAGTTTCGCTTCGCTGCGGAGGGCGTCGTCGGCAAGGCGGTCTTTGAGAAGCGCGGCCGGGAGTGGCTCGTGGCGGAGAAGTCCGTGGTGGAGCGCTGACGCACAGCCCGTCGAATCGACCGCGGAAGCGTTACGCGACGCTCTCGTCGGTGCTCATCTCCGGTGCGGCGGCGTACTCGGCCGACGCCTCCTGCGTGTCGGCCACACCGTTGAACGACGGGTCCTGATAGTCGTCGACGGGATTCGACGCGAACTGAAGCGGGTCGCCGTTGTCGCTTACGTTGCCGGCGCCCCCGCTCCACAGCGGCTCGCCCTCGGGCGCGACGGCCCCGGCGCCTTCGAGGCCGTTGAAGCCCGCGTCGAGACCGTTGTCGCCTCCGTTCCAACCGGCGTTGGCGAAGGCGCCGCCGAGGGGTGTCGCTTGGCCCTCATTGCCGGTGCCGCCCTCAAACTGCGCCGCGGCCGACGTGGGAACGATGCCACCGTCTTGCGGCCCCTCCACGCGGAGGTTCCCCGGCGGCGCCGTGTCGGCGGGCGGCGTGCGATCGCGCTCTGCCTCCGGACGACCAAAAGATCGAATGTCGAGGCGGTCCTGGTTGGTCTCGGCGTCTTTGATGAACTCGTCGAGCTTCTGCACCGTTCGGGGACTAAGGGGATGGCTACTCCCGTCGGGCGGACCGTCGCGTAGATCTTTGAGCCCCTGGAGCTCTTCGGGGAACGGTCCCCACAGGTTGTCCTGCGTCACCTCTTTGGGATTCAGGAACGTTTCGTTGCCCTTGAGGCGCGGCTCCTCGCCGAACGCACCAGGCAAACCATTGGCGCGGTTCCAATCGTCCCACGCCTTGAAGTCGTTGCCCTTCTGCTCGTCGGTGCGCCAGTCGCCGGGCAACTGACGACGCCCCCAATCGAGCCAGCCTTCTCCCTGCCCAATGCGAGCACCGCCGCTGGCGCTCTCAAGTGCGTCCACGTCCAAGATCCGCGTCGTGAGCGGTGCGCTTGCGCGCGGTAGCTTGCGATGAATTCGCATGACGTTACTCCGAGGGGCGCGGCCAAGGCTGCAATCGAAGTGCCACGCGAATCCGCGCGAAACTCCGCGCGATTGGATCGATGCACCGTGGCCCATGGGGCCACGGCGTGGATTTCGGACGGCTCGGCGGCGAGGTCGCACACGCGGCCTGGCAGGGATGAGCGCGCAGCGACCTCGCGCCGCGGATGCGTCTAGAGACCGACGGCAACCGGCGTGAACGATGAGCCCACCGAGGCAACGGGCTTCGCGAGCTGTCCGGCGCCGTTTTCGCCCCAGCAGAGGACTTGATCGTCGCGCGTCACGGCGCACGAGTGAAAGTCGCCCAAGGCCAGGTCGCCGACGTTGGTGAGGCCCGTGACCGGTTTCGGTGCAAACTGCACGCCCAAGTCCTTCGACGGATCATGACCCAGAAGGCCGTTGTTGTTGTTGCCCCAACACGACACGGTGTCGTCGGCGAGGAGCGCACACGAATGATAGCTGCCGAGGGCAAGCTTGCGCGCGTTCGTGATGCCGGACACGGTGGTCGGCGATGCGCTGCAAGGCGCTCCGCCGGTGCACGCGGGATCGCTGGAGGGGTCATGCCCAAGTTGACCGCCCGGGTTGGTCGTCTCGCCGTTGGAGTTGGCGCCCCAGCACGCCACTGTGCCGTCGCCCCGAATCGCGCACGCATGTTGCCCACCGACGGCGACAGAAACGACGCCCGTTAGGCCCGGCACCTGAACCGGCGTGGCGTGCGCCGTCCCGTCGAAGCCGGCGTCGGAAGCGCCGCTGCCGAGCTGCCCCAGCTGATTGCGCCCCCAACACCACACGGTCCCATCAGCCTTGCGGGCGCACACGCTGTTCGAACCGGCTCGTACTTCGACGACGGTACCTGTCATCGGCACCGGTCCTGGGCTGAAAGTCGCGCCGCCATCGCGCGCGGGTCCGAGCTCCGCATAGTTCGGTGAGCCCCAACAAGACACAGCGCCACCGGCGACCGCGCACGTGAAGTCAATGCCCGCCGCGAGGTCCGTGGCGCCGACGAGTCCGGCGACAGCCTGTGGCACGTTGCGACAAGCGACGCCGGCGCAATCTTTGGGGTCGGATGCGGGGTCGTGGCCTAGCTGCCCCGCGACGTTGCTTCCCCAACAAGAAACGCCCGCGGCGCTCAAGGCGCACGTGTGGGCATTGGCCGGCTCCAGCTGCGTGGGTGCCGTGAGGGCGCTGACGTCGACGGGAGTTCTGACGGCAGCGGCGAACGCCCCATTGCCGAGCTGCCCCTTGTCGTTGGCGCCCCAGCATTTTGCGGCCCCGCCCTTCGTGGCGCACGTCGTGAAAGCTCGTGCGAAGACGTGAACCGTCGGCTCGCGGCGAGCGGCATCGCTCAGCGCGTCGACGTTCGTTGCGCCGTCGGACGATGATGCGTCGGAGGTGCTGGATGCCTCGGCGGAAGCCGCGTCAGCGGTCCCGTTCCCTTCCGTTGAAAGCGAGTCCGAGGAACACGCGTAGAGCGCTGTGAGCCCTGCGGCGCCCCAGGCAACCATGAGAACGCGCGAACGAGCGGTCAGCATGGCGCGGATGGTAAGAGACGTGTCCGCGCAGGTGTGAGCGCTTTCTTGTGGCCGTAGACCACTTTGCTGGGCCGGCTTCCGGTCGTGGCAAGGGCGTGGCAAGGGCGGCCACGACCTGCGTTACGCTTCCCACCATGAGCGACGCGGACGCGGCGACCGATGAGTGGGAGGACGCCTTCGTGGCGGTGTCCATGGTGCTCGGTCTAGAGGAAGCGGACCTCGCGTCGGTGCTCGGGCACCCAGCGCGACTCCCGACCTCAAAGAACGCGCGCGCGCACCATCTCGCCAGTTGCCTCGCGCGGGTGGCGCGTGATCTCCAAGGAGGCGCGCCGTGACGACGATCGCGCGGGGGCGCATCCTTCGCGGCGGCGCCGCACCCAACAACGCACCGGCGGCGATCCCAACGGCAGCGCCGCGAGGGGGCGGCAACGCGACGCGCGCGGCCGACGCCGAATCGCGGCGCGGTCGCGTGCTTTCCTCGGCTGCCGCCGAGGCCCACGACGAAGCGGCGCAGATCCGCGCGAGGGCTCACGCCGAGGCCCGAACGGTCCACGAAGAAGCCGCGGGCCGCATCGCCGCGGAGCGTGCGGCCGTCGAGCGAGCCCTTCGTGCGGAGGCCGACGCTCGCCTGGCGGCTGGACTCTTGGCGCTCCGCGCGGAAGACGATCGACGCGCCGAGCGCGACGCGCAGCGACTGGCCGACACAGCCGTGGCGCTCGCGGAGCGGCTCCTGGGGGCGACGCTCGAGCTGGACCCCTCGAGGATCGGCGCCCTCGCCCGCACCGTGCTCGCCGAAGCGCGAGGCGTACGGAAGCTCATTTTCGAGGCGAATCCCCTGGACGCAGACGCGCTGCGGGCCCAGCTTGAGGGTCTGAGCCTTCCGGAAGGCACGTCGGTCGAAGCGCGCGAGGATCTGGCCCGCGGCGATCTCGTTGTACGCACCAACCTCGGAACCCTCGATGCCCGCCTCGAGCCCCAGCTCCAACGACTCGCCGAAGCGCTTGCGCGAGCCCGAAACGCCGGATGATCCGCCGCTGTCGGGCGACAGCGCGAGCTCCGGCTGGAAGCGCGCGAGCGTTCTATTTGTTCTCACCGTCCTCAGCGTCTTCGCCACGGCGTGGACCAACTCGCCGGCCCACGAACAGGCGCCGCTCGGGCGGGAGGCGCTCTCACAAGCCGCTCAGTTCACCGGCGCGCTCTTGGCGATCCTCGTAACGCACGAGTTCGGGCATTTCATCGCCGCAAAGCTCCACGGCGTGCCGGCCTCGCCGCCGTTCTTCATTCCGCTCCCCTTGTTGTCGCCCTTCGGCACCATGGGCGCCATCATTCGCATGAGCGGGCGCATTCCCTCACGTCGAGCGCTCCTCGACATCGGCGCGAGTGGTCCGCTCGCGGGCCTCGCCGTCGCCATCCCCATGTACCTTTACGGCGCGAGTCACTCGCGCTTCGTCCCGTTGGAGGGCGGAGAGGGCGTGACGCTCGGTGAATCCATCCTGCTGAAGCTCCTCGACCGTATCGCGATGGGGGCGGCGCCAGCGGGCATGCAGCTCGAGCTCGGCCCCGTCGCCTTCGCCGCGTGGGGCGGCCTCTTCGTCACGATGATCAACCTCTTGCCGGTGGGGCAACTCGACGGCGGTCACGTCGCCTATTCGCTGTTCGGGCGGAGGCAGAACGAGCTCGCGACTTTCGTGCACCGCTCACTCCTGGCCCTCTTCTTCGTGAACCTGTCCCTCTTCGTGCTGCGCGACGTGCGCGCGGGGCTCGGCCTCATGCAGCTCGGCACGCACATCTCGAACTCGATGTTTTGGCTCATGTGGTTCACGGTCTTGGCAGTCCTCGCTTCGCTGGCGACGCCCGCCGAGCCTCGTCAAGACGGTGAGCCGCGCGTGTCGAATCGGCAGCGACTCTTCGGCATCTTCGGCCTCGTCGCCCTCTCGTCTTACGGCGCGCATCGCCGCGCCGAGGGGCTCTTCTGGGTCGCGTGGTTCGTAGGCCTGGGTCTCTTGCTCGCCATGGAGCGACGCGGCGGCTCGCTCCGGAGCGCCCGGCCTACGGAGCCGGGCCTCTTCGACCATCCCGAGACGGTTGATGCGACGACCGAGCTCGGCGCAGGTCGCAAGGCCGTTGCCGTCGTCACGTTGCTCTTCTTCGTGCTCCTCTTCATGCCGACGCCGATTGTGATGTGAGCCATGATGACGCCTGCCCCCATTGCCGCGCGAGCGGCGACGCGCCCTCTCGCGCTGCTCTTCGTAGCCCTCACGCTCTTCGCGTGTGCCACCGGCACGCCCGCTGCGGTTGGCCCCACCGGTGGGACCTGCGGGAAGAGCTGCGAGCGCTCGTGCGACGAACGTTGCGCCCAGACCACCGCCACCTGCGAGTCGAATTGCGATGCGCAGTCACCGATGGAGCTCGGCAACACAGAAAAGCAAGCCTCCGCGGGTCGTAGCGCAGGAGCAGGGTGCCGTCGTGGCTGCGAAGCGCAGGAGCAAGTGTGCCTCCGCACCTGCGTCAGCGAATGCAAGCCGTGTAGTTGAGGTATCGCGAACGCGTGGCCGGGCCCGTCACGGACAGGTTGGGTCCCACGCGAGCGCGACGTCATCGACGTAAAGATCGCTGGTCGATGACGGGCACCCCATCGTGACAGCGAAGTCGAGCGTAAAGCCCTGGCCCGCGAGCGAACGCGGAAGGCAGATCGAGCCAGGGGTCTTCGTTGGCGCCGGCGCGAGTGTTTGCCCCGCGGCCAGGCTCGTCCCGTTTGCGCCAGCGATGTACGAGAACGTTGCGCGTGGCGCGCCCGGGCTCGTGGAGGTTGGCGGACGCGGTCCGCTCGCGAACATCGAGCCGGTCTCGGTCGACGAGTACACGGTCGAACAATCGACGTAGGAGCTTTTCACGTGAAGGAGGCCCGCCCCCGTCAATTTGGGGAACGTGCTGCCAAAATCCACGTTTGTCTTCTTTGAGCCGCGTACGTAGAGCACCTTGGCGCCGGCCTTGGCGCCCTCGAAGCCTGTGTCGAAGAGCGTGCCGGCGGCGTCGCACGACGGGTCCTCCACGACGGTGAAGTCGTCGACGAGGAACTCGGCTGCGCTGGCCTGCGCGCAGTCGGTGCCCCGCGCCGGCATGGAGACGTCGAGGGCCCGAATCGTTCCGCGAGCCCACTCGGGGAGGCAAACGTTCACGCGCTCGAAGGCACCGGTGCCCACGAGGCGCCCGAAGGGAAGACTCGGAATCGTCGGCGGGCCGCCCGACTGAAAGCGACCTCCGCTGAGACCAAGGTCGGCGTAGACACCCGCCGTGCCTTGGTAGGAGACCGCCAGGGCCGGTCGCGCCATCGACAAGGGAACGTGCATCTTACCCGTAAGTCGAGGGACCGGACACGGGTCGTCGGCCGCGAGGCGGCCAGAGATACCCGCGAGGCCGGCGGTGGTCGTGCCCGCGCCACCGCTCGTGAGCCACACGTTCGGCGTCTGGAAGTCGCCGCTGGCTACGGCACCGGCCACGAGGCACGAGGGATCGGGGACCACGGTCGCGCGATCGACGGACCAGCTGCCGCACTGGTTCGTGCGTCGGAATCCGACCTCGACGTCACCGCCATAGGCGGATTCACCAAGGCAGACGCGCACGGTGCTGTAACCGCTACCGGCGAGGATGACGGGGAAGGTCCGGCCTGCGACGAGCACCTCGATCGGCATGCTGGCGCCGCTGCCCTTGATGTTCAGCTCGAGGGCCACCGGCTCCGCTGCCGCGTAAGGCGGCATCGCGAAGGTCTGCTTGGCCAGGGCCGGCTTGCAGCTATTGTCGAAGACGAGCGCGCCCGGGTCGAGGCCGCCGTCGGCCGTGGGCACGACACTGACGCCGCCGTCGACGCTCGGCTCGACCTGCCACGCGAGGGGCGTGTTCTGAAAGCCCGGGTCCGCTGGACCGCCGGCAAAGACGCATGGTCCCTGCCCTCCCGCCCGCGCGTAGGCCACCACGCAGATGCAAGCGGGGGGCGTGGCGCCCGGATCGCAGGTCTCGTGAGCCGCGCAAGTGAGGCCTCCACATGTGGGAGCGCAGCCGCCATCGAGCCCCGGCAGGAGGCCCGGCGCACAGCCCGAGGTGCCGGCGTCGGCGCCGCCCACGCCGGTTTCCGCGGCGACCGTTGCGTCGGCCGCGCCAGCTTCGGGGTTCGGCTCGGTCCCCCCAGTCAGGCTCCCCACGTCGAAGGGGCACCCCACCACGCCAAGGCCAGCCACAACGGCAAAGACGGCGAAGGTCCACAGGCGCACGTCCGTCATCTTTCATGGAGCGCTCTCGTGGCGCAAGCGGACTCGAGGTCACTTGCGGCGTTCGGCGAAGGATTGATGGTCCCTGCCCTCGTCCCCTTGCATGCACAGTGCAACTTCCACGCAACCCAAGGGGAGGCGGAACATGGCCCGAGAGCCGGCTGGCCCACAAGGGGCGGCACGTAGGGTGACCGGACGCTCGCCAGTCACCGTGTTGCGGCCGTTTCGGCCCCCGCGGACCAAGTTGTCCCCGGCGAGGCAGTCGTTTGCCCCGTCCGGCAGGATCGCGGCAAGGAATGGACCGTTTTCGACCGTAAACGCGTGAAACCTCTTGAGCCCTGCGATGGTACGGGGGCTGCAGGAGCTCCCCGTATCACCCCACCTCGGAGGAGCCCATGAACCGCACCCTTAAGACCAGCATCGACGCTCTCGTTTCCGGCACCCTCGCCGGCTGCGCGCTCGAGGCTGGGGCGCGGCCGCTAGAGCTCGACGATGGCCGTTTTGATCTGCGGGGCATGTTCGACTCCGACGTCCTCATCGGCTGCGCCATCGACCTTGAAGAAACCATCGCGATCGCGGCCTGAGTCGCCGACCGCGCGCGCAGCTCTCGCCTAGCGAGCCGGTTCATGAGCGCGGCATCAAGGCGTCAAGGCGGAGGCCGCTCGCGAGCCGCATGATAAAGTCACCCATGCCGTTTTCGCCGCGCAAGGCGCTCCTCGCCTTCCTCGCGTGCTGCGTGGCGCCTGGCCTCACGGCGGTCGGCTGCGGTGCACAGGCCGCCGATCGAGGCGGGCTCATGCTCATCGTGACGGAAGACGGCCCGCTGGCCCTCGACCGCCTGCGCCTCGTCGTCAAGGCGGCAGACGGCACGACGCTCCGCGAGAGCGACCTCCGCCTTCCGGAAGAGGCGAGCCTGCCGACGACGCTCGCCATCGCATCGAACGGCGATCCGACGGCGGCCGTACGCATCACCGTCGCCGGCTTTCGCGGCGGCGTTCCCTTCGACCGCCGCGACAACGTCGTCGAGCAAGTGCCAACGGATCGCGTCGGCGCGCTGACGGTCGTCCTGTCGGCACGGTGCACGAGCAAGGTCGTCGCCGACGGCAACGACGCCCGCTCGACTTGCGCCGAGGGCGAGACATGCGACCCCAAGAGCGGCTCGTGCGTGTCCGACCGCATCGACGGGCGAGCGCTGCCGACCTACGCGGCCGGTGACGAGGCGCGCGACGCCGCGGTAGGCGGCGATGACGCCACGCTCATCGATCCGGGTGATGCGTCGGGGACGCCGCGACGAGCCCCGACTCGGGCCCCACGGTGTGCGGCCCCACCGAGAAGCGGTGCGGCGCGGCGTGCGTGAGCCGTCTCGACCCCGCCTTCGGTTGCAGCAGCGCGACGTGCACCCCGTGCTCGCTCGACACCAACGCCGTCTTCACGTGCGACGCAACACAGGCCTGCGCGTTCTCCGCGTGCGCCGCCGGCTACAAGCCGTGCGCAGGGAAGTGCGTCGCGATCACCGATCCGACGTACGGCTGCGGCGCCACCACGTGCGATCTCGCCGCGTGCCCCGACGCGGGAAGCGGCACGCTCGTTTGCCAAGGCACGACCTGCGCGATTGGCGCTTGCGGTGCGGGCACGAAGCCATGCGGCAACTTCTGCGTCCCCACCGATCGGAACAACGGCTGCCAGGCCGCGAGCTGTGCATCGTGCACCACCAAAGAGACCTGCCAGGGAACCCCAAGCGCATGCGCGTGCGCGCCCGACCGCCTGACGCCGTGCACCGGCAAGGACTGCGGCCCCGCTACCGACACCTGCGGTGTTCCCTTCACCTGCAACGACTCATGCCCTGGCAGGGGCCTCGTTTGCGGCGGCGGCGGAGCGACCGCCAACAAGTGTGGATGCGTCGCCCAACCGCCTGAAGTGACCTGCGCGGGAAAGGCTTGCGGCCCTGCGACCGACAATTGTGGACAATCGGTCCTATGTCCCAACACGTGCGCCCCGGGCGAAGCCTGCGGGGTTGGGGGCATCAATAGCTGCGGCGCGCCCCCGAGCTGCGTTGCCGCTGGGTCGACGCAGGGCCTCACGACCTGCGGTCCCGCTGGCGATCAGAACTGCTGCGACCACGCGCTTGTGCCTGGAGGAAGTTTCTTGGGCAGTGATGACAAGTTCCTCCCGGCGACCATCAGCCCCTTCCGCCTCGACCTCTACGAAGTCACCGTGGGGCGCTTCCGAAACTTCGCAACCGCCTGGGCTGGCGGTTGGCGCCCCCAAGCCGGCGTTGGGAAGCACACGCATCTTAACGGTGGGCAAGGCGTGGTGCACGCGACCGGGGGATTCGAAGGCGGCTGGAACAGCTCTTGGGACGCGGGCATCGGCAACTTCAACACCGATTTGCTCCCTGGCTCGTCGACCTCCACATGGACGGTAAGCTCGGGCGCGGGCGATGTTCGAGCCCTCAACCGCATCACGTTTCGGGAGGCGTTCGCCTTCTGCATCTGGGACGGCGGCTTCTTGCCCACGGCCTTCGAATGGAATTTCGCCGCCACTGCAGGTTCGGAACAGCGACTCTACCCGTGGGGCTCGACGGGTCCGTCCGATGGCCAGGTCGTCTACTGCCCAGGGGGAAGCTGTGCGGGGACCAAGCCAGTCACTCCGGGCACGAAACCCGCCGGCGCCGCCGCCTGGGGACACCTGGACATGGCCGGCAACGTCGGCGAGTGGGGCCTCGGCCAGCTCACCGCGGGCGTCCCTTCTTGCATCGACTGCGTGGGACTGATTCCCGCAGACACGAACACCGGGTACCTCGGTGGCTCGTTCTTGGCCAACACCTCTCAAATCGACACGAAGACGGGCTCGTCTCTTGGCGACACGTTCCGAAGCGACCGCATCGGCGCACGGTGCGCGCGCCTTCCATGAAGCACGCGCGGCGGCTCGCTCAGCGGCTCTTCAGTGCGTGCTTGAGCGGTAAAAGGACGCGCTGAGGGAGCACGTCGAGCGCGACACGACGGGCGCCCCGCTTGACGCGGATCTTGAGGTAGCGATCGAAACCCCACGAGAAGAGGCGCCGGTATTCGCGAGGGACGCGAGCGTACTCGATGGGGTTGATGGAGATGGGCGGCCGGGTCTCGTAGCCGCCGTAGTCGCGAAACCAGTGACGATGGTAGCTGCAATACACCAGCGGGCGGACGCGCTCGGAGCGGTTGCGGGCGCCGCGGTGGACGACGCGGCTGTCGGTCATCATGATGGAGCCGCGCGGGACCACGGGATGAACCGGCGGAGTCGCCTTGGCCTTCTCGAAGTCGGGCTCGTGTTGCGTGGTCGGCCACACCTCCGTGGAACCGGTCTCCGCATCCGCGTCGACGAGCGGCATCAGCACGGTGAGCGCGTAGGGCGGAAGCTTCACGTCGTACGCGAAGTCGCCGAAGAGGGAGTCGGAGTCGCGGTGTGTAAACTGGTCGGGGGCCCCCGGAAACGACACGACGGAGCTGCACGCGCCGAGGATGCAGTCGTCGCCCAAGAGGCGCTCGATGATCGGGAACACGAGCGGGTTGGCGTAAAACTGCGGCCGCGCGAAGGGCCCTTCCACGTCGACGGTGAAGAGCGGCCGCCGATCTTCCTTGTCGGTGGACTCGAGCTCGGACCAGTACCGCTTGCGATAGTGGCCGTCGAGCTCCTCCAAGAACTCGAGCGGTATGGCGCCATGAAGCCGAAGCGCGCCGCCTTCGCGAAAGAGGCGAACCGCTTCGTCGACGGTGCTCGGCTTTAGCTTCTGCGAGTGCGCCTCGTCGTCTGCGATGGTGAGCGTGGGAACGTCGTCGAACGGTGCGGTCATCGGAAGATCTTTCCTTTGAGTTGCGAAAGAAGGCCTCCCCTCGGCGCCTCGGCCTTCGGCGTCGTGGGTGGTCGCGGCGCGACCTTGGGCTCGCTCGACGCCGCCGACCCCGCGTCGGTGACGCCATCGGCGACGCCGAACCCCTTCGCGAGCTGCTCGAGCGTGAGCAACAAGAGGTCGCGCGGGTTCAGGCGATGCCCGAGCTCCGTCTCGACGCGCGCGATGACGACCATCGAAAGCAGCGAGTGCCCACCTAGCTCGAAGAAGTTGTCGGTCGCCGCCACACTCTCCGTCGCGAGCACCTCTCGCCAAATGCGCGCCAGCGAGAGCTCGCTCGGCGAAGACGGCGCCCTCGCATCTTCGCGCTTCGCCACCCCGTCGGGCGGCGGAAGCGCCTGCCTCGCGATCTTGCCGGCGGGCGTGAGTGGCAGCGCCGGCAACTCGACCACGTGCTGCGGAATCATGTACTCGGGGAGCTTCTTCCGGAGATGCTTGCGGACCTCGCTCGCCGTCAGAAGCTGATCTCTCTTGAGCACGAGGTAGGCCACCAGACGCGCGTCGCCGGGTCGGTCTTCACGAACGATCACCACAGACCGGTCCACGGCCTCATGTTCGGCCAAGACCGACTCGATCTCGCCAAGCTCGATGCGATAGCCGCGCACCTTGACCTGGTGGTCGACGCGCCGCTGGTAGAGCAGCGTGCCGTCGGCCCGCTGCGTCACGACGTCGCCGGTCTTGTACATCTTGCCGGGCCCCAACGCCGACGCCGCGCGGAACGGATCGGGCACGAAGCGCGCATCGGTGAGCGTCTGCCGGTTCTTGTAGCCGAGGCTCACGCCAAGGCCACCGATGCAAAGTTCGCCCGGCACACCGAGCGGCGTCGGCTGACCCAAAGGGTCGAGGACGTAGACGCTTGTGTTGTCGATGGGGCCGCCGATGCTGATGCGCGGATCGCTCGCGTCGAGCGGGGCGCAGGTCGACCAAATGGTCGTCTCCGTGGGGCCGTACATGTTCCAGATGGCCGAGGCGCGCTCGAAGAGCGGAGCCAAGAGATCGGCGGGGAACGCCTCGCCGCCGCACAGCACCTTGAACGGCTTCGCGCCGCGCCAGCCGGCCGCGATGAGCGCGCGCCAGGTGGCCGGCGTCGCCTGCATGATGGTCGCGCCGCTCGATTCGAGCAGGTCTCGCAGCTTGCGGCCGTTCTGCGCGACGTCGGCGCTCGCCACGACAACCTTCGCCCCGACCACGTGAGGCAAGAAGAGCTCGAGGCCCGCGATGTCGAAGGACAGCGTGGTCACCGCCACGAGCGTGTCGCTCGGAGCGATGCCCGGCTTCTTGGCCATCGACATGAGGAAGCTGACGAGCGCGCGGTGCGGGACCACGACGCCTTTGGGTACGCCGGTGGAGCCCGACGTGTAGATGACGTAGGCCGCCTCATCGGTGGCGACGGTGGATTGTCCCTTGGGCAACGACCCCAGAAGGCGTTCGGCAGAGCACGCGCCGATGGTCGCGGCGGCGCCGTCGACGCTGACGACGGTCGGCGGTGTACCGCCGCTGGGGATCGGCACGCGTGGCGCGAGGGCGTCGCTCGTCACCACAATGCCAAGCTCCGAGTCCGACACCATGAGCAGGAGGCGGTCGACGGGGTATTCGGGATCGAGCGGCACGTAGGCGGCGCCGGCCTTGAGGATGGCGTAGAGCGTGACCACCATCTCGAGGGAGCGTTCGAGAAAGACGCCGACGAGCGTCCCCTGTTTGGCGCCGAGGTTGGCGAGATGCCGGGCGAGCCGGTTGGCGCGCGCGTCGAGCTCGCGAAACGTGAGGCGTTGGTCGCGAAATTGAAGCGCGATCGCGTCGGGCGTCTTGTCGGCCTGTCGTTCGTAGAGTTGATGCGCGCCCGAGACGTCGGGAAGCGTCGCGTCGGTCCCGTTCCACGCGGTCACGATCCGGTGTCGCTCTTCTTCCGTGAGCAACGGAAGCTCGGCGAGGGGGCTCTCAGCGCCGTCGGCGAGGGCGCCCAGGAGCACGCGAAGGCTCGCGAGCAGGCGCTCGATGAAGGCGTCATCAAAGAGCGCGGTGGGGTACTCGAAGGTGATCCGAAGGCCCGTATCCGTGCGACTCACCCAAGCGCTGAGATCGTTGCGCGCAACCTTGGCGTGCACCGTCTCGCGGCGCGAGACGACGAAGGCCCGCGCCTCAGGCTTCGCGGGCGACGCCGAGAGCACGTCCTCGAACGCGAAGATCGTCTGATAGACCGGCGAACGGCTGAGATCGCGAGGGACACCCAGCTTGTCGACGAGCTGCTCGAAGGGAACGTCTTGGTTCGCGTAGGCGCCGAGGCACGTCTCGCGAACGCGACGCACCAGCTCGCGAAAAGTTGGTGCGCCGGACAGATCGATTCGGAGCGCCAACGTGTTGGCGAAGTAGCCGATGAGCTCCATCGTTTGACCGTGATTTCGGTTCGCGATGGGTGTGCCGATGACGACTTCGTCTTGGCCGGCGACGCGATGCAGCAGGGTGGCATACGCAGCAACGAGCACCATGAACAGCGTCGCGCCGTCGCGACGCCCGAGCGCGGCGAGCCGGTCGACGACGTCGGCCTCGACGTCGATGCGCGCAGTAGCGCCTTCCGTGGGTGCCCGCGGGCCGCGTTGTTCGGTCGTCGGCAGCTCGAGCACCGGGAGCGGCGCCGCCAGGTTGTTGAGCCAATGGTCGAGCTTCTTCGCTTGCTCCGGGTCGCGGCCGTCCGTCTGCCAGACGGCGTAGTCGGCGTATTGGAGCTCTAGCGCGGGAAGCCTCGGCTCTTCGCCGCGGAGCCGCGCCTCGTAACAGGCCGCGAGCTCTCGCTCGAAGACGTCCTGAGACCAGCCGTCGGTGACGACATGATGAGTGGTCACGAGCAGGACGCTCCGCGTCGTCTCGAGGCGCACCAAGACCGCGCGAATGAGCGGGCCGCGCGCCAAGTCGAACGGCGCTCGCGCGTGTTCGGAGAGCACCGCCTGGCAGCGCGCGTCCATCTCGTCGCGTGCCATCTCCGAGAGGTCGACGACGGGGATCTCCACGACGAACGGCGGGGCGATGTGCTGCACTGGCCCGCGCGGGCCCAGACGAAGAGTCGTGCGAAGGACCGCGTGCCGAGCCACCACGTCGGCGAGGGACGAGCGGAGCGCCGTCACGTCGAGGGCGTGGTCCACGAAGAAGGCGACGGGGACGTTGTAGACGGCGAGGCCGGGATCCAGCTGGTCGAGGTAGAAGAGCCGCCCTTGGCCGAAGGAGAGCGGCGCCTCGAAGGCTCCGCCGGCGGCAGGCGTAAGCGTCGCCTTCGCGATGGCGATGCTGGCTCGGGCAGTCCCGGCCTCGGCGCCGAGGCGCAAGAAGGCGAGGAGCTCGGGCTTTCGGCGCCGGATCTCGTCGCCAAGATCGTCGGTGATGGCGCCCTTGGGCGCGTTCACCAGGAGCTTGTCGCCTTCGGCGCGGAGCTCGATGCCGCGGTCGCGGAGGCGCGAGAGGAACGCGGCGACGCTCAAAACGCGACCTCTTCGCGCTCGCCTTGAGCGCCGGCGTCAGGCACGCGTTTTTGATAGACCATCGCGTCGATCTTTTGCGAGAGCGTCGCGACGGTTGGGGTCGTAAAGAGGCTGCTCAAGGACAGCTCGGCGACGCCGCAGGCCTCGCGCAATCGAACGATGATCTGAATGCCGAGGAGCGAGTGCCCGCCGAGCTCGAAGAAGTCGCTCGTCGTGCTGACACGACTCAGGCCGAGGACCTCACACCAGACGTCCGCGACCTGCTTCTCCGTCTCGGTGCGGGGCGCCGAGAACTCGGCGGCCCCGCCGGTACGCGTTTCGCCAACGTCGAGGGCCAGGAGCGCCGCCGTGTCGACCTTGCCGTTGTGCGTGAGCGGTAGCGCGTCGAGCATCGTGATCCCTTGCGGGATCATGTATTCGGGGAGCCGCTCGCGGAGCGCCGCACGAAGCCCCTCGGCGAGCTTCCGCGCCGCCAGCTTCTTCGCAGGCTCGTTGGCCGACTCGAGCCACCACGTCGCCGACGGCGAAGCAGGCGGCGTGCGCCACTCCACTCGGACCGGCTCGCCGCCCGCCGGGCGAAGCGTGAAGACGGCCTCGAAGCGACCGGGACCGTCGAGGTCCGTCCACCGAAGCTCGACGTGGTAGCCAAGCTCGTCACCGAGAGCCCAGAGGGCCTCGGGATCAATCGAGCGATCGCTCGCGTCAGCGAGGAGCGCGCTCTTCAGGGTCGCCACGTCGGCAAGCTCGCGCTTCTCCGCCTCGCGTACGAGGTCTCGCGCGCGGAGATGTTGCGCGTTTCGCCAGTTCGGGATGTTTTTTACGGCGAAGATCGTCGGCTTCGACGACTCGAGGACGCGCCTCAGCTCTGCCGCCGAGCCCCAGCCTTCGCTCATGTAGTCGCGCCAAGTGACCGGGACGGCCTTGGGCCGCGGGCCGATCTCGAGCCAGACGTCGTAGTGGAAGCGCGTCGTCTCGTTTTGTAGGGTGCCGCGCCGCAGCTCCACACGAACAGCGCCGACGCGAGGGTTCTCCCGCGCGATCTCGAAGAAGAAGGCCGGGTCGATGACCAGCTCGTCCTCCGTCTGGACGCGCCTCTCGATGAGCTCCCGCAGATCCTTGGTCTTCGTGCTGGGCGCCGAGCGTTCGATCTGATCGAACGCGTGGTGCGCCTCGAGGAGCGCGTAGCTCTGCACGTCGCCGATGAAAACGCTGCCGGCCCCGCTCGCGTTAGCGCCGATGCTCCGGATGGCGCCTTCGAGGACGCGCTTCATGTACGCGCCGTCGGGGAAGTACTGGCACACGCTGTTGATGATGACCGAGTCGAAAGAGCCTTCGGTCACGCCGGCGAAGTCGGCGGCTTCACGCACCGCGACGCTCACGTTCTTGAGCGACTCGTACTTCGGCGTGCGCAAGAGCCGCTCGATTTCGCGAACGCCCCCCTCCGCATAGTCGGTGCCGAAGATGGTCCCGCAAAGCGGCGCGAGCCGCAGAAGCTCCGCTCCCGTGCCGCAGCCGATAGCCCAGACGCGCCCCAGCGGGAGCTTCGTCAGCCGCGCGAAGGTCGCGTCGAGGCCTTCTTTCACCTCGGCTTCGTAGCCCTTCTTGTCGGAGAGCTCGCGAAGGAGCACGAGGTCGTCGAGCTCCGCGTGCTCACCGCCGTTGCCGTTGGCTTTGATGGCTTGTGCACCGGCGGCGTAGAGCGCGTCCCACTTCTTACGCCAGGCTTCCTTCTGCTCCGTCGTCGCGCTCGGTTGGGTCTTGTCGTTCGAGGGCACGACGAAGGCCGCGAGGGTGCGGCTCTGGGCGTCTTTGCCGCGGGCCAAGACCACGGCGCGCTCCACGCCCGGCGCCATCTCGAGGTTCTTCTCGATTTCGCCGAGCTCGATGCGATACCCGCGGATCTTCACCTGGTGATCGGCGCGGCCGAGGTACTCGAGCTCGCCGTCGGCACGATGACGAGCCAGATCGCCCGTCTTGTACATGCGCGCGCCGGGAGCCCCGAAGGGGTCCGCGACGAAGCGCTCTGCCGTGAGCTCGGGTCGGTTCAAGTATCCGAGCGCGAGCTGAGGCCCCGCGATGTAGAGCTCTCCGGTCACGCCGATGGGCACCGGCGCGTGGCGGTCGTCCAGGATGTAGAGGCGCGTGCCCGGCGTGGGGCGACCGATGGCGATGGCGCCGCTGGTTGGCGACGCCGGCGATACCTGATGAATGCAGCAACCGACTGTCGCTTCGGTGGGGCCGTACTCATTCACGAGAACGACGTCGGGCGCGTGCGCACGGAATTCCGCCACGTGCGACGCCAGGAGCTGCTCACCGCCGATGACGTAGGTGCCGGCCGTCTTGGCGAGCGCCGACGACGGCAACTGCTCCGCGAGGATGCCGAGGTGCGCCGGGGTGAGCTTCACGACGCTGAAGCCGCCCGGCTCCTTGAGCGCGCGGCCGAGCGCTTCGACGTCGTCGCCCTCCGGCAAAAGGGTCACGGCCTTGCCGACGCAAAGCGGCCCGAAGAGCGACGTGACCGTGAGGTCAAAACCAATGGACGAATGGACCGGCGAGCCGGAGCCCGACTCCATCCGGTAACGCGGGAGCGCCCACGACAAGTAGTGCTCGAGGGCGCGATGCGGAATCATGACGCCCTTCGGCTCGCCGGTAGAGCCCGACGTGTACATGACGTACGCGACGGCATCCTCCGGAACAGCGCCTTCCGGCGGCGTCTTGGGCCGCTCGGCGATCTCTCCGGGCCAGGCGTCGACGACGACGGCGCGGACACCGGTCGGCAGCACCGATGCGCATTGCGTGTGCGTGAGCACCAAGTCCGCCGCCGAGTCGGCGAGCATGAACGCCATGCGCGCCGCCGGGAGCGCCGGGTCGAGCGGCACGTACGCGCCCCCGGCCTTCAAGACGCCCAAGAGCGCGACGAGCAGCTCCGGCGTCCTCGGCATGCACACGGCCACACAACGACCGAGCGTGACACCTCGAGTCGTCAGGTAGTGCGCCAGCTGATTCGCGCGCTCGTTGAGCTCGCGGTAGGTCATGGCCCGCGCGGCAGCGAGTCCACCAGCCACTGACGGGCCCGCCGCCATCTGCACGGCGACGGCGTTGGGCTCCTTCTCCGCGGCCCTCTGCACCCATTCGGTGACGCGCTTGCCGGGCATCGGAGACGTCACCGCCTCGGCCTGGTTCCACTGCACCAAAATGCGCTCGCGTTCAGCCAGCGGGAGCAGCGGTAGATCCTGGCTCGGACGGCTTGCGTCGCTGACGGCCTCCTCCAAGAGGACCTTGTATTGATCGAGGCGCCGTCGCATCGTCTCGCGATCGAAGAGGTCGAGGTTGAAGGTGCACTGCACCTCGAGCCCGGCGTTCGACTCGACGACGTTGAAGAAGATGTCGAAGTTCTCGTAGCGGCGCGGGATCGAGCCTGCGGTGCACGCGAGATCGTGGAACTCGATGCCCAGCGAGTTGGGGTCCAAGTTGAACGCCACGCTCATGAGCGGCACGCGGCTCGGGTCGCGGGGAATCGCGAGCTTCTGGATCAACGTACCGAAGGCGAAGCTCTTGTGCTCAAAGGCGTCGAAGACCTTGCCGCGCACGTGCTTCACGTGGTCCGAAAACGGCGCCGCCTTGTCGAGGGCGATGCGGAGCGGCAGAAACTGCACGCAATGGCCAACGAGGTCCCGACCTTCGATGTCCGACTGGCTCGCGAGCGAGAAGCCAACGACGACGTCGGACTGGCCCGAGAGGCGGCTCAAGAGGAGCTGAAAGCCCGCGAGCAGGCCCGCGAAGAGCGTCGCCCCTTGCGCACCAGCCATCTTCCGGAGCGCGTTGGTGAACGCTTGATCGAGCTTGAGCGAGATGCGATCGGCGGCGAACGTCTTCACCGGCGGGCGCGGGCGATCGGTGGGGAGGTCGAGCACCGGCACGGGGCTGCCCTTGTATTCGGACACCCAGTAGTCCTCGGCGGCGCGCCGCTCTTCGCCCTTCGCGACGATCTTCATGTCGGCGATCCACTCGCTGTAGGGCATCGCGGGCACGAGGCCGTGCGGCTTGCCGCTGCACACCGACGCGTAGAGCTTGCCGAGGTCACGGCAGAGGACGCCGCAAGACCAGCCGTCGGCGATGAGGTGGTGCGCCGTGAGGATGACCGTGTGCTCTTCCTCGGCGAGCTTGATGAGCTTGGCGCGGAACAGCGGACCGTTTTCGAGGTCGAACTCCTCGGTCACTTCCTTCTGGCGGAGCTGCTCGAGCTGCGCGTCGCGGTCGCTCGTGAGCGCGCTCAGGTCAAAGAGCGGGAGCGGCACCTCGTTGACGGGCATCACGCGCTGCGTCGTGCCGTCGTTGTTGGGCACGCAGCGGAGAGCTTCGTGACGCTTCACGAGCATCGTGACGGCGAGCTCGAGGGCCTTTCGATTGAGCTTGCCGCGAAGGTGCAGCGTGCTCGCCAAGTTGAAGGCGCAGGATGCGTCGCGCCCGAAGCGAGTCGCGAGCCAGATCTCCTGCTGGCCTTCGCTCATCGGCACGGAGACGGGCACACGGATGGGCGGCGTTCCGGGGAAGAGCTTCACCGCTTGGAGCGCTTCGATGCTCTCTCGGAAACCCCGCGCGATCTTGGCGAAGTCTTCGTCGGTGTGGGCCGTCGTGAAGAAGGCCGGGCGCCCCTCGTAGGTGAAAATGCCGCGGTTGTGCAGGTGGTAGAAGAGGAGCTGCGAATAGTCCTGGAAGCTCGTGAACTTCAGGACAACGAAGCTCGCGAAGTGCTCCATCCACAAGGGCGCGCCGACCTCGTCGAAGTACGCGTTCATCTCGGCGGCGAAGGCGCGCGTCCGTGCGTTGAGCTTCTCCTGGAGCGCCGGGCCTTGCTCCTTCAGGTACGTGAGCGTCGCGAAGGCCGAAGCCATGGCGAGCGGATGGCGCACGAAGGTCCCCGCGAACCAGGTCATGTCGGCCTCGGGCACCGACTGATCGCCGAAGCTCCACATGCCGCCATCGAGGGCGTCCATGTACTTCGCCTTGCCGGCGACGACGCCGATGGGCAAGCCTCCGCCGACGACCTTGCCGTAGGTCGCCAGGTCAGCGCGGATGCCCCAGAGCGCCTGCATGCCGCCCGGGTGCGACCGGAAGCCCGTCACCATTTTCGTCGAAGAGCAGGGCGATGTTGTGCTCCTCGGTCAGCTTGCGGAGCGCGCGAACGAACTCCACGGGCTGGTTGTCAGGGTTGCGACTCCGGATCGGCTCGACGAGCACGAGGGCGAGCTCGTCGGCGTGCTTCTTGATCTCCTCGAGCGACTCCATGTCGCCGTACTTCAAGACGAGCGTGTGCTCGACGTGGCGCTGCGGAATGCCCGGCGCGATGGGCACCGTCTTCTTCTTGCCGCCAAAGGTGACGCCCTTGACGAGGACCTCATCGAAGATGCCGTGGTAGTGGCCCGCAAAGGTGGCGATGCCGTCTTTGCCGGTGACCGTTCGCGCCAAGCGAATGGCCGCGATGACCGCTTCCGAACCGGTGTTGCAGAAGGCCGCGCGCTCGTTGCCCGTGAGCTCGCAAAAGAGCTCGGCCAAGGGGCCCGCGAGGCGATTTTGAGGACCGATTTCGACGCCTCGATCGAGCTGCTCCTTGATGGCTTCGCGAAGGAAGGGCGGGTTGTGCCCCAGGAACGTGACGCCGTAGCCGTTGACGAGATCGATGTACTCGTTGCCGTCGAGGTCCCACAGCTTCGAGCCTTCGGTCTTCGCGGCGATGATGGGGAACACCATCTCCTTCCACTGGAGCTTGAAGCCCTGCACCGTGCGCGGGTCGGCGAACTGGGCGCGGTACTTCTGCGTCATGGACTTCGAGGTCGGCGCGCGCTCGCAGACGGCGCGAATGAGCGTGTCGATGTGCGCCTGCTGCTCCGGCGTGAGCGCGCCGGAGTCGTCGTGACGCCCCTTGTCCACGGGCTGCCACGGGCTCTCCTTGTTGACCTTCTTTTCGGGGACGATCTCCGCCGCGCCCGGCTTCGTGGCGGCGCGAGGCGAGACGGTGGTCGGGGTCGTGGTCGTGGTCGCGGTCGGGGTCGGGGTCGCGGTCGAGGTCGAGGTCGAGGTCGAGGTCGGAGCGTGCACGGGCACGGGCACGTTCACGTTTACGGGGAGAGAGGCGGGGAGAGAGGGAGAGGCACCGAGGGCCGCGAGCTGGGCCTGCATCACGGAGAGCTGTTGCGCGATGACGCGCTCGACGGCGCTCGCGTTGACGGGGGCCGCGATGGGAGTGGGTGCAAACTGCACGGGTCCCGTGGTGCCGTTGACCGGGGTCGCCACGACAACGGGGGCGGGCGCGGGCGCGACAGGGCTCGCCTCGGTAGCCGTCTGCCGGAGCTCGGACGCCGGGACCGGCAGCGGCGCTGGCAGCGCGGGGGCAACGGCCGTCTCTTCCGGAAACGCGTCGGGCGCGAGCTGACCATCGAGGAAGTCCGCGAGCGCGCCTACGCCGGGCGCCTTCTCGAGCAGCTGGCGCACCGTCGTCTTTACGCCAAAGCGCTTGCGGAAGGCGCCGTTCGCTTGCGTCAAGAAGAGCGAGTCGAAGCCCAACTCGAGGAAGGTCGCCGCCGGATCGATGCGTGACGCATCAAGGCCGGAGAGCTCCTGGAGGATGCGCTGAAGCTCGGTGACGATGCGATCTTTGCGGCTTTGCGTGGGCATGGCGGGCTCTTGGTGGAAAACGAGGGTCTGGACTGGCGCAGTAAGGACGGAAGGCAGTGGTGGCAGTTCGGGAACAGGTACCGGCAAAGGGGGCGCGACCGACGAGGCAACGGGGCTCGGCGAGGGCTCCGAAGCCGCGACGGAGAGCGGCGCGGTGACCGTCGAAGGCGCCGGGTCGAGGAAGTATCGTTTGCGCTCAAAGCAGTAGGAGGGCAGCGGCACGCGCCGACGCGACTGGCCCGCGAAGCGCCCTTCGTCGGCGAGCGGGAGGCCGAGGAGCCAAAGGCGCGCCGCGGCGCGCTCCAAGAACTCCACGTCGGACACCGTCTCGCTCGGGTGTCGCACCGTGCAAATGAGCGCGTCCTTCACCGCCGCTGGGTGTGACTTGGCGAGCGTCACGAGGGTGCGGCCCGGTCCCACCTCGACGAGCGCGCGGCCGCCGCCTTCGAGCGCGCAGTCGACCCCATCGGCGAAGCGGACCGTTTGCCGAAGGTGACGGACCCAATATTCGGGATCGCGGGCCTCGTCGGGGCGGAGCCACGTGCCCGTCACGTTGCTGACGACGGGCATCGTCGGCGCGTGCAGCTCGAGGGTGCGAAGGTACGCCGCGAACTCCGCGAGAATCGGCTCCACGAGCGACGAGTGGGCCGCCACATCGATGTGGATGCGCGTGGGCTCGATGTCGGCGCGCTCAAGCTTCGCCGCCAGCGCGTCGATGGACGCCACCTCTCCCGAGGCGACGCATTGATCACGCCGGTTGATGGCCGCGAACGACAGATCAGGCGTCATGAACGGCCGCGCTTCGTCGGCGGAGAGCGGAATGCCGAGCATGCTTCCCTTCGGAAGCTTCTCGAAGAGCCGACCGCGGCACAGGACGACGCCGAGCGCGTCCTTCAGCGACATGACGCCGGCGAGGCACGCGGCGGTGTATTCGCCCATGCTGTGGCCGATCATCGCCGTCGGCTCGATGCCCCACGAGCGAAGGAGCATCGCGACCGAATATTCGACGGCGAAGAGCGCCGGCAGCGCTTGGCTGGGCTTCTCGAGAGCGCCCTTGGCAACGTCGCCTCCGTAGACCAAGTCGGCCAGCTCGGCGCCGAGGAGCGGACGCAAGTGATCGGCGCAGCGCGCGAAGGCCTCAGCGAAGGCCGGCTCGTGGCGAAGCCCCTCCGCCATGCGCGCGTATTGAGCGCCGCCGCCGGGAAACATGAACACGACGCCGGCGAGCGGCGTCTTGTCGGCGCCATTGCGCACCTCGAGCCCGGGCTTGCCGTCAGCCGCTACGCCCAACAGCTTCACGACGGCGTCTTGGGGCGAGCTCGCCACGACCGCCGCGCGGCACGTGAAGCGGCGTCGCCCTGCGAGGAGCGTGTGGGCCACGTCGGCGAGCGCGAGCTTCGGGTTGGCCGCCAGGTGCTCGGCCAGCTCTTCGCGCGCACGCGCAAGGGCCGTCTCGGTCTTTGCCGAGAGCACGAGCAGCTCATGACTTCGCCCCGCGCCCGTCGGCGGAAGGAGCGGCGCCTCCTCCACGATGGCGTGCGCGTTGGTGCCACCGAGGCCGAAGGCCGAGATGCCCGCGCGACGCGGCCTTTGTCCGCGCGGCCACGGCGAGAGCTTCCCGTTCACCACGAAGGGACTCTTCGCAAAGTCGATCTGAGGGTTGGGCTTCTCGAAGTTCAGACTCGGCGGGAGCGCCTCGTGCTCGAGCGAGAGCACCGTCTTGATGAGGCCCGCCGCCATGGCGCCGGCGTCGAGGTGGCCGATGTTGGTCTTCACCGAGCCGATGCGGCAATACCCCGTGCGCGTCGTCGTCTTGCGATACGCGCGGGTGAGGCCGGCCACCTCCATGGGATCGCCGATGACGGTGCCCGTGCCGTGCGTCTCGACGTAGTCGATGTCGTCGGCCGAGAGGCCCGCCAGCTCGAGCGCTCGCGTGATGACCTCCGACTGGCCTTGGACGCTCGGCGCCGTGAAGCCAATCTTCGCCCCGCCGTCGTTGTTGATGGCGGTGCCCTTCACGACGGCGCGGATGTTGTCGCCGTCCCTCAGCGCGTCGCGAAGCCGCTTGAGCACCAACATGCCGCAACCGGAGCCGCGCACCATGCCGCCAGCCTTCGCGTCGAAGGCGCGCACGTGACCGTCGGGCGCGAGCGCCCCGCCATCGACGTAGACGTAGCCCGCGTGCGAGGGCCCCAAGATCTTGGCCCCGCCGACGAGCACCATGTCGCTGTCGCCGCTCTTTAGACTCTGGCACGCGAGGTGGAGCGCCACGCCGGAGGTGGAGCACGCCGTCTGCACGTTGACCGCCGGCCCCTTGAGGTCGAGCTTGTAGGCCACGTGCATCGACGGAAAGTCCCGCTCGTTGCCGATCTGCAGGTGATGCTCGATGAGGCGCCCCTGGAACTCGGGCCGCACGGCGAGGTTCTCGAGCATGTACGGGTTGCGACCGACCCCGCCAAAAATGCCGATCTTCCCGCGGTAGCGCGACGGGTCGTAGCCCGCGTCTTCGAGCGCCGCGTACGCGCACTCGAGGAAGATGCGCTGCTGCGGATCCATCAGCTCCGCTTCCCGCGGCGTCATTCCGAAGAACGCCGCATCGAAGCTCTCTGCCTCGTCCAGGTGGAACGAGAGCGGAACGAAGTCGGGGTTCGCGAGCAGGCTCACGTCGAGGCCCCCGCGCTCGAGGTCTTCGGCGGTGACGGGCTTCGTCGCCTCGACGCCGCGCTCGAGGTTGGTCCAGAACGCGCGCGCGTTCTTGGCGCCGGGGAACCGACCCGCGAGACCCACGATGGCCATTTCGGAAGAACCGGCAGCCGCGTCGCCCCGCGAGTCCCCCCGCAAGGCCGCGTCCTTTGCCGCCGTGTCGTCTTCTCCACCGGTCGTTGCGGCGCCGTCGGCGAAGCGCGCCACCGCGGCGGGGTGATCACGGAGCAGGACAGCGGCAATCTCCGCGATGGTGGGCGCCTCAAAGAAGCTGACGATAGGGATCGTCTCTTTGAGCTCATCGGAGAGCCGCGCCACGAAACGCACCGCTTGCAGCGACGTGCCACCGAGCTCGAAGTAGCGATCGTGCACGCCGACCGAGTCGATCTCGAGGGTGTCTTCCCAGAGCTTGCAGAGGAGCTTCTCGAGGGGCTTTCGCGGTGCGACGTAGCCACGCTCCAATTCGGGTCGCTTGCGACCAGGCTTCGGCAGCGCCTTGCGGTCGACCTTGCCCATGGGCGAGAGCGGCAACGCGTCCATGAGCACGAAGGCGCCCGGCACCATGTAGCTCGGCAGCCGCGCCTCGAGCAGCGATCGAAGCCGACCGGCGGTGAGCGTCTCGCCTTTCTTCGCCGTGACGTAGGCGACGAGCCTCTTGTCGCCGGGCGAGTCCTCGCGCGCCAAGACGACGGCCTGCTCGACGGCGGCGAGCTCGCCGAGCGCCGTTTCGATCTCGCCGAGCTCGATGCGATGGCCGCCGATCTTCACTTGATCGTCGGTACGACCACAGAACTCGATGTTGCCGTCGGGCAGGCGGCGAACGCGATCACCGGTAAAATACAGGCGCTCGCCCTTGGCGAACGGGCTCTCGACGAAGCGTTCGGCGGTGAGCTCGGGCCGGTTCAGGTAGCCCGTCGCGAGGCCGTCACCGCCGACGTAGAGGTCGCCGATCTCGCCGTCCGCGGTTCGCTCGCGACGCTCGTTCAGGATGAAGACGTCGGTGTGCGCGATGGCCGTGCCGATGGGGATCGACGCGAGCTTCGGATCGAGCGCGCGCGGAATGCGGAAGCAGCAGGTGAAGGTCGTGCTCTCGGTGGGGCCGTAGCCGTTGACGAGTTGCGTCGACGGCAAGACTTCGAGGGCGCGCTTGATGTGATGAACGCTGAGGGCCTCACCGCCGGCGAGGACTTCGGCCACCGACCGCAACGTCGCGGGCGCCCGATCGATGACGAGGTTGAAGAGCGACGAGGTGAGCCACATCGTCGTGACGCCGGTCTTGACGACGGTCTCGCGCAAGAAGTCGAGGTCTGGCACGCCAGAACCGGGGTAGAGCACGCACCGGCCGCCGTGGAGGAGCGGCGCCCAAATCTCGAGCGTCGCCGCGTCGAAGGAGACGGGCGCGAGCTGCAAGAAGACCCGCGTCTCGTCCATCGGCGTGAAGTGGTTGTCGATGACGAGCCGCACGACGCCGCGATGGGGGACGCAGACGCCCTTCGGCTTTCCCGTGGAGCCAGACGTGTAGATCACGTACGCGAGATCGCCGCCGGTGAGCGGCGGCGTGTGGACGAGCGGCGCCGCGATGGCGCCGGCGCCGAAGCCCGCGTCGAGGCAAATGACGCGCGTGCCGCGAGCCACGACGCCCTGGGGCAGCGTCGGCGCGAGGTGCTGCTGCGTGAGGAGCACCGGCGCCTGCGTGTCCTCCACCATGAAGGTGACGCGCTCCTTCGGGTAGGCTGGGTCGAGCGGCACGTAGGCGCAGCCCGCCTTGAGGATGCCGAGGAAGGCGACGATGGTCTCGAGGGAGCGATCCATGTACGTCGCCACGAAGGAGCCGCGCGCCGCGCCGCTCTCGCGAATGAGCGCAGCCACGTGGTTCGCGCGGAGGTCGAGCTCGCGGTAGGTGAGCGTCTGCTCCGGCTGAGCGCCGCGGCCCGGGAGCACGAGCGCCACGCGCTCGCCGCCGCGCCGGACGACCTCTTCGAAGCGAGCGGGGATGGATTGATCTCGGTGATAGCTAGGCATGAGCGCTCAGCGGGCGGGTGTTTCGGTGGGCAGGGCGTCGGTCGACCCGGAGTCGCGGGAGCCGTCGTCCCGCGACGGAACGCGGCCGAACATCGGCTTCGGTCCCCAGAAGGCGAAGAGCGCCAGGCCGAAGAGGCACTTCATGAGCACGAAGGCGACGTATTGCGCGAGGCCGCCGCGAAGCGGCAAAACGGGGATGATCTGGCTCGTGTAGTTGGTCGTCGCCTGCATCACGAAGACCACCGCGGCGCTGCGCGTGCGCACGTAGAGCCAGCCGCAAATGGCGGCGATGGTCATGAAGTTCAAGATGAGCGGGACGATGGGCAGCCCCGGCGCCACCTGGATGTCGGCGATGACCAGCGGGACGTACCAAAGGCCCCAAAAGAGACCGACCAAGAGGCACGCCTGAAAGAGGCGATACCGGGCCGAAAAGACCGCGAGAAGAAAGCCGACCCACGCGATCTCTTCCGAGGCAGCGATCTGCGCCGTGAGGGAGAGGAACCTTAGGCCCGCCGCCTCGGCGAAATCGAAGTGGATGTCGTTCACGGCGCCAACGGCGCGGAGGCAGAGGAGCGCGAGCACCGCCACGAAGGACGGGTAGACGAGGGCGAAGAGCCAGTACTTCAAGGGCACGCGGACGTTGAAGAGCGAGGACAGGAGGTGCGCGGCGGCGCTCTTGCCCTGGGCCAGGTACGCGACCGCGAGGGCCGCGAGGGCCGGCGTGAAGACGCGAAGGGCGCTGAGGCCGTGGTTGCGAATCTGAAAATACTGGGTCGCGACGATGAAGCTCTGCGTCGCGAAGGCGACGACGACGAAGGTCGTGGCCGGGTACGCGGCGACGAGGGCCGACGGCCCCGTCCGCGCCTGCGTGCGCGTGCGGGAGTCGGAGTTCATGCGCGGCGTTGTCCACGAGCGGTCTGGTGACGCGAGAGCAATGGACCGCGCATCGTACCGACAAACTCACCGCGAACGGGAGAGGTCTCGCGAGAGCGCATCCAAGAAGGCTCCCACATCGGCGGTCATCTCGTTTCGGTCACCCTGGAGCAGATACGTGTGGTCCGCGTGCGGGTAGTACTTGACCGTGACCCGCTCCCGATGCGAGAGCCGCGGGAACATCTCATCGAACTGCCGCGGGTGCACGAACCCCGACCATCCGCCGGTGTAGACGAAGAGGATGCGCGCGCCTCGCGTGAGCATCTGATCGAGCTCACGGCGCGCCGTCTCCTTGGGCGGCCAGTCTTGGTAGAAGAGCCCCTTGCGCTCGTCCGACGCCTCCGCCGACGGGCCGATGGGGGTCGGGCCTCGCATGAGCCCCGCGACCATCGACCACGCGCGACCCGAGAGGCGCCGACCCGAGCCAGCCCAGCGCCCCGGCGACCGGAGCACCCGCTTCACGGTGGGCCGATGCGTGCTGAGCGTCGGGTAGGCGGAGCCGTCGAGCATCCAGAGGCCGACGACGCGGTCGTCGGCCACGCCGATGCGGTGCGCGTTCATCGCTCCCGAGCAGAGTCCACCGACGACGAACTGCCGCGCGCCGTAGCGCTGCGCCAAGAAGTCCATGGCAGCGCGGCCGTCTTTCAACACCTGCTCGGTGGCGTGCGCGCCTCCCTCGCCCTTCGCGCTGTCGCCGAGGCCGGACTGATCGAAGCGCAAGACCGAAAAACCTCGCTCCGCCAGGCTTCGCGCGAGCGACACGGCCAAACGGAAAGGGCCTGCACGATGGACGATGCCGGCGTTGAGCAGCACCACGAAGGGGCGCGACGCGGCGGCCGGCTCGCTGTCGAACGACGCGTCCGGCAAGGTGACGATGCCCATGAGCGAGCCGTCGGGACCGAAGGCATGAACGCGCTCCTTCGGGCTCATGACGTGCGCTCCTCGAGGTACGCCGTCACGGCGCGGAGCGCGTCGCCGGGGAGGAGCAGCTCTTCGACGTCGTCGGGGCTCACCCACCTCGAATCGAGCGTGACGTCGCGAACCGTGGCGTCCCGTCGGTCCCTTAGGCTCCGGCCCAGCGCTTCCAGCTCGAGGCTCCGGAACGACCGCACGAGACACAGGGGCGCGTCGGGCAGGCGCTCCGTGAGGTCCACGGACTCGATCTCCCGGAGGAGCGACGACCCGTAGTCGAAGCCGACGAGCTCCGAGGGCGGGCGCTGGGCACGACCGCTCGCCTCGAAGTAGCGAAGCGAGTCGGTGGTCAGCGAATCGGTCAGCAAGCGCAGCGATCGGACGAAGCGGTTTCCGAAGACGACCGGGTCCCACAGGACGACGTTTGCCGCGTCGACCGCCTGGGCGCCGAGCGCCGCCAGCGTCGCGCCGAAGCGGAGCCCCACGAGGGACACGTCACGGACCCCGGACGCATCCCGCAGCTCATCCTTGGCGGCGATCAAGTCTTCCGCCCAGCGCGCAAGGGTCGCCTCGTGAAGCTCACCGGCCGAGTCACCGACGCCAAACCAATCGAAGCGGAGGCAGTCGAACCCCGCCTTGTTGAGGGCGACCGAGAGCTGCCGCATCGCCCAATGCGAGCGCACGTGCTCCTGCCCGATGGGGGGGCACAAGACGACGCCGTGGTCGCGCCTGACGTTCGACGCGGCCTCGCTGAAGACGCCGAGCAAGGCGCTCTGGGATTGTCCGAAATACAGCGCGGGCACCGAAACTCGATTGGGCGACGCTCGTCAGCGAGCGTGGGCTTTCAAGTACCGCATTTCAAGGGTCGGGTGCGCTCGAAAGCAACGGGGGCGAAGACAACGCGCGTGGTCTCGGCCCGAGCGATCTCAGCGCCGGCCGAGTCGAGCGCGAACCTTATCGCGCGCGCCCGGGTGCACCGCCAAGACGAGCACGACGAAGACTGCGCTGTTCAAGAGCCCCGCCAGAATGAAGCTCAATGGCCCCTTGATGGGCAAGAGCAGGCTCGGAAGGACGAGCACGGCGTACACCACGAAGGCGACGAGCCCGCGGGCGTGGGTGCGGAGGTATTGGGCGATGGGGATGCCCAGCGTCCGCTTGAGGAGCCAAGGGAACACGAGGCCGCGGACGAGGATCATGGGGATCGCCGTGCCGAACGCGACGCCGTAGATGCCGAACCAATGCAAGAGGGCGACGCTGAGCGCGAGGTTGATGGCGGCTTCCACGAGCGTGAGCGTCGCGACGCCGCGAAGTTTGCCGGCACCGGCCAAGAGAGCGCCGCCGGGGCCGCTCGAGAGCTCGATGAAGTAAGCCGGCAACATGATGAGGGTGACTTGAAAGGCGCGGCCAACCCACGGCGTGTCGATCCACATCCTCAAGAAGGGCAGGCCCAGAACGCCGATGTTCACCAAGAGGTACGTGGAGACGAGGCCCACCAAGAGGTTCGTCTTCGCGAGGTGCGCGATGAAGCCCTCCCGGTCTTCCGTCTCGTAGAGCGCGCTGAACCGGGGGATCGACATGGCCGCGACGGCGCTGATGGTCGAATAGGCGATGGAGACGAGCCGGAGGCCGATGCCGTAGACGGCGATGAGCTGCGCGTCGTGGAGGAAATAGCCGATGACGGCGGCGTCGACGCCGAAGCGGAAGAGCTCGCCGATGTTGATGAGGAGCGAGCCGGCGCCGTAGAGCGCGAGCGTCTTGAGAAGCGCGCGGTCGACGGAGCGAGGCGAAGGGTGCCGCGTCCAGTCGCAGAGCCACAAGCCCACGCAGCTCACGACGAAGTTCCGGACGAGGGTCTCGCCGAGCGTGAGCAGCGCGAGGACCCACAGCGAGAGCCCGCGGCTCGCGAAATAGAGGACGAGGCCGAACTTGAAGACGAGGTAGGTCGCCGTCTCGACCGAGTCGGGGATGAAATACAAAGAGCGCGAGCGCAGGCTTGCGCCCAGCGGTCGGAACAAGAGATCGGAGGCCGTGGCCAGGCCGAGCACAAGAATGACCGCGTGTTCGCGCGCCAATACCGCGGGGTACGCCGTTGGCAAGACGACGACGAAGAGAGCGGTCACCAGCGAAGCGACGAGCCCCGCAACGCCAAAGAGAAGGACGCTGGTGCTGAAGATCTTCGACAGGCCCGGCCGATCGCTGCGAGCGAGGGCGCCGGCCGAGTACTTCATCGTGCCGCTTGAGATCCCGACGTCGAGGAAGCGCATGTAGACGATGAAGGAGTTGATGAGCAGCCAGACCCCGTAGGAGCTGTCGCCGAGGCCGCTGAGGAGCGCCGGGGTGACGACGAAGCTGCCGGCGGCGGCGATGAGCTGATTGGCCCACGAAGCGCCGAGGTTGAGGGCCGGCACGAAGCGACGCTCCTTCGCGATGAGGCGAGGCGCCGCGTCCGCGTCGCTACCCTTCGCCGTCGCGTCTTCCGTCGCCGCCAAAACTCCTCCGTCACGTTCGTCGCCTCGAGGGATCGCTCGCGGGCCGAGCGGAGCCATCCCAAGAGGCGCGACGGACGAAGGTACCTGAATCTCGGGCCAGGGAGCGCGCGCCTCATCGTCCTCCAAGCAGGCCTGCCCTCAAACCGGCTATAGGTGACCTGTGGGCGATGAGCTGTTGCACAGCCTGCCAGACGCCGTGCTCGTCGCGGATGGCGAGCGAATTACGTCCGTGAACGCGCGGGCGGAAGTGATGTTGGGCATGGATCGGGCCGCGCTCATCGGCAGACCATTGGCCACGGTCCTCGCGCCGGGAGAGCCGTCGCGGCTCGCGGCGCTGGCGGCCCAGCAAGACGCCGGTTGGGCGCCGCCGACGACCTTCCGGCTCCGCTTTCGGCCGCCGGGCGCGCGCGAAGTGCTCTCTGACGTACGCCTCGGACGCATTGGCGCGGCGCTCGTCGTGTGCGCTCGCGACATCAGCGAGGAGCGTCGTGGCGTCGAGCTCGTCTCGCGACTCGCGGAGATCGTGGGGCGCCTCGCCGCCTCAGCCGGCGCGGAAGCCCTCCTCGATGCGTGCGAGCCGATCTTCATCGAGCTCGGATGGACCGTCGCCTACAGCGCCATGAGCGGGGAGATCACGACGCCGCTGCGCGTCTTGGGGCGCGAAGACGACCCCATCGCTACCTACGGTCGCTCCATCATCGGCCGCCACCTCGAGCCGGCTCAGAGCCCCATCGCCGCCGAGGTCGCGCGGACGATGCGCCCGATCTTCCTCGACAACCTGCCGACCCTCGGCGAACAGTTCCGGGCCGCCACGACGCTCGACGCGTCGATGCGCGAGGCGCAAGTGCGGCGCAGCGCTTGGTGCCCGATCTTCAGCGACGGGCGCCTTAGTCACGTCCTCGCCGTCGCGGGTCCCGACATCACCGAGCACGATTTCGTCGCGCTCCAGCTTTTCGCCGCGCAGCTCGGCGCCGCCATGCGCGCGGCAGCCCTGCACGCCGAGCTCGTTCAGCGCGAGCGCCTCGCCGCCATGGGACGGATGAGCGCCGTCCTCGCTCACGAGGTGAGGACGCCCATCGCCGTGGTCTTCAACGCGCTCGGGGCGCTGAAGCACCTCGAGCCGACGCCCGACCAGACAGAGCTCCTGCGAATCATCGGTGAAGAAGCGCAACGGCTCCGCAGCGTCGCCGAGGAGGTCCTCGACTTCGCCAAACCCGGCGAGCCGCAGATGGTCGTCATCGACCTCTTGACGCTCGTGGGTGAAGCCTCCTCGGCGGCGATGCAGCATCCGGCGGTCCCGGCTCGCGCCGCCGAGCCCACCATCCGAATGGATGCCAACGGGCGCAGCGTCCGTGCCGACGCGGAGCTGCTCCGCGGCGCGTTGGTAAACCTGATCCAAAACGCGCTGTCGCACGTTTCCGCGGGCGGCGCCGTCCGTATCGAAGCGGCGCCCACGGGCGAGGAGGTCCGGCTCACGGTCTACAACGACGGGCCGACCATCGCGCCGGAGGCGGCCTCGCAGCTCTTCGAGCCGTTCTTCACGACGCGCACCCAAGGCATTGGTCTCGGGCTCTTCGTGGTAAGGCGCTCGGTGGAGACTTGCGGGGGCCGCGTGGAGCTCGACGCCACAGAGACCGGCACCCAGTTCAGCGTGTACTTGAAGGCCGCGAAGGAGGGCTCTCGATGATCCGCCTCGACCAACTGCTGAAGCTTCGAGGGATCGCCGACACCGGCGGCCAAGCGAAGGTGCTCGTCCAGAGCGGCCGCGTTCAGGTCAACGGCGCTGTCGAAACGCGGCGGGGTCGCAAGCTGGTCCTGGGCGACACGGTCCTGGCGGAAGGGCAATCCATCGTGATCGACGAGGCGCTCTTGGCGCGCACCGAATCGAACGAGTGACGCCATCGCAGGCTACGGGAATCGGAACTCGCTCTCGAGCGGCGTCGCGCCGCTGAAGTCGGTGTGGCGCACCCACGAGGGGCGCACGCGAAAGTACGCGATGCCAGGCCAAGACTCCCGCGACGGCCCGTCGGGAAATTGTGCAAAATACACGGCCTTGAGCTCCGAGAGCTCGGCGCCGGTCGGTTCGTCGGCCAGGCCCTCGAGCTGAACCGTCGCGGCGCCATCCCACATGACCAGCGCGATCTTGGGGTTAGCCCTCAGGTTCTTGCACTTCCGCGTCGTGTCGAGCGTGTCGAAGACCAGCTCGAGAGCGCTCGTCACGGCGACGCCGACCACGGCCGCCTGCGGCGTGCCATCGACGGTGGCGCTGGCTTGGGTCCAGAACGTTCCTTTGCGCATGAAGGCGAGAAGCTCGGTGCGATCCAGCGTTGGGGAATCTACGCGCGTCTGGCGACCGAGGCAGCAACCGCGCGCAACGCCCGAAAGGCGGCAGCCGTAGTAGCCTCGCCACGTGCCTCCGCTCGCAAAGAAGAAGCGCCTCGTCTGGCCGTGGGTCGTCGTGCTCGGCGCCACGGTGGCCACGGCCGCGTGGCGGCACCGCGGCGCCAGCGGCTATCCGCTCGCCGCCTTGGCGCCAGAAGCGCTCGCGTCACCCTTGTGGAAGGTGGCACCGGAAGCGCTCGACGGCACGACGCGTGACGACCTTGCGCGGCTCGAAGGCGCCGCCAAGCGCATCGACGAGGCCGTCGAGCGGGCGCGCGAAGCGGCACCCCTGCTCGAACGGGCACGCGTCGACGATCTCGATCCAGAAGCGCGGCGCCGCATCAGGGACGTCTGGGCACTTTTCCTCGACCCGCTCGTGGAGCTCGATCTCTTGAAGCGGCGCTACGCGGGGTGGTTCGGCGTCGACTACGTCAAACACGCGCCGCTCCACGCGCGTGCCTTCGCGCTCTCTCACGCAGCCCTGTCGTCGCAAGTCAACGCGGGCCTCCGCTTCGTAGACTTGGTGTCGAAGAAGACGCTGGCGCAGACGCTCTTCGACGAGGCGGTCCCCGAGCTGGGCGTCCCCAAGGGCTCGTTCACGGCGATGCGAAACGAGCTGGCGAGCGTCCGCGACCAGACGTTCGTACCGACCGGCGCCGAGTGGTACCGCCTGTGGATCGCACGTCACCTGTCGACGGAGGCGGACCGACGCTTCGACGAGGTCGTCAAGCAGCGTGAGGCGCTAGCGCTCAGCTTGCTCGGCCCCAAGGCGGCGCAAGGCAGCCTCGAGAACAAGATGGAGCTCCTCCGCTCCGCGGCGTTTCACCGGTGGTTTCCGGTTCAGAAGGAGCTCGCCGAGTGGGCCGGCGATACGCGTTTCGTGCCCGAGTCGAGGCGGCTCATTCAAGACAAGCAGCTCGGCGAGCTTCGGCAAAGGCTCGCACCCGGCGACATCGTCGTCGAACGACGCAACTGGTACCTCTCCAACGCCGGCCTGCCAGGCTTCTGGCCCCACGCGGCGCTCCACGTCGGCTCGGCAGACGAGCTGGCAAAGACCTTCGACGCCGACGACTCCGTGCGCGCCGCCTTCGGCACGAGCTTCAGCGAGCACTTTCAGGCGAAGCGCCCTGCCGTGTGGAAGGCGCTCTCGGCCAAAGACGAGCGCGGACACCCGAATCGCATCCTCGAAGCCGTCAGCGAGGGCGTCGTCGCCGCGTCGCTGGAGCACTCGCTCGGCGCCGACTACGTCGGTGCGCTCCGGCCTCGCCTCTCAAGGCGGCAAGTCGCCCAGGCCATCGATCGGGCTGCGTCGTACTTTGGCCGGCCCTACGATTTCAACTTCGACTTCGCGACCGACGACGCCGTCGTTTGCTCCGAGCTCGTGCTCAAGGCCTATGAGGGCAAGGCCGGCGAAGCGGGCCTGCGCGTTCCCTTCATCGTAACCGCGGGTCGACGAACGGTCCCGCCGACGGAGCTCGTCCGCCTCTACGCCAACGAACGCGCGGCTTGCGATGGCGGCCTTTGCGAAGGCGCACAACTGGAGTTCGTCGCGTTCTTGGACGGCCGCGAGAAGTCACGCTCGGCCGAGTGGGGCGACGCCGCGTCGTTCGCGCAGAGCGCGACGCGACCGAAGTGGGATCTGGCGCAGCCCTAACCTTTGCCACCGTGCGTCACCCTTGCGAGGCGCGGGGAAGGAGGCTCTCCTCTCGCTATGCTGGTCCCCCACCGCATTGAGACACCGAGGCTCACCCTCCGCTGTTGGTCGCCGGAGGACGCGCCTCGACTGAACGCAGCCATTGCCGCGAGCCGCGCGCACCTCGGCGAATTCATGCTCTGGGCGAAGAAGGAAGAGACCGTCGACGAAGAGATCGCCAAGCTGCGGCGATTTCGCGCCGCCTTCGATCAGAACACCGACTTCATCATGGGCGTCTTCGAGAAGTCGGGCGCCATCGTCGGGGGGACGGGCATTCATCCACGCGTCGGCCCCGGCGGGCTCGAGATTGGCTATTGGATCGCGGCGGACCGTACGCGTCGCGGCTATGCCACTGAGCTCGCGGCGGCACTGACGCGCGTCGCCTTCGAGGTCACCAAGGTGCGCTTCCTCGAGATCCGCACGGCCAGGAGCAACGCGGTGAGCGCGCGCATTCCCAAGAAGCTTGGCTTCGTGCACGAGGCCACGCTCCCTCGGCGACTCGAGCTCGTGAGCGGCGCCTTCGACGACGCCGACATCTTCACGATGCATGCCGATGCGTACGAGGGCAGCCCGGCGCACGCGACGCCCGTCGCCGCGTTCGACGCCGGCGGACGGCAAGTGCTCGGCTGAACGGTCGATGAACAGAGATGCTCGCTGGCCGCCCTTCGGATAGCGTCGCTCGCGAATGTCCACCGTCACGAGCTTCTTTCGCTTGGCCGCGGGCCTTGCCGCCATCGGCGTCCTCGTGGCGCTCATGCTACCGGTGCTCGTGCTGCTCCTGCCGTGGCGCGGCCTACGCATCCGCGTCGCCAACGTCTTCGTGACGCTCATCGGCCGCTCCGTCATGGCGTGCAGCGGCTGCACCGTCACGGTCCTTGGCTTGGAGCACGTCTCCGCCGCTCGCCCTGCCATCTACGCATGCAACCACACGTCGATCCTCGACGCCTTCACGACCATCTGGCTGACGCCGAAAGGCACCGTGGGCGTCGCGAAGAAGGAGGTCCTCTACTACCCCTTCTACGGACAGGCCTGGTGGCTCGCGGGCCACGTCTTCGTCGATCGCGGGCGCACCGAGAAGGCGAAGGCGGCGCTGCGCAAGACGGCGCGCTTCATCGCGGAGCAAGGGCTCCACCTGTGCATTCTCCCGGAAGGCACGCGCTCCGAGACGGGACGCCTCTTGCCCTTCAAGAAGGGCATCGTGCACCTCGCCCTCGAGACGAAGCTGCCCATCGTGCCGATGGTCACCGTGGGCCTCGAGGGCGTCTGGAAGAAGGGCACGCTCCGCCTGGACCCGCGCGCCGTAACGATCACGTTCTTGCCGCCCATCTCCACGAAAGACTGGAGCGAAGAGCGCATCGAAGAGCACGTCCAAGAGCTGCGCGCGCCGTTCTTGAAGGCGCTGCCAGAGTCGATGCAGCCGGTGGGCTGAGGGGGGCGGGGCGGGACTACCAACCGAGCGAATCGAGCGAGGCGATGTCGACGCGGACAATGCGGTCGATGTTGCCGAAGGGCGGATGCGTCGGATGGTCGACTTCTGCGAGCACGACTTCGGTGGGCGACACGGCCATGACCGCAACGAAGTTGTTGCCGCCGGGCCTTGAGCCAATGGTCCAGACCTTCTTTGTGGAGAGCTGAACCACCTGGAGCTGGCAGATCGGATCGTCGACAACCGTCGTAGGCGAGCACGCAATGGCGGCGGCGTAGTCACCATTGAGCGCCAGAGACCGATTGATTGAGCTCGACGGCGCCGACTTGAGCAACGGCCCGTGCTCCACGGCACCGAGCTTCGTACCGACGACGGGAGCCGAGTGAAACTTGGTTGTCGCGTACGAACCGTAGGAGCGGTCTCCCACGGGCCCCGTCGCGGTGATCCACGCGACGCGCTGGCCGTCCATGGCGACGGCGACCGGCGTCTCATCAGTCATCTCCGCGAGGGTGTTCACCGCCGCGTCTGCAGTGATCCCCTCGATGATGCCACCGCCGTCGGTGCTGAACCGGGCCACGGCGAGCAACGCGCCGCGCGCCGCGGTATCGAAGACTTGCGTGCCCAACGTTTTTGGCACGACAAACGCGGGCGCATTCGGACTGTCGAGGAGCCCCACTTGTCCGGCGGCGAAGATTAGGCCGTAGGCGTTTTCGAAGGAGAAGCGATCCAGCGGGATGGCGGGCGCGGTCACGGTCACGCCGTGCCACGCGATGGGCTTGCCGGGTTCAGTCGGCAGCTTGCCAAAGGTCCAAGAACTCTCGGGATCCCGGGCCGCGACCGGCGCCACCAGAAGCGCAGCATCGTTCACGCCTGCGCCAAAGCCGCAGACATTTGGAGACCCGCGGATGGCTGGCGCCGCGACGGTCACTCCGTCGGACAGCCGAGTGAGCTGCTGTACGCGAACCGGTGCGGCTCGATACCCCGTGAGCAAAGACAAGTAGGCCTCGCCACCAACCACAATTCCGGTCGAATGCACGCCGTCGACGTAGACGGCCGTGTCGATGGGCAAAAGCGCAGGGCCCACGCGACACCCCGTCCCACAAGATGTCCAGACACGAGCGGGAAAGGGGTCTGGCACGACGCGCGCCTCGAAGAGCGGACAACCGAAGTCGTTTGCGACCGGAGTCCAGATCGCCGGGTCGGAGAGGAAGCCACCGTCAACCAACGGCTCGGCATCCGTGATCGGCGTCGCATCGCGACGCGCGTCAGGCCCCGCGTCGCGCACGCTGCTTCCATCCGCAGGCGGACTCGGAACGCCAGGCTCGTCGCTTGAGCATGCGAAGTGCAGCGATGCGCTCGTGGCAATTGCGAAGAGGCCGGCGAGTCCTGTCGCACGAAGTACTGAACGCAACCTGATCACAGACCCAATCTCCTAAGACGAAGCAAGTTTCTAGAACCGCATTCCCACAGTGTCAGCAGCGAACGTGAGCGACTTCGTGCTGATCATCGCTTGCGCGGTGTCGACAAGGACCGGCACGAAGACGCCGCTCGCCATGCGCACCGGCGTGTCGAGCAGGAGCCCCGTCGGGTGAGTGGCGTTGACCCACACGAGCGCGCCCGTGTCGACGCGGAAGCGGTAGGCGTCCCACGTGCTCCCGGCCGTAGGCTGCCCCGTCACGATGAAGCTGCCATCGTTGTCGACCGCGAGCCCGAAGCGAGAGTAACGCGCCGAGTCTCGCGCGTTGACCAGCGTCGTCGAGGTCCCCGTCGCCATGTTGAAGAGCGTGAGTCGGTCGTAGGTCAACGAGTCGACGGGATTGACCCAGCGATCGAGCGTGACGAATCGCTTGGCCTTGGCGTCGTAGGCCGTCGCCAAGACGTCGGCGACCGGCACCTGTTGGACGGCGGCGAAGAGATGCGTCCACGTGTCTGTGTCGATCCCATAGCTCCAAACCTCGCTCGTGACGCGACCGGTCGCAGGATCGTGGCCACCGACCATCACGAAGCGGCGCTCGCTCGCCGAATAGAACGCGCCGTAGCTCGTCCGATCGCTCGGGACGAATCCGGGGGTGCCGGCGGGCGGTGTTCCTGGGGTCTTGGCTCGAAGCGTGTAGGTCGAGAGCCTCAACATGGTGGGCCGCAAGCTCGCTGCCGTCCACGTTGCCGGCGCGCCCACGTAGATGGCGTCGGTCGCGGCTCGGTTTACCTGCGTGCCCGGCTCCGACGGGCTCACCCATCGCATGTCGGTCCGACTCATCAGCGTGCGAACGGAAGCCGGGATGACGGGCGTGAGGTCCACCTGAGGTTGGCCCGCGCCGCCGACGGCGACGTGCTGCCCCGCCGTGGCGGTCGTGTACGCCCGCGCCGGCCAGCCCACCAAGGTGAAGGGCGCGGGATTGTAGTAGTCCCGAATCGGTGCCGGATCCCAAAGCCAATCGGGCCGAAGCACCAACTGGCAGTAGTGAAACACGCACGGTAGGTGCCGAATCGTGTAGAGCGGCTGCAGCGGGCGAACGAGCGGCGTCGTGACGTATTCGTAGTTCTCGCGGAGCTGTTGCAGGCTCGACGAGTCACGTGTCGACGCGGCCGCGCCGTCTCGCACAGAGCTCCAGAAGAGACCGACGGTTCCCGCGACGCCGTTGACTGTGACGCTCTCGACGCGCGCATCGGCGACGTCGCGAGCGGAGAACCAACCGAGGACCTCCGGAGTGCCGACGCGCGTGTTCTCCGTCTGCTCCGGGTGCGGCAGAAACTGCGTCGTAGTCGTCGACGAGAACGTGCGCGTGAGCCGTTGGTCGATGCCGGCGCCCACGGCGGGGGTAGGTGGCATCGCGATGCCGCCGGTCGTCGCGGTCGTCACCTTGTTCCAGCGCGTGCCGCTGGCGTCGAAGTCGCCGCGAAGCGTTCGACATCGCAAAGTGGACGAGCACGAGTTCTTGTCGATCACGCTGGTCCCATCAAGCGGATCCGTGCACGAGCAGTGGCGAAACCCAACCGGCCCAGAGACCGTGGAAACCGACCCGCCGACGCCCAAGCCCGCCGTCGAAAGGAACGTCGTGACCGCGCTCGTCGAAGCGTACGTCGGCGCGTTCGGGACGAAGCCACCGAGGATCGGCTTCGACACGAAGACCGGTACCGGATCGCAGATGTCGCCTAGCGCCGTCGCGCCGACCTTGGCCTCCGCGAACGTGTTCGAGTTCGCTTCCATGCCGAGGTTCGCCACGGTGGGGCAATTGTCGCAAACGTCGCCAATGCTGTCGCCGTCGGTGTCGTCGCGCTGGGTCGCGCAGCGGCCGAGCAGCGTGATGTTGGTCTGGCAGGTTCCGCCGGCGCACTGGGCGTTCGTAGAGCACGCGGCGCCGACGTTGTTGCCGGTCAAACACCGCCCAAACGAGCCAGCCGAGATGCACGCCGCGCCGCCGCAATCGGCAGACGTCGTGCAGCGAACATAGCCGTTCGGCTTCAAGGAACAGTTGTCGCAGGTGTCGCCCACCCCGTCGGCGTCGGCATCGAGGCCGTCGCTGGCGCTTGTCGGGCAGGTGTCGCAAACGTCGCCGATGCCGTCACCATCGGCGTCTTGCTGGTTCGCGTTCTTGCATATCGTCGTCACGTAGCCCCGGGCCGTGCAGGCGGTAGCCGGGCAATTGTCGCAGGCATCTCCGACCCCATCGCCGTCATCGTCAGCTTGGTTGGGGTTGGAGCAAAGCCACGGCTTGGTGAGGCACTGCGGAGCCTTGGCTGGCGTGCAGTTGTCCGTTGCGTCATTGATGCCGTCTTCATCGGCGTCGGCGATGAACTGCCGGAGGAACTGGCCGTTGCCGTTGCCGGAGTGGTCGAACGTCGGGGAGTCTCGATTGACCGTGCTAAGCAGCACCGTGGCTGTGCCGGAATGGACCCCGAACGCCGTCGCCTGGGTGCCGTTCATGAAGAACGTGCTCGGTCCACCTGAGTCCCCGGGGTCAGAGCGCGCTCCCTGAACGGTCTCGATGTACTTCCATGAGCAGGTTCCAAGTCCCAAGACGCCGCAGTCCTGAGTGAACGTCAGAGGTGGATTGGTTGCCGCGAAGCGCGTGGTGGTGCCTGCGAAGCCAATCATCTCGCTTGCGGTCGGCATGAACACCGGTTGGCTAAGCGCGGGATTGAAGAGCCGATCAAGGAAGTCGCCCGCCGTGTACAGCTTGAGGGGCGACGGCAACTCTGTGGTCGTGAGGTTGCGCGACAGCAATACGACAGCGAGGTCGCGGTCCGCCCGGCCGGCCGGCTTCGAGGAAGGCGGCACACAGAAGATGTTCGCGAAGTCGGCAGGGAAAGGCGTCGCACTGAGGATCGAGACCTGAGCGGCCGGTCCGACGGCCTGCGGCAGCGAGAAGACCCCGGCGGCCCCGCCGCACAGGCAATGTGCAGCGGTGAGCACTCGGTCTCGACCGAACGCGATTCCGGAGCAAAATCCGCCGGTCGCGAAGTTTATGTACCCCACCGCGCGATACGGCAGCCCCGGCTCATTCGTGACGTCGTGAACGTTCCCGCCCGAGATGTGCTCACGAATCGTGTGGGTAGCCGTGGGGGGGGGGACCTACCTCGAGGTCACTGCATGACGCAAGCAACCAGCCCAGCCCGATCAGCACGCCCAGCCGCCCGCCTTCACGAAGTCGTCGCATCGCGTGTCCCCCCCGAGCCGTTGGATTTCCGCCTCAAGACAGCGAAGGCAGCCCCTGACTATGGCCGCGTTCAACTCGTGCGCACGGTCAACGCGCCAACGCTTCGCAAATGAGTGGGACCCTGCGGCACGCGGAACGCGAGCGCCATCCGTTGGAGCACACGAGCCTCTAGCGGCCTTTCCCTTCGGCCGCTCACTTCGTCACTTCGGACGAATGCGGTACACCACGTTCGCCTGATCGTCGGCCACGAAGAGGCTCCCGCGCGCGCCCACGGCGACGCCGCTCGGGCGTCCAATGCGCGTTGTGCCGTCGGCGAGTTGGAAGCCCGTGACGAAGTCCGTGAGCTGCTTTTGGGGATCGGCCCAATCGACGGGAATCTTCGGCGTGTCGCCGTCCATTTCGACGAACACGACGCGCGGCGCGGCGATGTACTTGCCGTTCGCGTCATGCCACGAGCCGTGCAGCGACAAGAAGAGACCGCCCTTGTGGCTCGCGGGAAAGGCGAAGGTGCCCGGCTGGTTCGCTGGGTAAAACGCCGCTCCGATGATCGTTGAGTAGGCTGGCACCACCACGCGAGGCACGACCACGCCGGAGCAATCGGCGCCGGCCTTGTAGGCCACATGGTTCTCTTCGCAGTCGGGCCAGCCGTAGTCGGCCACGCCAGCGTGCGCCGTGACAGGGTCGAGGAACTCGTAGGGGTGACCCGTCGGCAGATCGTCTTGCCCCGCCCCCCCCGCCCAAAGCGAGCCGGTCTGGGGGTGCACGGCGACCGCGATGGCGTTGCGGATTCGCTTGGCTCGCGTCGTCATGCCGCTGCCATCGGCGCCCATGATCTGAATCGTCGCGCGTGTGGGATCGGTCTCGACGCAGGCGTTGCACGAAGAGCCTACCGAGGCGTAGAGCTGGCCCTGCGAGAAACCCAGCGACGTCGTGACGTGGCCGCCCCCGCCACCGGGGCGGACCTTCGCGATGCCGGAGCCTGGGGCCGCTGACGTTTGCCCGTCGACGTAGGGCATCGAATGAATACCCTGCGTTGTGGCGGCGTAAACCGTGCAGTTTGCACGCGCGAAGGTGACGCCGTGGGCCTGCGACTCGGGGAGCGTGGCGAAGGTCGTCGCCGCGCCGGAGGCGCCGTCGGCCTCGGCGCCGGGAATGAGCATGAGCCGAGTGCCCGACGTGCCCACGAGGAGATCGCCGTTGGGAAGCGCCGCTAGGTGGCGCGGCGAGGTCACGGTCGCGAGCGTTTCGATCTTGTACCCAGCGGCGAGCGTCAAGGCCGGCGCCGGCGGAGGGCTCGCCTGCGGCGCGGCTGTCGAAGGCACGTCGCCGCGGCACGCGGGAGGTCCCGCGTCCGCTTCAGTGACGAGGATGCCGCCGTCGGTGACCGGGAAGGTCACGCTGCCAGCGTCGGAAGGCGTTTGCCCGGCGGGGGTTCCACCGCCAGCGGTTGCGCCGTTGGCGTCGTCGGCTCCGCAGGCGGCGACGAAGGACGCGGTGGTGGCCAGGGCGAGCGCGGCGCCGGGCGCCACGCGAAGGAAGGCGATGAGGAGCTTCACGCCGCGGATGGTAGCGGAAACTGCGCCGAGGGGCGCGAGGCCACGTCAGGCGCGCTTCGGCCGCACGACGAAATTCCCCTCGCCGTCGGCGGCGATGGCGCCCTCCTTAAGGAGGCGACCGGCGGCCCGCTTGAAGGCCTTCTTCGACAGATCGAAGAGCTCGCGCAGCTCGTCGGGGCTCGACTTGTCGGAGACGCGCGGTGGCGTGGGGCCCGAGAGCACCGCGAGGATGCGCTGAGCGTCGCCTTCGAGCTCCAGGTGGGCCGGGCCGCGCAGCGAGAGCTCGATCTTGCCGTCTCGATGCACGTGCGTGATGCGAAACTTCGCGGCGGCGCCGCGCTCCAGCCGGTGCGGCTCGCTCACAGGAACGAGCCCTACGTGCCGACGCTCGACGATGACGAAGAGCCCGAGCGAGAGGTCGTTGCGCCAGGCTTCTCCTTGGACCCACTGGCCGACCTGCGCATCCGGCAGCTCGTCGAGCATTTCCGTTACGCGCATCGTTCCCGCGAGGCGCCCCGTGTCGTCGAGGATGAGGCCCACGGGGTGACGTTCGCCGATGAAGACGTCGCGGGTCTGCTCGCCGAGCGGCACGAGCAACTCCTTCGGTAGCCCCCAATCGACGAAGGCTCCAAAGCTCGTCTTGGCCTTGACCTCGAGAAACGTCACCTCGCCGAGGGTGAGCTTGGGCTCCTCCCGCGTCGCGATGGGTCGATCCTCCGAATCGAGCGCGATGAAGACCTCGATCTCGTCGCCTTCGGCGGCGTTCTCCGGAACCTCGCGCCCCGGCAAGAGGACCACGTCGCGGTCTTCCTCGGCGCGCTCCGAGAGGAACGCGCCCGGCGAGCCGACGCGCCGCACCGAGAGCGTCACGTGGTGGCCCAAGTGATCGAGGATCATGCGAGCACCCGCTTCGCGAAGTCGGAGACCTCGTCGAGCACCGCTTGGGGAATCGTGTGACCGCCGCGGAAGGGGTGCCACGTGACCGGCAGGCCGTGCGCGACGAGCGTGTCCTTGAGCGCCTCCGACGTCGCGAACGGCAAGAGCTCATCCTCTCGGCCGTGGCTCATGAAGACCGGCAAGCCGCGCCGTGGCTCGTAGCGCGCCTCCCATTCGCCAGAGGCGATGTGCGTCGCCGACATGAGGACGACGCCCGCGAGCGCGCGCGGATACCGAAGGGCCACGTCGAGCGCGAGCATCGCGCCTTGCGAGAAGCCACCGAGGAGCAGCTTGCCGGGTGCCGGTGCGAAGATGCGTTCGATCTCCGTGAGGAACGCGTTCACCTTCGCGCTGACTTCGTGCAGGCCCTCCGGCACCTCGTGGACGTCTGGCGCTTCGCCGCGCGCGCGGCGGCGCATGCGGGCCTCGAGATCGATCCACCACCAGGCTCGCCCGCCCATGTACTCGGGCGGCAGTTCGAGCGGCGCTTCCGGAAACACGAAGCGCGTGCCCTCGGGCATGTCGAGGACGCCAGACAGCGCGACGAGATCGTCGCCGGGGGCGCCGAAGCCGTGGAGGAGCACGACGACAGGGCCGTCACCGCCGCCGCGGGAGTCGGAGCCACCGGTGACGCGCGCCGCGAGAGGGAGCCTTTCCATGCTCTGGACCATAGCAGCAGCAGCGGTCATAGCGGCGGCCCTGCGTCGCGTCTCGTGACGGCCGTCTCGCGAAGCGTGGCGCCGCCGGCGCGATGCGCCTGGATCGAAGCCGCCCACCGTGCGAGCGTGGCAACGCGCCTTGCCGTCCACTCCGCCTTCCACGAACGCGTCGCCGGGACTGCGCGCCGTCGCCGCTCTCGCGCTCGCATTGACGCACGCGGCACTCGTCGTGGGCGGCGTCTTGCCGCGCTATGACGCGCTCGTCTTCGTGCCCATGGCGTCGCTCTTTGCGTGGCTCACGGTGCCGCTCTCAAGACGAGTCGGCCTGGCGCTCACGATGGCCTTCTTCGTCGCCGTGGGAGCCTCATCGTTCGCGCACCAACTATGGACCGGACTCGAAGGGCGCCACGCGCTCGTCGGCGGCATCATTCCGTGGAGCGACGCCGAGGGTTTCCTCTCCAACACCTGGCGTCTCGTCCACGGCTTGCCGCTGAGCACGCCGGCGACGCTGACGGCGATGCGTCCGCTCTATCCCTTGAGCCTCGCCGGCGTCATGTCGCTCACGGGCTTCGACCTGCGCGCGGCGCTCGGCGTCTTCGGGCTCGTGGCCGCGCTCTTGATGGGAGCCGTATCGCGAGAGCTTGGCGCGCGTTATGGCTGGCGCGCGCTGGCCGTCGTCCTCGTCGTCTTCGCCTTCTTCCTGCGGCGCTACCTCTTTGTGGTCGCGACGGAGGCGCTCGCCGCCATTGCAGGCCTCGTGGCCTTCCGACTCTTGCTCGCGGCGACGCCCCACGGCGGCCGAACGCTGCGAGGCGGGCCTCTCTTGCCGGTCGCGTTCTTGTGTCTCGGCGTGGCGCTTCTCGCGCGCCCCCCGGGGCCTCTCGTCGCGTTGCCGCTCTTGGTCGTCTGGATCGCACGCCGCGCCGAAGCCCGCGGGCGAAGGCTCGCCTTCCTGTGCGCCTTGTCGCTCGGCGCCGCCGCGATCGCGAACGCGTCGTTGATCCGCTCGCTCGGCGACGGCTTCGGGCGCATGGGCGGCGAGTTTCCGCCGGTCCTCTACGGCGCCGTTCACGGCGAGCAGTTCACGTACCTGGGCGAGGTCCACCGCGACGTTGCCGACCTGCCACAAGCGGAGCGCATGAACGCGACCTTGCGTCTCTTGGGGCGCGAGATCGCCGAGAGGCCGTGGCTCGTCTTCGGAATCTTTCGGAGCGCGGGTTCGTTCGTAGCGGGTCCCCACGGAACGTTCTCGGTCATTCACTACGCACCTGACGACACGCACCTGGAGGGCTCAGGCACCTTGGGCGAACGGGCCCGACGACTCGTCGACAACGCCGGCCTCTACCGCGCGCTCAACCTGATCTTCATGGCCACGCTCGGCGGCCTCTACGCCCTCGCGCTCCTCCGCGAGTCGTGGCGCGCCGCGCGCGCGTGGCGGCGCGGGACCCTATCGCGCGTAGGCGAGGCGGCGCTCTTGGTGTTCGCCGGCACCGTCAGCGCCGCGTTCCTCACGCCTCCGTGGATCACCGAGAGCGCGCAGCTCCAAGCGTCCACCTTGAGCTTCATGGCGGTCCTGCCTTGGATCGCGCGGGCCGACGAGCGAATGGCGACGGCAGGGGCTCACCCGCGTGCGAGCGAGGCTGGGGAAAGTCCAAGGTGGCTCGCGCTTGCGCCCGTTGTTGGTCTTCTCGCGTGGTTCGCGGCTTCGTTCGCGGCGTGCTTCGTTCGCAAGTCCGACGTCCCGAAGGGGGCGTGCGACACGCCGCGCGCGTTCTTCTTCGAACCGAGCACGGCGGTGACCGTGGGCGAGGCCGGCTACACGATGGCGCGCGCCCAAGAGAACTTGCGCATGGTGGGCAAACACAACGGCGATCTCGTCGACTCGCTCCGCGGCGACCTGGCACCCGGCTTCACGGTGGCGCTCGCATTCGACGGTTGCGCTGGCCGCGCGGCGGCCTGGACGGGGCCGAGCGCGATGCGGTCGATGACGCGCGCGTGGTCGCGTCCGAGCGCGACGCCCGTCGACGCCAGAGGGCGTGTTTTTCGCGTCGATGTCGGCAGCGCGGACCCGCGCCGCGGCGTTGACTGACAGCGCGTTCGTTGTGGGCGATGCTGCGCGAAGCATGAGCCCCGCGTCCTCTCACGTGTCCTCGCCTCAACTCCAGCCCCTCCTCGTCATCGGCAACAAGAACTACTCGTCGTGGTCGCTCCGGCCGTGGCTCGCCCTCAAGTGGGCGGGAATTCCCTTTGACGAGCGCGTCGTGTTCCTGGGAGGTCCGGGCTACGGCAAGTCACAGATCCCGGAAGTTTTGGCCTTGAGCCCGTCGGGACGCGTCCCCGCGCTCCACGTCGGCGAGACGCGCATCTGGGATTCACTCGCGATCATCGAGTGGGCCGCCGAGGTGTCGCGACAGGGCAAGCTCTGGCCCGACGAGCCGATGGCGCGCGCCGTCTGTCGCTCCCTTGCGTGCGAGATGCACTCGAGCTTCGGCGCGTTGCGCCGCGACCTCGGAATGAACATCCGGCGACGCACGACGCCTCGCGACTGGCCCGGCGACACGCGCGCCGATCTCGCGCGCGTCGTCGACATCTTCACGGCGACGCGCCGTGACTTTGGCGCGCCTGCGGGCGGGCCGTTTCTGTTTGGCGCGCGGACGGCCGTCGACGCGATGTTCGCGCCGGTGTGTACGCGCCTTCGAACGTACGGCGTCCCCCTCGAGGGCGCGGCAGCGGCGTATTGCGCGGCGGTGCTCGAAGACGCGGCCTTCCGCGAATGGGAGCGGGCCGCAGAGGCCGAGACGCAGACGATCGCCGAGACGGACGCGCTGTAGGTCGAGCCGCTCCGGGCGGCGGGAGCCCTCGAGGCGACGGACAACACCACGGACTATTCCGGACGGCGCCTTGCGTGGCCGGCGCCACCGACAATGGTGCGCGCGAGATGCTGAAATCCCGTCGCGCGGTCGTTCTCGCGCTTATTTCGATCGCCGTGGTCCCCGCGGCTTGCTCCAGTGAAGGCTCGACGACGAACGCGACGGCCACGGCGTCCACGGCCGACGCCTCGACGGAAGGCGCTTCGCCGACGGGCCTCGGCGCACCGAAGTGCGTGAGCGCGTTCACCGCCGGCGTGCCGAAGCTGGACGCCCAAGGTTGCGTCGCCAAACCTCAAGCACCGGACCGCCTCGACGAAGCGCTGGCCAAGTTAGGCAAGGACCGCTGCACGCTGACCTACCCGCCGACCTGGCGCGATGCCTTCACCTTCACGAAGGACGCCTACCGCCTCTCGTACGTTGACGAGATCCACGACCATCCGCTCCTCTTGCCGGGCTTCGCCAAGAACCTCGGCGCCGATCTCGACCTCGCCGCCGCCTCCGAACGACCCGTCGCAGAAGCCATCGCGCTCGCACAAGCGCGCCTCGGCAAGCCGGTCGCTGAGGCGTGCGATCCCGGCGCCGAGCTCGTGGGCCCGGCAACCGAGGCGGCGCCGTTGGCGCGAGCCATCGCGGATCTCTTGCGCGGAGCCGGCGCGGACGCCGACGACGACGCCTTGACGGCCGGCGTGGCAGCGGTGCCGCTCGAGCTGCAGCGAGCCCTCTCGCCCATCGTGCGCATCCTCGGCGAAGGCCCGGCAGCGCAGGCCAAGGCGCTCGGCCCCTACGCGGATCTCAAGACCGAACTCCTCAAGGTGAGCCAGCTCGTGGTCCGCGGGAAGGCCTTCAACGTCGGCGGCGCTCGGGTTCGCGACGCGCTGCGAGACTTCGACACCGGCGCCATGGCCACCTACGCAGCGCGCCTCGCGCTCGCCGTCGAGTCGGCCAACCTGACGCGCTTTCGCGACGTCACCGGCTTCGAGGTCACCGTGCCGACGCCGCTCGGCAGCATCGTGCTGCGCGATGGTGCAAAGCACACGTATTCCCCGAACGACGCCGCCATCGGCAGCGACGTCCTGTTGGTGCTCGACACGGGCGGCGACGACACCTACCGGATCCCGGCCGGCGCGCCGCAGAACGGCAAGGCCGTGTCCGTTGCGATCGATCTCGGCGGCAAGGATCGCTACGGCTACGACGAGGTGCCCAACGCAAAAGACGGCGCGCGGCTCCCCTCCGACGCAGCCGGTCGCTACACGCCGGTCGATGTTCCAAAGAACGACGACGGTCCGGTATCGCTCTCGACGACACCCAGGCAAGGCGCGGGGCTCTTGGGCGTGGGCATGCTGTTTGACCTCGGCACGGAAGGCGATACCTATCGCTCGCTCCGCATGTCCCAGGGCTTTGGCGGCCTCGGCGTCGGCGTGCTGTACGACGCCGGCGGCGACGACGTCTACGAGGTTGAGGCGCTCGGACAGGGCTCCGCGATGTTCGGCATCGGCCTCTCCATCGACGTGAGCGGCAAAGATGTGCGCCGCACCTATTACACGTCGCAGGGCTTCGGCTACGTGCGCGGCTTCGGAGCGCTCGTCGACAAAGACGGCGACGACGAATACCTCGCCGACGTCGGCGATCCGGCCTTCGGGGGCGACCCGCTCTACTGGACGCCGCAGATCCCGGGCCGCGGCAACCAGAGCTTCTCCCAAGGGGTCGGCTATGGACGCCGCGACGACGCGACCGAGCACTACATGAGCGGCGGCATTGGTGTCTTGCGCGACTACGCCGGCAACGATCGCTACCGCGCGTCGGTGGCCTCGCAGGCGAGCGGCTACTGGTTCGGGACCGGGCTCCTGCTCGATCGCGCCGGCAACGATCGCTACGACGACTTCTATTACACGCAGGCCACGACGGCGCACTTCGCCCACGCCGTGCTCCTCGATGAAGGCGGCGACGACGAGATCAACCAAGAGCTTCCGCCCACGGCCACGGGGCCCGGCGTCGGTCACGACTTTGGCGTGGCGTTCCTCATCGACCTCGGCGGCAACGACAAGGTGCGCGCCAACGTGCTCGGCCTCGGCGCCGGCAACGACAACGGCATCGGGGTCTTCTTGAACATCGGCGGCGACGACACCTACCGCGGCGAGACCGACTCGCTTGGCGGACGGTGTTACGGCGCCGCCATGGGCTCCGATCCGTCGCTCAACCGGGGCGGCTGGCCAACCTACGGCCTCTTCCTCGACGTCGGCGGCAGCGACACCTACACAGTGCAGGCGAAGGCCGCGACGCGCGACGGGACGTCTTGGGCCGGCCCCACATCGGGTCGTCCCGAGTCGAAGGACCTCGGTGCGGGTCTCGACGTCAACGACGGGACCGCCGAGCTTCCTTGACGCGGCGCGCGGCGCTTCGCCGATATCCCCTATCGCCTTCGACGTGCGCGCCGATAGACCGCAAGGATGAGGCCGCCGGCGGACTGGTGGCCTGCGCGTTTGGTTGCCAGGCACTCTTGAGCGGCACGGACGATGTCTCGGCAGACGCGGCGCCGCCCAACGGAGCGGAGACGGAGCCGCCGATCGGCGCGGAGACGGGCCCGGTCGCGATAGCTGAAGCGGCGCCGGCCACCGATGCGTCTGCCACGGACGCGCCGGACAACACCGATGGCGACAGGCCCCGGGCCGATACCGGACTGGGCTGCCCACCCGAAGGCAATGCGACCGCGTGCCCGACGGGCGTCACGCCTTGGTTCGGCCGCTGCTATTTCATCCCCGAGGGCGGCGGCAACCTCCGTCCTAGCGAAGGCGTGTGGTTTTGCAAGGACGCGGGCGGCTACCTCGCGACGGTGACGTGCGCAAGCGAGTTGATCCAAGTCAATCAGCTGATCCCCGGCACCCCGATCGCGCTGGGCGCCATGGGCTTCGATGGCGGCGCAACCTGGCAGTGGAACACGGGGGAGCCGTTCATTTTTTCCAACTGGCAGTCGGGGGAGCCATCATCGGACGGCGGTTGCCTAGCAGCCGCAAAGTCGGGGCCGCGGCAGGCCACGTCATGCGGGTCCACGAAGGTCATCGTTTGCGAGATGGGCCCTCTGACACCGTGAAGCCCGGCGCGGAAGCGCGCGCGACGCGGCGACCACAGCGGCGAGCGCCGCACCTTCCGCGCCGACGGGCCTACGAGCCGAACCTTCCAAGCCCAAAGAGCGACAGATCGTGCCGCGTCGAGCCGGTCGTCGCGAGGTCCGCCAGCACCTCGCCGATGACACTCGCGAACTTGAAGCCGTGCCCGGAGCACGGTGACGCCACAACGACCTGCGGCAGGCCTGGCAGCGTATCGACCACGAAGTGTTCATCGGGCGTGTTCGTGAAGAGGCACGCCTTGAGCGCAAGCGTCGGCCCGTCGGCTGCGGGAAAGAGCGCTCGCAGGGCGTGGCGGAGGGTCGCTTCGTCTTCGTCGGTTGGCTCGCGCGAGAGCGAGTCTGCGGGTCCACGCTCGTACCTGTGGTGGTAGACGCCGATCTTGAAGCCGGGGACGCCGAAGACAGGGAATTGGTAGGTGTGAATCCCGGAGAGCTCGACGACCGACACGGGAAACGCGCCGAGGCGAAAGAGCTCCGGCGCCTTCGGTTGAAACCAGCCGAGGACTTGCCGCTCGGGCACCGCCTTCTCGGCCAGCGCCGGAACGTGCTCCGCCATCCACGCGCCCGTCGATAGGACGAGCCGCGCCGCCTCGTAGACGCCTCGCGTGGTCGTCACGCGAACGCCGCCGCCGGCCGTCGGCGCCCAGCTCGTGATGGCTTCGCGCGCGCGAATCTCCGCGCCCTCCGCCATCGCCATGCTCGCGTGCGCCACGATGGCGCGCTCGGAAAGGACGAAGCCCGCGTCGGGCTGCACATTGGCGAGGTGACCCTCCGGGAGCTGGTACGCCGGATACCGCTTCGCGAGCTCCTTCGCCGAGAGCAGCTCGTGCGCGAGTCCGTGCACCTTGCAAGCTTCCAGCGAACCGGTCACGACGCGGCTCGTCTCCGCACCAGCGTCGATGCCGCCGGTCACGTAGAGGAGCTGCTCGCCGAAGCGTTGCTCCGTTTCTCGCCAGAGCTCGTAGGCGCGCCGAAGGAGCGGCACGTACGAGGGGTGCTCGAAATACGCGAGGCGAATGATGCGGTTGGTGCCATGCGAGGAGCCCATCGCGTGAGGGATGTCGAAGCGCTCGAGGCCGAGCACCTTCTTCTTCCTGCGCGCGAGCTGCCACAACGTGGCCGACCCCATGGCGCCGACGCCGGCGACGATCACGTCGTAGGTGGGCATGGGCGTCATCGTCGCACGGGCCGGCACACCGCGTCTGGCATCAGCGGTCAGCGTCCCCGCGGCGACTGCCTACGAGCGACGCCACGACGCTGCCGCCGTAGAACAGCCACGAGAGCGCTCCCAGGAGGACCGCTGCGTTCATCGCCGCCGAGATCGCCTCAGCGAGGGTGCGTGCCTTGTCCTCGGGGTGAGCGGCCGCGGCCGCGGCGAATGCGCGGATCAGAAAGAAGCCAGCAGCGCCGCCCGCAAGAACGAACGCGACGAAGCCGGCCACGGGGAGGTAACGGAGACGGAGCAACCAGGGTGTTGGACGCCGAGCCGCAACGCGCCGCGCCCAGGAGAAGAGGACAAGGGTGACGCCGGCCTGGACCCCGAGCGTCAGGGCAAGGAGCAACGCGATGATCAGCCCCTCGCCGGCGCCGAGCGACACTCAGGCCCCCTGCTTTGCTCGCGCCGTTGCCATCAACGACGATCCTGGAGCGGCTCTGACGCTCCAGCCTTCGGCGCCTTCGCTGCTGGCGGACCGCTGGCGTCTGTGCCCGCGTCGCTCGGTGACGACACCACGGACGGCGCCGCTGGCACCGCGCCTAACGCGAGCTGCCCCTGGCGCGCGAAGTCGATGGCCTCGGCCAAGACGCGTGCGGCTTCCTGGGGCGCGTGGAAGCCCATGCTGTTTTCCGCGGCGATGAAGTCGAGGCGCCACTGCGCCTTGCGTTGAAGCGCCTGGGCCGCCTTGAGCGCGTCGGGCGCCACGCCCTGGGCCTTGGCGCGGACGATGGCGTCGATGAGGTCGACGATGGCCGTCCCGCCGCGCTTCATGAGGTCGTAGGTGCGGCCCTGGATGATGTCGACGCGGCGCTTCATTTCGTCTTCACCGAAGCGGTGGCAGGTCTGGCACGCGCGGTTGACGTTGAGCAGCGGGCTGCGCACCCAGTGATCGCTCACCTTGCTGGCGCCTTCTCGCATGTATGGCATGTGGCAGTCGGCGCAGGACACGCCGCTTTGAGCGTGAATACCCTGGCTCCACAGCTCGAACTCGGGGTGCTGCGCCTTGAGGATCGGCGCCTCGGTCTCCTTGTGCGTGTAGTCGCTGAAGGTCGCGCCGTCGGCGAACTTGGTTTCGTTCCAAAACGCCTCCGCGTCCTCCGCCTTGAGACCTTTGCCCCAGGGGAAAGTGAGCGGCATCTTGGTCGAGCAGTAGTACTCGACGTGACACTGTCCGCAGACGAAGGAACGGAGCTCGTTGCGGGTCGCCTCTCGATTCGGATCGTACGCGCCGCCGCGCTTGGCAGCTCGCCACTCGGCGATGCTGGGCATACCGGGCGTCGGGGCGTCAGAGGCCGCGAGGGCGGCGATGCCCTTGATGAAGCCGGGTCGCGTCACGCGAAGGGCCATCGTCTTGGGGTCGTGGCAGTCGACGCAGCTCACGGGGTGCGCGTGGCCGCTGTCGTGGAGCTTCTTGTCGAGGTCTTGGTAGCTGAACTTGAACGTCTGCTCGAAGCCCTTCATGGCGTCGCCCTGCCCAAGCTCGCGATAGAGGGGCATGACTGACGCATGGCAATGGAGGCACGAGCCCGACTGGGGCTTCGTGAGGCGTTTGGTGCCCTCTTGGTCGGTGAGCATGTACGCGTGGCCGCGACGATCGCGGTAGTCGATCGAGAAGGCGTAGCCGAGAAACATTCGTTTGAGCCAAGGCTCTCGGTCAATCTTCTGCTCCGGCAACGCTTCGCTCCCCGCGTGGCCGCCGAAGCGCGTGCTCGTGTGAATCGCGGTCCGCTTGTAGCCATCGTATTGGGCCGGCCAGTTGCGTCCCCACTTCTCCGCGTCCGTATCGTCCTCGCCGACGTCGACGACGCGGACGTGCGCCTGCTGCTGCTCGACCTTCTTTTCGAAGATGTTCGTCAAGAGCGCTGTGACACCGACGCCAACGGCGGCGGACGCAACAATGACGGCGACGACGGCGCCGCGGCTGTTCCAGAAGGACGATGAGGGATCGGGCATGGGCGGACTCGCTTACTTGGACGAAGGCGGTAGGGGTGCGGTCGGGTTAGGCGGTGCGACCTTCATGTGGGCTAGCTCGCGCGCACGCAGCGGACCGCCGAGCGCAGCGCGCGTGCCGTGCCCTACGCTCTGGTGGCAATGCACGCACGTCCCCACGGGAGACTCGGACGTGCTTCCCGCTACGGCTTCGACCAACGAGCCATGGCATCTGCGGCAGTTGGCTTGAAGAATCTCGGAGCTTCGCGGCTTGAGTGCGATGGGCTCCGCGAACGTGTCGAGGGAAAATTCCTTCCCGTGGCGCCAACCGTTCTCGGCCTTGGCGAGGTATTTGGCGAAGAACTCGTGCGGCAGGTGACAGTCGACGCATTTGGCGGCCGTGTGGTGGCTCGACTTCTGCCACCCGTCGTATTGGCTCTGCATGATGTGGCAGTTGGCGCAGGCCGCCGGGTCTGTCTTGAAATACGAGAGCCCCTTGGCGTAGCGGAACGTGTAGGCGCCGACACCGAGAGCGAGCCCCTGCGTGATCCCGGCCACGAGGAGCAGCTTTGCGCTCGCGCTTTGGCTGAATCGTCCGCGAAGGCTCATGGTCGTTCGCCTGGGGCGCGCCCAAGCGGACCTTCTTTAACACCCGAGGGGGGGGGTGCGTCCAGAATCGCGACAGTTGCGGAAGACGCGTGTGCTTGCGGCCGACGCGGACGTTCAATTCGCTGACGCGAGCCGCGGCTCCCGCCGGCGCATGCGGTACACTCCGCTGGTGCGTGGTCGCCTCCTTCGCTTTGCGGCGCTGACGTCAGCCGTTTCCTTGGGGTGCTCGCTCGATTGGACGGTGCCTGCGTCGACTTCCGGGCGTGGCGACGCTTCGCTGGACGCTGGACAGGACGGGGCGACCCCGCCCGTGTCTTCCGATAGCGGGACCACAGTCCCGACGGACCCGACACAACGAGACGCCTCCACCGGCTGCCGCAGCAACGCCGACTGCGCGCCGACCGACCTCTGCACCTTCGCGGCCTTCGACTGCGGCAAGTCCGGTCAGGCGGGGACGTGCGCGTCGCGCCAAAGCTCGATGGACTACTGCGCGCCAAACAAGCTCCCGCCCGCGCTCTACTGCGGTTGCGATGGCGTGCTCTACGATCAGCCGTGCACGCCGCTCGCGAACGGGGTGGACCTCGGGACCGATTGCCCCGCGCAGCCTGGCAAGGGCGAGGCAACGGTGGGCTTCGTGCGGTGCCAAGGCGACGGCGGCGTCGCGGTGGAGGACCGAGCCCGTGAGCACGCGATGGTGGACCGCTGCGAGCTCGACCCGTCGTGCCTGGGCGACTGTGCCTGCTTGAAGAAGCAGTTCTGCCCGCAAGGCGACATCAACAACGGCAAATGCGCCGGCGCCGTCGTCTTCTGCAACTGAACTGCGGAGTCGACTCCGCAGGGTGCGGAGTCGAGGCCGACGCGCCCGCCATGGACCGGCGAGATCTCGGCTGAATTCGAGCGGCACGGCCGTTGCGACAGTGTCCTCATTCCCCGAGGAGGTCACTCATGTCGCGCATTCCCGCTCTCGCTCTCGTCGTCTTCGCCTCCGCCGCGGTGGCCTGCGGTTCGTCCGAGCCCACAAGCTCGAGTTCGGGGCAGCGCCTTTTCGGCGATGACAACGACAAGTGCAAGCTCGACCCGAGCCAGTGCGTGCCCACGCAGCCGCCCAGCCCCGGTGGAACCTGCTCCGACGTGTCGCTGACGGCGACCGCTTGCCTCGGCGCGCACGCCTGGTCCCAGATCGCTGGGGCCGCTTGCGCGGCGCAGGGCACCACGCTCACGAGCACCACCTTCTCGGCCGCATGCGGCGTCACCAACCCCATCGGGCAAGACGGTCAACCCACAGACCCGAGCGACAAGCCGGGACAGCCTCTGCCGCCCGACGGCAACGCCTCGTATCAGACCGTGAAATTCACCTGCTGCGCCGCTGTGCCGCCGCCCAATCCGTGCATCCGGATGCCGATCGACAAACCGCAAACGGGCGGCACCGATCCGAAAGGCGATGCAGCCCGCGTCTGCGACGGCAAGCAGCTCACGCTGACGGGGCTCGAGGAGGGCGCGAACGGAGCTTCGGTGGCCATCTGCTGCCCCGGTCCGACGCCGCCCCCGCAACCGCCCCCGCAGGCATGCCTGTCGATCTCCGTCGGCGACAAGGTGACGTGCCTCTCCAAGCAAGTGCTCTTCGACAAGGCGGAGGCGGCGTGCGCACAACGCGGGCTCACCATGAGCAACATCGCGGTCACCGTACCGTGCCAGGAAGCGAACCTGGATCAGACCGACGGAATGGCTCGCTTGGCGGAGGTCACCTGTTGTGCTGGGGCACCCACGCAGCCGCCGCCCGACGCGAACAAGGATCCGCAGAAGCCCTGATCCGCCTTTGATAGACTCGCGGGGGTGAGCCCCTCCAAGAAGAGTGACGGGACGGCGACCATCGTTCGTGGTGCGCCGCCCCGTCCCCTCGGGGCCTTCATTCGGGTCCTTGGCGCGCCAGCCAAGCCCTCGAAGATGCGCCTCGCATCGGGGAAGTGCTTGATCGGCGCTGGCGCCGGCTGCGCCATCGTCATCGACGAAAAGACCGTCTCGCGGCAGCACGTCGAACTCGAGATCGTGCCGGAGGGCGTACGCCTCACCGACAAGGGGAGCCGCAACGGCACGTTCTACCTCGGTCAGCGCGTCGAGCGCGTCACCCTCTCGCTCGGCGCGCGCATCACCGTCGGCGCCGTGACGGTGGCGCTCGACGCCGACACGGAAGGCCTCGACGGGCTGGCCTTCGAAGGCGACGAGTACCGCGGCATCGTCGGCGCGACGCCGAGCATGCGCCGCATCTTCGCGTCGCTCTCGCGGCTCGAAGGCTCGCTCGTGCCGGTGCTCGTGCTCGGCGAATCAGGCGTGGGCAAGGAGCTCGTCGCGCGCGCGCTCCACGATGGCTCAAGCGTGAAGGCCGGCCCCTTCGTCGCCGTAAACTGCGGCGCCATTCCGAGGGATCTCGTCGCGAGCGAGCTCTTCGGTCACAGGCGCGGCGCCTTCACGGGAGCGACCGACCATCGCCGAGGGGCCTTCGACGCCGCCGACGGCGGCACGCTCTTTCTCGACGAAGTCGGCGAGCTCCCCATCGACGTTCAGCCGGTGCTCCTGCGAGCGCTCGAAACGGGCGAGGTGCGGCCCGTCGGCGCCGACGCGACCCACGTCGTGCGTGCGCGAGTGGTCGCGGCGACGAACCGAGACCTCGCGGTCGATAGCAGCGCGGGTCGCTTCCGCGAGGATCTCTTCTACCGCCTCGCCGTGGTGACGCTCGCTATCCCTCCGCTTCGCGAACGCCCCGCCGACATCGAAGCCATCGTCAAGGTGCTCGCCGAGAGCCTCGGCGTTGGCGCGCTTCCTGCGCCGGTTTTGGAGGCGCTGAAGAACCGCGCGTGGCCCGGCAACGTGCGAGAGCTCCGAAACGCCATTCAGGCCTACGGCGCGCTGGGCGCGCTGCCGACGGAGCGTTCGGTGCACCCGACATCCATCGACTCGGCGATCGCCGACTTCGTCGACCCGTCGCGCCCCTACGCGGATCAGAAGGACGACCTCGCGGACCGCTTCACGCGCGCCTACCTCCAGGCGCTCATGGCGCGCACCGGCGGCAACCAGAGCGCGGCATCGCGCGTGGCGGGGCTGGATCGAACCTACCTCGGGAAGCTGCTCGTAAAATTTGGCCTCGCGAAGGCCTGAAGCCGAGCCCTCGGGCCTGATTTACAGGGTTTCGGCGGGCCCCGCGCGCTCCACCTTGTTATCCTGACGGCAATGTCCGCCGCTCGCTCGCTCCGCTGGGCCGCCTTGGCCTTTGGGCTCGGCGCATGGACCAGCGACGCGCGCGCGGAAGATCCGCGCCTCTCGGAGGCTCGCGTGAGCTATCGCGCCGGCGCGCAGGCCTACGACGCCGGCGACTTCGGCGTCGCCGGGCCTGCCTTCGCGCGCGCCGACACGCTCGCGCCCAACGAGACCGCGCTCAGGCTCGCGCTCGTCAGCTGCGCTCGCGTCGAAGACGCTGTCCTATGCATGAACCTCGTCGAGCGGGCGCGGGCCCGCGACGCGTTGAGCGACGTACGAGAGTCGGTGGCTGCGCGCTTCGCCGGCCGCGTCGCGCGCGTCGTCGTGTCGTGCGGCGACGCGGCGCCGACGTGCACCGCGCGGCTCGACGGCGTGGAGGTCGCAGCGGGCCCCGCGTGGACGCTGCCGGGGGCCCACGTGCTCGAGCTCGGTGCAGGCGTCGCCGCCGAGAGGCGCACCATCACGCTGGACGCCGGCGCGAGCCTCACGGTCGTCGTTCCCGTGACAAGAGACCGTGCTTTGGCCGTCCCTGCTGCGCGGCCGGCCCCATCCACCGCCGTCGTGGCACCGCCGCCGACGGCACCGGAAGCGACCTCACCGTCGTCCCGTCGGGGGCTGTCGCCCGTGTGGTTTTGGACGCTCGCCGGGCTCACAGCCGCCGGTGGCGCGGCGTCGGTCGCGTCGGGGCTCGACACCCTCGACCAACACGCGTCGTTCGCCCGCGCGCCAACCAACAGCGCCGCCGCCGCGGGCCACGATGCGCAGGCTCGGACCAACGTGCTCATCATCGGCACGGCGGCCTTCGCGGCGGTCACGGCGGCGCTTGGTGTCTTCTTCGTGCGGTGGTCATCGCAAGCCTCGGTGGCGCGGCGCTGATCATGGAAGCAGGCCCGCGCGTCGGTGCGCTCACCACGCATCGCGATCAGCTTCCGAGCTCGTCGCAATACGAGCTTCTCCTTCGCATCGCGTCCGGTGGAATGGCCACGGTCTACGTCGGACGTCGCACCGGCGCCGCCGGCTTCTCCCGCGAGGTCGCCATCAAGCGCGCGCACGCGCACCTGCTCGAAGATCCTTCCTTTGCGAAGATGCTCGTCGCCGAGGCCAAGATCGCCGCGCGCATCCACCATCCCAACGTGGTCGCCGTTCAGGCCGTCGAGCTGCTCGAAGGCGAGCTGCTCCTCGTCATGGACTACGTCGAGGGCGCCGCCCTCTCCGAGCTCGCGCCCCTCAGCTCCGGCGCGCCTCGCCTGCCCGCGGGCGTCGTCGCGCGCATTTTGCTCGACGCGGCGCAGGGCCTCGAAGCGGCTCACACGGCGACCGGTGAACGGGGTGAGCCGCTCGGCCTCGTTCACCGCGACGTCTCGCCGCAGAACATCCTCATCGGCATCGACGGCATCGCGCGCGTGAGCGACTTCGGCATCGCGAAGACGACGGAGGGCACCGACAGTCAAGTTGGCAAGACGGCGACCGGGACGCTCAAAGGGAAGGTGGCGTACATGCCACCGGAGTACGTGGAGGGCGGCCGCTTTGACGTGCGCAGCGACGTCTTCGCGCTCGGCGTGGTCGCGTGGGAAGCGTTCACCGGCACGAGGCTCTTTCGCGGAGCCAACGAGGTGGAGACGCTGAGGCACGTGCTGGCCGGCAAGGTGGTCGCGCCATCGACGGTCACGCCGTCGCTCGGAACGACCTTCGACGAGATCGTGCTTCGCTCGCTCGCCCGGTCACCTTCGGCGCGTTGGCCGAGCGCGCGCGCGTTTGGCGACGCCATCGAGGCGGCGGCGCGCGCCGCCGGCATGCTCGCGACGGTCGGCGAGGTCGCCACCGCGGTGCGCCGGGTCGCGGGGCCGGCGCTCGCCCATCGTCGCGCCCTCATTCACAAGAGTGCGGCCCAGAGCGAGAGCTCGGTGCGCGTCGTCGGGCGCGCCGATGCCACGGGCACCCTCGACATCGACGTACCGGTGATCGTCGGCGAGCCGAGCGAGACGGCCGTTCGTGCGCCTCTCTTCACGGGCGAGGTTGGCGAGGCCTACGCTGAAGCGCCGCCGGGCGACGCGCCGGGAGTTCCGACGTTCGCCACGGGGGTTTCGTCGCGAAGCATCCCGACCAGCGAAGCCGCCGCCAAAGAGCCGCGCGGAAAGACTGCGCGGCGTGCGGCGTTAGCGACCGCTTTCTTCTTGCTCGTTGGAGCCGGACTCGGCGTTGCTAAGAAGGAGGCGCGCACCGTCGTGGCGCCCGCCGTGGCCATACCGGCGGCGCCGACGCCATCGACTTTGGCAGCGGGGGCCGCGCCGCCGCCTTCGCCCTCAACGTCCGTCGAAGCCCCCTCCGCCGAAGCACGCTCCACCGAAGCACCCATGGAGAGCGCGGTCTCCGCATCGGCGTCCGCCCTGCCGCAAGGGACGCCGCCCGTGCGGAGCGCCGCGCCGCGAGCGCGCCCGCGAACGGCACCGACACGCCCGCCCGATCGCGCCCCGCCCAATCCCTACGGCGACGGCCGCTGACCGGCCGCCTCTCACATGAGGTAGGTCGCCACCGCGTCGATGTATTCCGTCGTCACAGGGCGGTTCTGGAAATCCGTGTAGTCGAGCGACAGGTTGAAGGTCGCGGGGTCGTGCGGCCGATGGGTGACGACGACGTCGTGGAGGCACCACTTCGCCCCGGAGTTGCAGCCGGTGCCGGGCACCAACACTTCGAACGCCCCGCCGAAGGCGGCGTACTTTGCGCCGAGCGCCGTGGCCGTGCTGGCGTTGGCCGAGAGGCCGCTCGCGAGCGACGGGTCCCGGGCAAAGACGAACAGGGCGCGACGCAGCTTGGCCGCGAGGCCTGCGTCGAAGCCCGATTCACCGCCGTCGAGGTTCGCGTAGACGAGCTTGCTGAGCGCCGCGTCGGCGTTCGCCGCGTCGAGTTGCTGCATGAGCTCGTGGGCGACGTACGAGCCGCTCGAGTGCGCGACGACGAGGATGAAAGACGCCCCGGGCGTCAGCGCCGCGAGGTGCGCGCGCAGGCCCGAGTTGCCGATCTCCTTGGAGGTGTAACTCGCATCCTTCGGCCCCTGCGCCGCGTAGACGTGGCCGACACCGCGCACGCCAAGCGATGCGCGCACGAGCTCGCGCGCCCAAGCCTCGGTCCAGGAGAGCTCGGCGGTGTAGCCGCCGTAGACCACCAGCACGGCGTTGCCAACGCCGACGCGTTGGTAGGAGACGCCCAATCCCACGCTCACGGGCGGCGCAAGCGCGGCATCCGGCGTGGCAAGCGCGTCGGCCTCGGCATCGACCGCGGCGGCCCCGTCCGGCGGCGCGGCCGATTGCACGTCCGGCGACGCGTCCACGTCGCTCGCCGAGGCAAGCGGCGACGCGTCGGTCTCGTGCGGTCCGCAGCCGAAAGGCGCCGCTGTCCCGGCGGTCACGAGCAGGAGACAGCCTACGAGCGCACGCACGACGTTCAGGTAGCGCGAAAACGCCGCAGGGCAAGCGTGCAAGCTGAAGGCCGCTATGCTGGAGACCGTGCAGGCCCTCCGCTACCGTTACGCCCTTGGCGAGGTTTTCGGCGACAGCGGCGTCGACGCGGCCGCCTACCTGGCCCAAACGGCGGACGACGCCGGCAACCTGCTGGTGCCGTTTCGCGCTGAGAAGGCGCCGCCGACATTCGCGCTCGCGCCCAACTATCGGCCGCTCGCGACGCTCCGGCTGGGCGGTGTGCTCGCCACGGCGCCGCTAGGCGAGATGGACGACTCGCCGTGTGGGATCGGGTCCTCTCGTTCGAGGAGATCGCCGAGCTCTACAAGCGAAACGTGTCGATTGGTGTAGCCTGCAAACTGCCCTGAGCGCACCGCGGTGGTCTACAGCGCCAGCCAGCCGCCGAGGCCAGCCGAGAGGCCGACGCGAAACACCGAGAGGTCATCGGTGCGCGTGCTGGAGCTCGCCGCCTGCGAGAACTCGGTGGAGTGTGCGCCCGAGATCGGCAAGTTCGCGATGCCGCCCGCGTGCACGAAGAGCCCGTCGATGGGGCTCCAGACGACCTGCGGATCGAGGTCGAGTGAAAACAGCGTGTCGGTGTCGACGGTCGTCGAGATGGCCGAGGCTTCGTTGCTCTGCTCGGTCTTCGTTCGCATCGAGTAGAAGGCCACACCGGCGCGAGGCCAAAAGGCGAAGCGGGGCGAGAGCGGAAGCACGTAGCCCACGCGCGGCGCGAAGCCCAAGACCGTCATCTCGGGAGAGTTGTGCTTTCGAGAGGTCGTCCCCCCGTTTTGCGTTCGGTCTTCGCTGTGGCTGCCGCCGAGGCCAAACGCGAGCGGGAGCGCCGTGCCGACGGTGAGATGATCGACGACGGCGTAGTCGACGGCGAGGCGTGGCACTGTGTGCATCGACGCGAGGCCCGGCTCACGACCAACGAAGAACGCAAACGACGCTCCGCGGTCGGAGATCTTCGTCTCCGTGGCGCCTTGCGACATCGTGACCGACTGCGTGGTGTAGCTCACGAGCGGCATCAAGCGATCGGCCGTCACGAAGAGCTGGCCTTGTTTCCCGAAGCCCACCGGCGGTGACAACGCCACCGGGGCCTGCGGGGCCGAGGCCGCCACAAAAGGCGTGGCCGACGCCGGGCGCACCGGCAACGTGCTCAGGTCGACCGGCTCTGGCTCCTCGGCGTGGGCCGGGCGGCCCGCCAGCAACACGAGAAGCGTGGCGCTCGCCGCCTTGCCCGAGAAAGCGCTGCGTGCCTTCACGACGTTCACAACCTTCACGTTACGGCGACGGTGGCCGACGGCTCAAGGCTTCCCTCACTTTGCGAAGAAGAAGTCATCGACGATGGCCTCGCCGGGTGCGGTCTCGACCTGATACGTCCCGCCCTCGACCTCCGCGCGAGCGGCAGTCACGGGAATGGGCCGTGCCGCGCGCCGGCGCTCGATCCAGCTCGAACCGTTGGTGCTCGTCTCCCAAACGATCTCATCGGGCCCGGCTTCGTGGCGAATGCGGACGTGCCGATGCGTCGTGGGATCGAACGTCAGACTCGTCGACGACGTCACCGAGTTCGTGTCCTTCGCTTGGAAGAAGATCTTCCCCGCCGACACGGCCACGCGCACATACCCGACGCCTTGCGGCACGACGGCGAGGGACACGCTGCCTTCGGCAGACGTGTTCGGCGCGGCGAGGACCGTGAGCCCAGAGGCGCCGCCGGTCCAGTCGATCTCGCGCGTCGTGGCGAAGCCCGCGTGGTGTTGGCCGGCGACGCCCCCTCGTGGCCGCAGATGCAGCGCACCTCCGTGGACGAAGATCGGAATGAGCCGATCGAAGCCGCCCTCGTGGATGGCGTCGGGCGTGAGCACCTCGGGATCGCGCTGCGTGGCGAAGTCTTCGCGAACGCCCGTCGTCTCCACGTGCAGGTCGTCGAAGAGGGCCTGCCCCGGCGCGGCCTCTGCCTGGTACGTGCCGGCCTCGAGCTCGATGTACGCGGCGCGGAGCTCGATGGGCGAGACGCTTCGCCGAACGGTCCACGCGCTCGCGTCGGGGCTCGTCTCAAAGCGAATCTGGTTGGCGACGCAGTCGTGCCGAAGGCGAAGGTGCCGATGCTGGACGGCGTCGTAGGCGATCTGCGTCGTCGAAGGCGTCCCGGTGTTGACACCCATCACGAGGGCGCCGCTCTCGACGGTCATGCGAAGCCAATGCGAGGGGTCGACGACGACGGCGAAGGTCGTGTCGGCGGAGGAGGCGCTGCTCGTCGCTTGCACCAACTCGACCTTCGCCGAGCCGCAGATCATCGCGTACGTTCGCGCCGACACGACGCCGCCATGATGGAGACCCGAGACGCCCGCGCGTGGCGTGATGCTGAGACGACCGGCGGCCGTTGCCACCGTGACGAGCGGATCGAACGCCGCGTAGCCCTCGTTGATGGTGCGGAGCGACCACCGGTCGAGGTCGATGGTGCCGCCGAAGGAGTCATCCAACAGCACCGGTGAGCGGTCGACGCCGGGCCGGGGGAGCGCGAGCCGATCGAGGATGTTGCGCGTCATTTGCTGCGCCACCGCCGACGCGACGTTGGGCTGCGTCACGCCCGGCAAGCGTTGGTCGTCGAGGCCCCAGGGGAACTGAATGCTCCCGGCGGCGAAGGTCTCGGCGTGGCTGGGAAGGTGGCGAACGGCCATCTCCGAGTTGCCGCTCGTGGCGCGCGGCGTAGTCCAAGGCGAGCGTGTCACGGGCCTGACGCCCGGGAGCGGTGGCTCACCGACGCCATCGACCTCGTAGCCGACGAGGCCCGTCAGGTGGGAGCCCTTGACGAGCCCAGTGCCCGCGAAGAGCCAGCTCGAGGCGCCTTCGACGACGAGGTCCGCGTTGATGTCGTAGTCCTGAAACGCGACTCCAGCGAGGCCGGCCTCGCTGCGCGCCAACGTCCCGCTGCCGAACCGGACCGTCGTCTGGTGAGCATCCGCGGTGCCAAAGAACGGATCAGTGACGGTGTCCTTGAAGCACGTGAGTGTTGCGTTGGGTGCGCCGCCCTTGGCGGCCCCGAGGCGCGCCTGCCAGTAGCTCACGTTGCCGGAGAAAAACGCGAGGCTCGTGCCGTCGTGATCGCGTGCAAACTCCACGTGATTGCGCATCTCGTGGGTCCAATATTCGTCGTGCCCCACGGACAGGAACACGCGATGTTTCGCGACGAGCGCCGCGTCGCGGTGTACGTCGATGTTCGTCACGTAGCTCACGTCGTACCCCTCACGCTCCAAGAAGCGAATCATCGGGTACTCCCAGCCGGTGGGCCCCGTGTGGGACGCGCCTTGGAGGTTGGTGATGAGCTCGCCGGCGCCGACGCCGACGGCCGCCTCGGGGTTTTCGCCGAGCGCGTAGGGGCGAAGGAACGAGACCCTCGACGCGCGCGTGCCGCCTTGGCTGTTGAAGTCGTAGAGCGATTTCCCGCCCCAGTTGTTGTAGGCCTGAAAGGTCGTGACGCTGGACTGGAAGAGGTATTTCGACGCCCGCGTGTCGTCGCGAACCACGAACGGCACGTAGCTCTGCTTGCCCGTGTCTTTCGTCGTGAGCTTGATGACGTATTGGCCCGTCACCCAATTGGCGGGCACATTGACCGTGGTGGGTGACACCCAGTTGCACTCCACGAGGCCGTCGGCGTCGGGCGACGGCGTCGCTTGCACGTGCCCATCGAGCTCGACCGGGGCCGTCATCGCGCGGCCGCCCTGGCCGCCGTAATAGCCGAGGCGGTACACGCTCATCGTGTACTTGGCCGAGGCCGTGTTCACGTAGAGCGACAACGACTCGCCCGCCGCGAGGCTCGTGGTCGACGCGTACCCTTCGATCTCACGCGCCTTGGCGGGCGTCGTCAGCATCCACTCGGTGGTGCCCGGCTGCTGGTTTTCGCCGTCGATGGGGTTCTTCGGCGGCCCGGCGTCAATCGCGGCGCCATCGCTCGCGCTGCCATCCGAAGTGCCGCTGCCGTCGCTCGTCGTCGCGCCGTCGTTCCCGCTTCCGTCGAGGCCGAGCGAAGCATCGCCGCTCGTGCTGCCGTCGCCACCGGCGGAGCCGTCGTCCGAGCCGCCGTCCCCCAAAGCGCTCCCGTCACCTCCGCCGCTCCCGTCGTCTGCTCCGTCGCCGACGTCGCCATCGACACTCGCACCGCCGTCGTCTTGGCCCTGGTGCCCATCGCCGCTTGACGAGCCGTCGCCAGGGGCGCCATCGCCGGTCCCGACGCCTCCGTCGGGGAGAGCGCCGGCGCCCACCCCTTGCGCGTCGCCGCCGCAAGCAGCGAAAGCGCCGCCAGCGGCGACCAAGATCCAGGCGAGCGCGAAGAGAGGCCTTCGGCGCTGCGCGACCGTCATGAGCGTCGGCACCGAAACATCGTAAATCACCGTCGCCGGCGGCGCCCGGCCGATTTCGCGTGAGTTGCTCGCCGCGTGCGAGGGCGTGTAAGCATGAGATGTGTGCACAGTACGCCTGGTCGCGGCCTCGTTCGCGCTGGCGACGAGCCTCATGGCAGGCGAGGCGCTGTCGCGCGATGCCATTTGCCGAGCCGACGCGGCCGCGAGCGTTGAGCTCCTCGCCACACGGGACGCCACCCTCGCCGCGGCGCAGGCGCTTGTGTCGCCCTTCGACCGACCGCGGGGTCGAGCTCTCTTCCTCGCCATGTTGGCGCGTGATCCCGACGACGACGACGCGGCCATCGGTCTTTCGCGCCTCGACGGATGGGACGGCTGCCTCGCGCTCGCCGAGCGCGGCTATCGCAGCGTCCTCGCGCGCAGCAAGAATCACGTCGAGGCGCGCGCCGGACTCATCGACGTGCTCATGTGGCAACGGCGCTGGGACGACGCGGCGCACGAGGCCGACGACGGGCTCGAGCGGATGCCCATCGCGCCGGAGCTCTTGGCGCGCCGAGCCCGCATCGCTTACCTCCGCGGCGACGTGAGCGCCGCACGGCGCGATCTGACGGAGGCCGAGCGCGTCTCGCCCGTCGATCCGGAGATCCGTGCCGCGCGCGCGCGAACCTACGTCGGGCAAGCGCGCCTCGGCCAGCGCCTTCAGGTCTTCCCTTCCGGGTATGACGACGTCGCGACGACCGACGCATCGGCCATGCAGCGCTATCGACGTATGCGCTTCGAGCTGGGCATGACCGTCGTAAACCGTCAGGGCGCGGAGCGACCGACGCGCACAGGCCTTCGTCGCACGAACATCGTCGATGGTCGCCCGACGGCGGGCGTCTACGTGCACCTCAAGAACGGCGGCTTCGTCGGAGGCAGCGCGGGCTTCAGCACCCCTGCCCTGTCGCTGCCGCAATACGCCTTCGACGCCACCTTCATGACGCCCATCACCGATCGCCTCTCGGGGCAGCTCACGGCAGCTTTTTGGCAATACCGCGACGATCGCGACGTCGTCGTCGTTTCGCCGGCGCTCACGTTCGCGCTCACGGAAGACGTCGACCTCACGGGCCGCTATTGGAGCACGTCGGTCATGGTGCATCGCGAGGCCACGACGGACTTCGAGATGGTTCACTCGCTGGGACTTCGAGCCGCATGGCGCCTCGACGAGCAGATCACCGTCGGCCTCGACTACACGTACGGCATCCAGCTCGAGCGCTTGCCCGGCGTCGCGGACCTCCTCGATCTTCGCAGCCACATCGTGACGGCCTCGGGCCGCGTGATGCTCAGCCCGCGCTTCGGCGTCGACGCGGCGCTGTCGATCGAGAGGCGCGAGAGCCTGAAGTCCGGCGCGAGCGTCGTGGGGCCGGCCGCCGAGGCGGGCGTCTTCGCGCGGTGGTGAGCCTAGGCCCCCGTGGGGCTTGCTGGTATCAAGGAGCGGTGAGGACGCGCTCGACCTTCGCGCCCGTCTTGCTGCTGTTCGTCGCCTCTTGCCAGCTCCTCTTGCGGGAGGACGCCGGCGGGAACGCGACGCCGCAAGACGCCGGGGCGCTCATTGACGGGGCGGCAGGCCGTTCGTTCTGCGCCGCGCGCGCGCGCGATGGCGTCTTTTGCCAAGACTTCGATGGCGACGCCGCAGCGCCGACATTTGGCTTCAATGCAACAGTTGGCGCGGGCGCGACGGGCGAGCTCGACGCCCAGAACTATGTTTCCCCGCCCTTTGCCCTGGCATGGCGCGCCGGTGTCGCGGACGCCGGCGGCTTGAGCATCGGCCTCGAGCGTTTCATCAAGGTGCCCTCGACCAGCCCCCTCCATCTCGAGGTTCGCGTTTCGATGGACAGCGGCCTGCTCAACCAGGTCGGCTACACGTCGCTCGCGCGTATCGTGCTGACCTCAAACAGGCCTCGCCACATCGTCTACCTGTTCACGGCGCGCCCGGCCGCGGGGGAGTCCGCCCAGTTGAGGCTCGGTGAGGAGGTGCCGCGCGTCGATGGCGGCGTCGCGTACCCGCCGACCCATTCGCTCGTCGTGCCCAGGGCTGGGACCTGGCTGCACGTTGCGCTCGACCTCGTGGACCACGCGGTGACCGTTGCGATCGACGGTAACACCCTCGTCGACAAGAAGCCCCTCGTCGACAAGGGACGGGAGGAGAGCGTCTCGCTCCAGCTCGGCCTTCTCGAACTCGACGCGCCAACGTCCGGCGTGAGCGTCACCGTCGATGACGTCCTCTTCGGCCCCACGATGTGAGGGCGCAGCCGTCGCGCTGAGGCGATGCTAAGCGGACGCTCCCGTCGCGCGGCTTCGCGCCGCGCTGATGATGGCCGGGTTTCGCGGCATGTCGCTACCGCGACGCCATCCACAAGTCGTCGCCGCCGACGGTGCCGGTCCGCGGACTCGTGAAGTAGATGCGGCACGCGTCGTCGGAGATCCACGCCGCGTAGTTTCCCGCTATCCCGACTGGCGAGAGCTCCTGGAAGAAGTGGGCCGGTCCGAACGCGTCCTTGGTGCTCTTCCGTTGAGCGACGAAGAGGAAGGCGCCCCGCGAGTAGCCTGGCGGCTGCGTGACCCTCGTAAAGTACAGGGCTAGCTCGTCACGGGATACCGAAGGCCAGGCCTGACTCGCGGTGTACAGATCGGGAGGCACCTGCAAGTTGACCGCCGCGTCGGGTCCTGGCGTATCGAGGAGGCGTGGCGGCTCGTAGAGGGAGTTCACCGCGTTCCACTCGTTGACCGCCAGGTGTGGCCCTGTCGCGTAATAGATGTTTCGCGTCACTTGCCCGACAGAGGCGGCACCGAGGAGGTTTCCCCCATAGGCCACCGGGTCTTTGCGAACGTTGGAGAAGCCTTTGGCGCCACCGTCCCAATCGGCTCGGTAGATGCCGTGATTGGGGTTCGCGCCGCCATCGGCGAAGACGTGACTGTCGCGCCCGAAGAGCGCGGCCTTGCCCTTCGGGTCGAGCGAGAGCGTGACGTCAGAGACACCGCTCTTGAGCGGCGCGAGGACCTCTGGGATGGCGAAGGGCGAAGCGCGATCAGGCCTACGCGTCACGTAGAGGTCGCGCGACGCGTTGATTTCGCCTGGACTCGAGCCGGCACCCCGCGAGAAGTAGAGCGTCAGCTCGTCGCTCGTAAGGAACGGATCGCGCTCGTGGTCGGCCGTGTTGACGCCGGCGACAGCGACGACGCTCTGGAACGGGGCCGTATGGTTGCAGACGCGTGCCGCATCAACGCCGCCATCGACACCTCCATCGGGGGACCGCGCGTCGACGACACCGGCGTCTCCGCTCGGCCCGCCTTCGTCGCTCGGGCTCGGTTCGGCGTCGGAGGTCGACGCGTCGTCGTCCGTGGGACGAGTCTCGCCGGCGACGAAGTCACCGAGCAGTGACACGCACCCCACGAGCAGCAGCATCGAGAAGGCCACGCCTCCGCGAAGCCACTGGTTCTTTGTCACGAGAGCGAGGCTATCGAACGCAAACGGTCTTCTCAATGTGGTCGTGCCTCGGTCGTGGGGCCTACTCCACGATCTCCAGGTAGTGCCCCGTAAAGCTCTTGATGCGCTCGCCGGAGCTCGTAAACGCGGCGGTGGTCATGAGCCACGCGCCCTTGCCGATGCCTCGCTCTTTTCGCTTCGCGGTGTCGACGATGGCCTCGAAGGCGGTGGCCCCCGGCGGGACATCTTTCTTGAAGACGAACTCGTGGCTCGCCGTCGTGCCCGGCTTCGTGAACGCCACGACGGCGCTGATCTGATCCGACGTGTCTCCACGATTCTCCAGCTTGAAGACCACGCGCAGGAGCGCGTGATCGGCGAGGCGCACGGGAAGCTCAGGCCGCGAGACGCGCATGTCGATGCTGCCGATGGTGAGCGGCAGCCCGGCGAAGGAGTTCATCCGATCGCCGGCAGAGTCGAACGTGGTGACGGTGACGAGCCACGACCCGGCGCCGATCTTCTTCGCCTCCCGCTGCTCTCGCGTGAGACGGAGCGTGTAGCTCGCCGTCCCGGGCACGACGAGCAGCGGCGCGTCGTAGTGCTCGATGCCCGTCGTCGTGCCGGGCCGCGTGAAGACAACGAGCGGCGTGACGCGATTGGCGGTGTCACCGCGGTTCTCGATGGCCATGGGAATGACCAAATCGTCGTGCGCGCCGATGCGCGTCGCCATCTTCGGCGGCGTGGCGATCTGAACATCGTCGCGACCTCTGCGAAAGGGGTTGCCTGAGAGCGCGCGGCCCACTCGAGCCCCGTCGTCGTCGCGGACGTCGAAGGTGATGGCGTAACGACCGGGCGCCACGTTCGCTTCCGTGAGGTCGCGTGCGTCGAGCTTCATCTCGACGAAAGCCCCGCCCGGGGGCACGTACGCGACGAAGTCGACGGTGCGCGTAGCGGTGGTCTTCGGCGGCGTAAAGCTCAGCGGCAGGGCGACGCGACGCGTGCACTTCGCAGCGTTGCCGACGTAGAGCCGCGCGGAGAACTCGCCGTCGCGTTCGACCTTGTCGGTGTAGATGGGCGCGTGTTCGAACGCGAGCGCGCGCCTCTCTCCTTTGGCGCACACGGCGATCGATGGCTCCGGCGCGCGGCGCGCCACCACGACGGGCCCCGCGCCGAAGGTCACGGCTGCGTCGGTCGCGGCGAGCGTGCGCGCGCCGCCGTCGGCCACCGCCTCCACGGTCGGGATCGCGGGCGCGTCGACCGACGCGTCGCGCCCGGCTGCCGCAGACGCCAGCGGCGCGGTTCCCTGCGACTCCGCGGTCACGACGGGCAGTGCCTTGGCACAGGCCGCGAGGGGCAGGAGCGCGAGCGCCGCCGAACGCCAGGTGAACGTCCCCGTGACCGTTCGCCACCACGAGCGCCGCTCCCGCATCGCGGGATCTTCGCATTTGTACGCGGGGAGGACATCTCCCGCGAGGCGCCGACTGGCCACTCGCGGGGCGGCGCGGCTAGACTCTAGCGGCACCATGCGTTTCCCCGTAGCCAGGCCACCGGCCCCACGAGACGGGCGGCGCGGACTCGGCCGCCTGGCGTCGCGTCTCTCGCGTCTTGCGCGGCTAGCCACCGTGTCGAGCCTCTTAATCGCCTGTTCGACCGAGGCCGACGAGGTGCCGCTCTACCCGATGCCCTTCAAGGCGGCGGAAGGGCGCCTCCACGTGTACGACGGCACGACGTGGAAGCCGATGTTCATCAAGGGAATGAACATGGGCGTGGCGCTACCGGGCACGCAGCCCGGCGAGCTGGTGCCCACCGCCGAGGACTACGACCGCTGGTTCGAGATGATGGGCGAGATGGGCATCAACACCATCCGCCTCTACACCTTGCACTATCCACGCTTCTACCAGCGGCTTCATTTCTACAACATGCGGCACCAAGAGAAGCCGCTCTACGTCTTCCACGGCATCTGGCTCGACGAAGAGAACCCGACCAAGAACCTCCGCGACATGCAGACGCACTACGACGACAACATCGTCGAGTCGATCGACTGCGTGCATGGTCGAAACTTCGTGTTCGAGCGGCTCGGGCGCGCCCATGGCGAGTACGACACCGACATCTCACCGTGGGTCATCGGCTGGCTGGTGGGGCGCGAGGTGTTCCCCGACGAGGTCCAGACGACCAACCGCCTCACAAGCGCCCGCTCACGTTACGACGGCCGCTACATCTCGCTGCCCGGCGGCTCCGAGACGGAAGTCTGGTGGGCCGAACGCGTCGATCAGATCGCAGCCTACGAGCTGGAAAAATACGGCGTGCGGCGCCCCATCAGCGTGTCGAGCTGGCCGACGCTCGATCCCATCCGCCACCCCACCGAGGGCGCCGGCGCGTCGGAGGATCAGGAGGAGCTCGACCTCGCGCAGCTCGACACCACGAATTGTCCGCCGGGCTACTTCGCCAGCTATCACGCCTATCCGTATTACCCCGACTGGATGAGCGAAGACCCTCGCTACGTGCCAGCGGTGGATGCCGATGGTCCCAACAGCTACCTCGGCTACCTGAAGCAGCTTCGCGCGCACTATTACCCCAAGCCGCTCATCGTCGCGGAGGTGGGCGTGCCCTCGAGCTGGGGCAACGCGCACTTTGCCCACAGCGGCATGAACCACGGCGGCCAAGACGAGGTGACGCAAGGTCACCACGACGTGCGCGTCTTTCGGAACAACTTCGAGGCCCAGACCGGCGGCGCGATCTTGTTCGCGTGGATCGACGAGTGGTGGAAGCGCACGTGGATCGTCGACGAGCTGGCGCTGCCGCGCGATCGCTACAAGCTCTGGCACAACGTGACGAGCCCCGAGCAAAACTTCGGGCTCCTCGGCTTCGAGCTCGACCCGCCAAACTTCGACATGTTCCCAAAGACGACGGGCGCGGGGCGCGTCGCCGAGCTCCGCGCTAGCGCCGACGCCGAGTTCTTTCACGTTCGCCTGAGCTTGACGAAGCCGCTCGGCGACGGCGAGGTGATGGTCATTGGCTACGACACCCACGACGACACGCGCGGCGAGAGCGTCTTGCCCAACGGAAGGAAGACGACGCAGCGCTCGGAGTTCGCGCTCACCGTCACGCTTCCGAACAAGGCCGACCTCACCGTCATGGAGTCCTACGATCAGTTCGGTGTCTGGCACGACACGCAAGCGGCGTGGCACAACAAGGAGGTCGGCGAGCTCCCCGGGCCGCAGCCGTATCGCTCCATCGCGAGCGACGGCGGCAAGTGGAACCTCGTCCGCTGGAAGAACAACAGCGAGCACGGCAGCGACGATGGCGTCTACAAGTTCCCGGAGACGGTGCAGGAGATCGGTCGCCTGCGCGTGCGCAGAAGCGAAGAGCGAGAGACCGGACAGTCGGCCGTCATCGTGAACGGAGCCGAGCTCCACGTCCGAGTTCCGTGGACGCTCCTTCACGTCACCGACCCATCGAGTCTCCTCGTGCTCGACGACAACCCGAAGACGCGTCCCCGCGAGACGAGCGAGACCGACGGCTTCCGCGTCGCGGTCTCCATCGGCGAGGATCTCGTCGAGACGCCGCGCCACAAGTGGGCGCGCTGGGACAAAGTGCCGCGGTACAAAGAGCGTCGAAAGCTCAGCTACGGCATCTTCGCGGACGGCCTAAGGGCGATTCCCGATCGGTAGCTGGGCGCCGTGGTCCCGGCGCCACGCGTCATGAGACAAAACGCTCACCTTGTCCGACACCAACGCACCAGGTCGCCATGTAACGCGTTGAAAGTATTCATTCCTCTCGCGGCACGGACACTGCTTTAGGCCCCCTACCCGGAGGCTCCATGCGTATTTCGTTCGTTGCTCTCGCCGTCGCCGTTTCCGTCTCTAGCCTTGGCGGCCTCGTCGCCTGCGGCGGAAGCTCCTCCGAAGCCGAGCTGTCGCAAGACGAGCTGAATCGTCAAAGCAGCGTCGTGGAGATCGACGAAGACGACAACAAGAAGACGATCTCCGTCGAGAAGGGCAAGGCCATCAAGCTGCGCCTCGCGAGCCCCGGCAGCGGCGGCTACAAGTGGAAGGTCGTAAGCACCGACCGCTCCTTCGGGTACCCGACGCCGAAGGACGGCGAGTTTGAATCGAGCGGCGGCGGTAGAGCCGGTGGCGGCGGCACGCAGGTCTTCACGTGGGACACCGACTCGCGGTTGCTTACGCCGGGCGGCGCCAACCACGCCGTGAAGCTCGAGTATCGGAGGCCCTGGGAGGACGACTCGGTGGCGGCCGCGGAGACGTTCTCGTTCAAGGTAAAGATCACCGAGCCGGCGCACGAGCCGCCGGCGCCGGACCTCAAGCCCATCGTCGTCGAGGCCGACGACGACGGCGACCGCGTAAAGGCGAAGGAAGGACAAGACGTGGTCGTCAAGCTGCCGGCCAACGCGTCGGCCGGCTACCGCTGGCACGTGGAGTCGGTCGACCGGACGCTCGGCCAGCCTGAGGTCTCTTACGAAGCCAACAACCCTCGCGCCGTCGGTGGTGGTGGGCTCTCCGTCCTCACTTGGAAGACTGGCCCGGCGGGCCCGTTGTCGAAGGTCGGCACCCACGCCATCAAGCTCAAGTACAGCCGCGGCGCCTCCGGCGAAGCCGAGAAGGAATTCAGCTTCACGTTGCTCATCGCCGCCGTTGCGGAGGAAGACGAGTTCGAGTGCCCGACGCAGCGCTCCATCAACTGCATGCCGCCCATCACGCCTGCTCGGCGCGCCAACTGCGCGGCTGACTTCCGCGCCTGGGCAGAGAGCCACTGCGACGTGACGTTCTTGCACTGACCGAGCCCTACTCGCTCGGATCGCCGCTCGAGCCGAAATCGTCGCCGCCTTGGTCGGCAGCTTGGTCGCCTGCTGCGCCTAGGCTGCCGGCGTAGGGATCACCGGCGTTGTCTCCGTAGGAGTCCCCACTCACCTCGTTGCCGCCGGGGCTTCCTTGATAGGCGTCGCCGCCTTGCGCTTGCGTGTCGTTCTGCGAACCGCTTCCGCCCCATCCCGGCTCGAAGGGGTCCTGCGGCGCCGGCGCGCCGTACATGGCAAACGAGCCCCCCGCGTCGAGGCTGCCGGGATCGAACGCGCCGCCGGCCGGGATCGGTGCACCATACATGGAGAACGAACTCCCCGCATCGTTCGGTGCGCCACCAAGCTCCGGGTTCGTGACGCCGAGGTTATCGGGGCGCACACCGCCGGCCACCGCCGAGAGGTCACCGAGCGAGAGCTCGCGACGACCGACTGCGTTGAAGCTGAACGTCTGAGCGCGCGACAGTCGCTCGGTGGTCGCCCGCGGCGCCGCGTCGAGCAGTTCGTGGGGGAGCGTCGACGAACAGAACGGGCACGTCCCTTCGACGGCGGCGAACACGTGACGTGCGCAGCGTGGACACGGAACGAGCGGACCTCGCGTGGCGCGAGCGTACTTGGCGGAAGTGGGCGGCGTCTTCATGCGAGGACGTCGAGCAAGGGCGATGCCGGACCGCGGTGGCGGCGGCGCCAGTCATATCGCGAACTTCGCAGGTGGATCGGCGAGGCGCGGGGCGAACGCGCCGTTCGCCACGTTCGTCGCCACGATCCGAGCGCGAGGCCCCACGCCGCGGGTACGCGCCGTCGTTGTCGCTACTTCCAGAACGCGCCGCTCATGAGCGCCGGCGTCGCCGGCACCTGCGTGCGATCGAGCAGGAGCCCCCGCAGCTTGCCTTGCTGCTCCACCTTCTCGGCGCCTGACTTCAGGGCCGCGTCGATGATGGCGTCGATGGACACGTTCATCTGCGTCGGGTCCCAGCCCTCGCTGTCGAAGCCTTCCTCTTGCGGCGTCGCCCAGCCGCGCGTCAACGACGCGACTCGGGTAACGGGCACCGTGACGCCGGGATTCATGGTTCCGCCCACGATGGGCTCGGGCGCGCCGACCCATGGCTCGGTGAACTTGGGTACACGCACCTTGAAGGCCCACGCGGCGCGAAAGCGCGGCTCAAGCAAGTTCGCCAACTCGAGGAATGAAACGACGAAGGCCGAACAGCCGGCGCCCTCCTTGTGGAGAGGCCGCACGGCGAGCCCGTAGGTCTTGTCGATGCCGAGCTTCTGATACTCGGCGGCGTAGTCGAGGAGTCGATGGCAAACGTCCGCGGCGATGCCGAAGCGGACGAAGTTCATGCCGCCGTTGGCCTTGCCGATGGCTTCGTCGGCGGAGAGCTCGGCTTCGGTTTGCAGGCGGCCCTTCACGCCCTCAAACATGACGCCGAGGCCCACCCCCTTGTCGAGGACGAGGGTGCGAAACTCGGCGTCGTCGGCGTTGGTCATGGCACCGGCAAAACGCGCCGCGGCGCGGCCCGCCGTCGCGGCGCAATCGACGCGAACGGTCGCGTGACCAATGGTGTGCGTGAAGCCGAGTGCGACGGCGCCCGCTTCGTTGAGCAGCACTTGCCTCGTGAGGCCGCCGGGCGACGTCCACATGAGGCCGTCGGGGTTCAAGGTCGAGGTCGGTGCGTGGATCGCGAAGACCGTGAGCGTGCTCGCGAACGGATCGTTCGACGACGGCGACGGCGTGACCACGGGCGACGTGGGAACGGGCTCGCTCGGCGGGGCCGGCTGCGCGGACTGGCCCGCCGCCGGCGACGGCGGCGGTGCGGACTGCACGGTCGACGAGGCGGGCTCCGCGCCGGAGCAGGCCGCGACCGCGAGGGCCGCCAGAACGAGGGGCATCTGATTCAAAGCGGCGGGAGCCTAGCACGGGACTAAACCGGGTCGAGGGGGTGGTTACGCCGGGCGGCGCGCAGGCCGTCGCGTCTGTTGCTCGAGCGTGCGGGGGGCGCCCAACGACGGGCGGCGACGCACTCCTGTTGCGCCAGACCGGGCGCCCCGCGAGGGCCTGCAGGAGAGTGCCCAGCGACAACGTCCCCGCAGCGCCGATAGCCACGAAGAGCAAGGTCGCGCGCGCCCCGCTGACGAGCGGGACTTGCAGCAGCAGCCACGCGCTCAGCGGAAGCACCTGAACCGCGTGGAGCGCGAAGAAGTGCGCGACGCGCAGATCGCCGTGGCTCACGCTCCAATTCAAGAGCGGCAGGCCGGCGCCACCGTCTTCACCGCCAACGGAATGAGCGAGGCGACCGCCCATGGCGAAGCCCGAGACCGGCGCGAGCAGGAGCAACAAGAGCCCTGCGCGCCAGGCCGTCGCCAGAAGCGGCGGCAGCGCCTGGCCAGCAGAATCAACCAGCGGTCCTAGGAGGGAAGCAAGCGCGAGCCAGATCATGACGACCGTTGCGACGACGATCGCCGCGACCATCGCGTTCCAGATCGTTGCGTCGAGCAGGCCTCCGCTGTTGAAGTGAGACGTCCTGCCGCGCAGGGCCTGCGCGAGGATGCCACCCATCTCGATGGTCATCGTGGCCGCGAGGAGCCAGGCCACGACGGCGCGCGATGCCTCGCGCACCGACAAGCTCGGAAGAAGGACGCCCATCGTAAAGAGAAAGAGAGCGATGGAGACCGCGAATTTGAGCGGCTTTAGGGCCGGATGAACGCCCATCACGAGCGGCACTTCGAACGCCAGAGCGACGACGCACAAGATCGCCACGAGGCCGTGCGCGGCGGCGGCCCAGAGCAGCACTCGTGGCAACGTTGCGATCATCGGCGCGCCTCCGCCGGCGACTGTTGACCTGGAGTCGGAAGAGGCCCCGCCGAGACCGCAGATGAGGTCATTCCTTCCTCCGCGCCATGTGCGTCGGGCCCGCAAGACTCCAGCTCGGTCGCGGATCTTTTTGCATGATGCCCATCATTCCTTTTCTCGAGACGTGGCACAGAGAGCACGGCCAAACGATCGCTCAATCGGGCGCCGACGCGCGCGCGGCTCGGAGAAGTCGGTCCGCGAGCTTCGGATCGTCGACGAGGCGGGCGAGGACCACAGCGCCCACCATGGTCGACGCAAGCCGTAGCGCTTCGTCGCTGGGAGACCGCGCCCGTTGGTTGCGGTGGAGCTTTCCGTCGACGAGCCGCAAGAGGCCTTTAGCCACCTCAGCGAAGGCTCGGCGAACCGACGGCGCTTGCCGGTGTCCGTCGGTGCCCAGGGCGGCCACGACGCACCCTCCTTCGGGGTGTTCGACGTGACCCTTCGAGAGATACCGCGCGAGCGTCTCTTCGAGGGGCACGGACTCTGCGAAGGCCCCCTGCGCGGTGGCCGCGCCGGCGGCTTGCACGGCAGCGGCCACCAGTTCGTCGCGATCCTCGAAGTGCGCGTAGAAGCCACCGTGCGTAAGCCCGGCGGACTTCATGAGCGCCGGAATGCTCACGGCGGCGAGGCCGCTCCGCCGCAGGGCCGCGGACGCGGCGTCGACGATGCGCTGTCGAACGGCTTCTTTGTGCCCGTCGGCGTATCGCATGATGGTCATCATACAATGGGGCGACGCCGGAGCAAGCTTCGTTCGTGGCGAGCCCGCTCTGCGGGGCCTCCGCCCGGACGGCATGGCGAGGTGGCGCCGCGCCCAAAGGCGGGCTGTTCAAAGCGGCACCGTTGGCCCGACGCCTACTTCCTTTTTGGCGGGATCTTGCACGCGGCGTGCACGAGAGCGGCATCCTTGCGGAGCACGTGGTCGTCCGGCAGGTCGTCGGCCGCATCCAACGAGCGCACAAGCTCCGGATCACGGCACACGGCGGCGTTCGGTGGGGCGGCCGCGACGGCGAGGCTGAAGAAACGCGTGGCCACGTAGGGGAACTGGTTTCGGATGACGAGGCGGCCCGCCCGCATCGCCAGGTCGGCGCGGGTCGCGTCAGCCTTGACGAAGGCGACGAGCTCCTCGGTGCAATGGGCGCCCGAGCGACTGCTCGCGTAGCACTTCGTCGCGGCGTCGATCCCAAGGGTGCCGCGAAGCGCCATGAACTTCGGCGACGAGGCTAGCGAGGGGAAGTGTTGGCGAAGATCTTCGGCTTGCCACACGGCGGAGCGAGCGTCGGTCTCCGAGGCGAGCATCCCGAGGGCTGCCGCATCGACGATGCGCTCCCACTGCGCGTCGCGCTTGGTGGGAGCGATGTCGGCGGCGTGGCTGAGCAGCTCGCGCCAGTTCTTCGCCTTCTCGAGGGCGAGGAGGTCCTCCATGGTGTAGGCGCGCAACGTCGTCGCCGCTGGCATGACGGGAGCGAGTGGCGCGCTGACGGCGATGGGCGCGTTCGGCGGCGCTAAAGGCGGCTCCACGGGACCCGCTGGCGACGCCGCTGCCGCTGTCGGGGGCGCCGTTGGCGATGCAGGCGGCGCCGTAGCCGCTGGCGTCGCTCCTTACGGAGCATCCGGTGAGCGCGGCGAGCCGCAGGCAACTCCGACGGAGGCAGCGAGCGAGACGAGCAGGGCTACACGAACTTGCATCAGGACCTCAGAGGGGATCGGCGTCGCCGTCGCGCCGAAGTTGGAGGGTGTCGCGACCTGCGTAGTAGAAGACCTCACCGCGCGGGGTGAAGCGCATGGCGATGCCCAGCTTGGGCGAGCCGACCACAGCGACGTCGATGTTCTCGCCGGCGGTGCCCCGAGGATCGAGCAAACGAACCTCGCGGCTTCCGTCGAGGCGCATCTTGGGTTGCGGGCCCGTTCGATCGAGGACCATGCCGACCGAGCCATCTCCCGAGGAGTAGTGACCGATGCGAAGCGCCGGGATCAGCTTCTTCTTCTGCTCCAACGTATCCATGGGCGGAGGCGGGCCTCCCGAGAGCGACGCCGCGTCGGCGTCCCGGAACATCGGGATGTCGTTCTTGGCGAAGATGAGCGAAGCGGCGCCGCTTGAGCGCACGCCGAGCCAGAACGAGCGCTTCCGTGGGCCGCTGACGTAGTCGACGCCGCGTTCACTCTTGTTCTGAACCTTGAGCTCGATGGTCTCGGACTCGCCGTCCATCTTGAGTCGCGCGCCCCCACCGGTGCGGTCGAGCACGAAGCCCAGGAGGCCGTCGCCGCTCGAGTAGTGACCAAGTCGCAACCTCGACTCAGAGGGATCGGCGCCGATGCTGGGGGCCCCATCGCGAGGTGCCGCGCTCGCCGACGCGGGTGGCGGCGGCGTGGTCGCGACGGGTGGTGCTGCGACGCCCGCGGCCGTTGCCGCGGGCGTTGTCGGGTCGGCGGCGTTCGCCGGTACAGCGGGCGGTGCAGGGCTTTGACCCGGGGTAACCGGCGGGAGAGCTCCGCCGGCGGGAGCCCCGCACGCCCCAACCGACGCAACTACGAACGCGACCAGACGCATAGGACTACTTTCCGTCGAGCTTGTTCTGGAGGACGGTGGTGGCCGCATCCTGAAGGTTGCTGGCTTCAACGTTCATCTTCGTGGTGAACACCTTGCCCGAATGGCTCATGTTCGCCTTCGCGTCGGTGCCGGTGCCGCCGAAGATGCACTTGACCTCGGCGAGGTTCTTCGCGACCTCGGGCTTGTAGTGCGACTTCGCGCAGACGGCGGCGATGCCGTCGAGCACGCTGCTGCACCGGCTGGACACGCTGTTGCCCGACCACGCCTCCTCCTTGTAGTTCGAGAAGTCGCTCGAGACCTTGATGCTCGTGCCGCAGGCCTTGTTGACCGCGTCGAGGCTGCCCTTGATGTCGCCATCGAACTTCTCAAGGGCTTCCTTCTGGAAGGGCTTGAGGCCAGCCGACGAGCCGGTGGAGACCGCCGTCGAGGTCGTCGAGGTCGGCGACGAACCGCCAGCGGCTCCGGCGGCGGCGCCCGACGTGGGGTCCTTCGCCTCTTGGTTGTTTCCACCACCACAAGCCGCCATGAAAGCGGCCAAGCCCAGCACAATTGTCGAACGTGTCATCGATTTCCCCTCACAGTTTTGTCATGTCGTCGCGCGGAGCTGCTGCGCCGCACGAACTCCGAATGAAGCCGCCGGCCACGGGCACACGTGCGCCTGCACGATTCGGCGTTGCGCGCGCTTCATGCCATGCGCCCCTCATCGACCCGAGCAGCTGCCAGCTCGCCGTGGTGACGCCCTCGCACGAGGCCCCAGGTAAGCAGCGTGCCGAGCCATTCGCTGCACGTGCTCGGAGGAGTTCGGCCGGCGCGAATCTCCCTTAGAAGAGTGAGCTGGTGGTTGCCCAGGCCCGCCCTGCGGGACTGTCCGCGATCATCCCGCCAGAAGGCCAGGACCACCTGCTTCGCGGCCGGCCTGCCACGCGGCAACTCGCGTTCGCTGCCGTGGAGCCATGTGGCGAAGTCGTGCCCGTACCCGCGAAGCACGAGCGTCACGGAGAGGCGTAGAGGGGCGCTGTCATCGTCGTCGAGCGGATGGTGATACGTCTGCCGCCCCACGAGCTCTAGATCGGCGAGCTCCACGACCCAGCGAGGAATCTGACGCCGCCCCGCGAGGAAGCATGGGAAGGGCTCCGCGGTTCGAAGCAGCTTCGCGTGCGTTGCCGGGTGCGCGCGAGAGAACGAAGGGCCGAGGTCTAGCCACGCTCGCTCGCCGCACGTCCTTACGATGGCATCACGGGTACGGGGGAAGACGCTCTCCAACATCTCCTTGCGCGTGGCGAACGCGTTCCAAGCGTAAGCCTCGAGGCCGCGCGCGCTCGACGGATCGATCGAGTTGGGGAAGAGCTTCTTGGCCGTCGCGCCGGGGCTCTCGCCGCGGAGCACGAGGGGGCCCATGAGCTCATAGACCTCGCGAAGGTTCATGCGGCCTCCGTGACTAGCGACGCGAGGGCCGCCGTGGCGCGGCTGCGCGCTGTGTCGACCTCATCCAAGAGACGGTCGAGGCTCGGGATGTCACTGTCCCATTCGATGAGCGTGGGCACGATGCGACGTGCGCGACGAATGGTGTGCTCGTAGAGCTGCCACACCGCCTCCGAAACGGGCGCACCGTGCGTGTCCACGACACGAACGTCGCCCCGTGAGTGCCCCGCCATGTGGAGCTGGACGACTCGCTCCAGCGGAAGCTCGTCGATGAGGGCGTACGGATCGAAGCCGTGGTTGCAGCTGTTGACGTACACGTTGTTCACGTCGAGCAGAAAGCCGGCGTCGCAGCCCTCAAGGACCTCGGAGAGGAAGCGCCCTTCGGTGAGTGTGCTCCCGGGCATGCGTGCGTAGTACGTCGGGTTCTCGAGCACGACGGGAACACCGAGGCGCGCCTCGGCAGCGCGAAAGCGACCCACGAGGTTGTCGATGGCCTCCCATGAAAACGGCACCGGCAAGAGATCGTGAGCGTAGGCACCACAGAGGCGCGAGCAGGCGATGTGATCGCTCCAAAACGGCGCCCCGATGGCTGCGGCGAAGTCTCGAGCCTGCTCGATGAAGTCGTCGTCGAGCGGATCAACGCCGCCGAGAGAGAGTGAGACGCTGTGCGGCACGAGAGGCCAACGCTCGCGGCATTGCTCGAGCGTCCGCCTCCGCTCCCCACCGCTCCCGATCCAGTTCTCGGGGATCACCTCGAGAAAGTCGAGCTGCCGGGTCGTGGCGGGCAGCGTGGCCGCGAAGCTCGGGCGGAGGCCCAGCCCAAAACCGCTGATCGTTGGCTCGGTGCGCATGCAGAGGAACCGTGCACTCTGCATGCCGATCGGGTCGCGTCGTGTTTGTCATGCGTTGGCTCAATCGGCCAACAGAGGGCGATGAGCTTTCGGGCGGGCGGCGGCACCCTTGGGCAACCCTTCATCATGTAACCCACGGGCGACAAACCGTTGGGGGCTCGTAACTTACGAGAAGTCTGCCGCGTGAATGCCATGGCGCGCCCCGCCCTCCCCGGCGTGCTTCCTGCGTTCCGTTGAGCCACGACGCCAATCGGCGCGAAGGAGTGAAGACGCATGATCCGCGATGCCAAGAAACAAGACGACCTCGAGGCTCTCTTGAACACAACCGTGAGCGACGACCTCGTCGAGCTCGAACCGGCGCAGATGGAGAACGTCGCGGGCGGAAACGCTGACTGCGGTGGGAATTGCGGCGGCTGCTGCGGTATGGCGTGCGGCAACGCCGCGGGCTACGCGCCGAACGACGGCTGGGGCCCGTCGCCCACGTACGGCGGAGGCAGCTACGACCCCATGGGCAACTACAACGGTGGGTACGGCGCGAGCAGCGGCGGCCAAAACGGCGGTGAGGGCGGCGGCGGCCCCCCGTGACGGAGAGGCTGCGGGCGCGCGGCACGTTCCGCGCGCCTGCACGCTTCCCTCGATCAGTCGGACGACGGTCCACCGGCCGGCGGCTGATCGGGGTGAAGGGTGACGTCTCGCCTGCCGTAGACCCGCAACCGCACCGCTTGCGCTACGACCCAACCGACGAGCGCGAGCGTCACGATGGGCCACAGCACGAAGAAGAGGAGCGCGTTCGCGTCGCGGTAGGTGATGCCGAGGAGCGCCGCGAGCTTCAACAGGAAGTCGACGCACGCGGCATAGATGGCAAAGGCTACGGCCCTCACGACGGACCTCGCTGCCCCAAGCTGCCGCTCTCTACGCTTCCGCCGGCTCTCCGTCGGCGAGCGCGCAACCGGTCTCGCTGCCGAAGACCGATGCACCACAAGGCGAACATGCCGCCCGGCCACAGCGCGCAGAAGACGAGCAAGTTCGCCGCGCCGTATCCGCCGAACGTGTCGCCCGGCATGAGCGCACCTCCCAGCTGGTACAGGCCCCGCACCGCGTCGCCGAACAGTTGATCGTCGGCGGTGAGAAAGGCCGGCAGTTTGGGCGCATGGCGACACCCACGGTTGTGGCAAGACCAGTTGCAACGGTCGCTGACGAAGGGCTCGTCGGGGAGCTCGCTGCGTACCAGCGGCGCTGGTGTCGCGGAGCTCCGCAACGTCAGGACGAAGAGAAGCGGGACGACGAACAGTGGCAACAGCGCGCGAAAGCGAAGCGACGAAACGTCTGAACCCATGCCTCACCATGGCTGACGGCGCGCGGACGAGGCTTGCCTCTCTCGGCGAGCGGTCGCGCGTGCCCGGTGAGCGGTCCGCGGCGGGCCTAGAGTGGGCGCTTCAACGCAGCGCGCCGTGAACGATGGCGACGGCTCGGGCGTACAGCTCCAGTGGTATCGCGATGAGCAACGGTTGGTCGCGCGCGGGCTAGGCCCCTCCGCCCATCGCAAGGTCTCGGACTTCGACGACAGCCGCGACGTGCTCATCGACGAGACGCTCGAGTGGTACACGCTCGAGAGCGATGCGCGCGCACGCGCCACGCAGCACGCGGAATACGCGTGGACGGCTTACTACAACCTCGACGACGGCAAGACCATCCGCGTTGAAGGGGCGTGGGATCGCGTTCCCAACGAGGGCTATCCCGAGAAGTTCGGCCGCTTCACGCTGACCGGCAACGGTCAGACGGTCACCTACGACTGCACCGCGGCGCGTCTCCGACGACCTGAGGTTCTCGTGGCCGTTCCGGAGCGGCTGCTTCTCCCCGCGAAACACTCACGAGAGGGGTTCGTCGTCATGCTGGAAGGTGATGGTGAGTGGCGCGCAAAGGGCTACGTAAAGCCACGGCGCATCTCGCTCATCGATCGAAGTGGCGCGTCGCGCGACCTCTCGCTCGAAGACTGAGTTTCGCTTTCGACCTCGGCAGCTTCACCCATGAGCCCGCGCGCGACCTCGCCGGCTGCTCGGGCCCACGCCCGACGTCCAATCGGCAGGCTCGCCGTTTGGTGGCGGCCGAGCGCCGCGTCTTACACCAGCCGCGCGGCGATCTTCTGGGCAAACAGGTACGCATCCCCGGGCCAACGCGCCGAGACGTACGCGCCGTCTTCCACAACGAAGGCAGCGCGCGCGTCGTTGCGCGTACCGCGAGACGTGAGCGTCCTTGGCCCCCGGACGAAGTCCTCGGGGCGCGAGAGCGCGGCCTTCACCTCGTCTTCAACGTAGGCCGGATACGTGCGGTAGTAGCGACCGAGCTTCCATGCCGTCAGAAAATACGCGGAGCGCTCCATGTACTTCGGCAGGCACGTGGTCTTCTTGCCCGCGAGCGCGCCGGCGCGCGCGGCCACGAGGACGCCGTGGCAGATGGCGCCCAACACCTTGCCACTTCCGCTGAAGGCGCGAACGAACGCGAAGAGCGCGTCGTTCTCGAGGTATGGACGCATCCCTGGCGCGTGGCCGCCGGCAAGGACCACGGCGTCGAACTCCGCGACCGTCAGATCGGCGAAGGCCCGCGTCGCCGAGAACGCGGGCGACAGAGAGAGCTCCGCGTAGAAGGCCTTCGGCTCCGGCGCGGCGCCGAGCTGACCGAAAATCACGCCCGACAAGAGAAGCGGATCGCAAGCCGGCTTGGTGCCAGCGCGTTCGGTGGCGAAGACGATCTCGTGGCCCGCTTCCGTGAGGAGCTTCCACGGCACCGCGACTTCGGTGACGTCGAAGTCGCGATCGGGGAGCGGAAAGACGACCTTGGCCACGGGCTGTCAGCCGGCGTAGGTCATCACGAGATTCATGAAGCACTCCTCGCTGGCGGGGTTCACGTACGCGTGCGAGACATCGGCGGCGAAGACGATGGCGTCGCCCTTGCCGAGCTCGAAGCGCTCCTTGCCCACCTCCATAACGAGGCGGCCCGACGTGACGACGATGTTCTCGCGCGTGCCCGGCGTGTGCGCGTCGGCGTCTTCGCGACCGTGCCCCGCGAGCCAGAGCTCGTAAAACTCGACCTTGCCTTTTTCGTCCGCGGGAAACAGCGTGCGCGACGAGAAGCGACCGTCGGCGCTCACGAGGCGCTTCGCGTTCTTCGCTCGAAGAATGCGCGTGGCCGCCGTCTGAGGGCGCGCCAAGAGGACCGAGAACGGCACGTCGAAGGCCTTCGCGATCTTCCAGAGCGTGGCGAGGCTCGGCACCGTGCGGCCGAGCTCGATCTGGCCCAACGTCTGGCGACCGACGCCGCTCAGGCCCGCGAGCACGTCGAGCGTAAGACCGCGCTGCGTTCGCAGCTCGCGCACGTTGGGGCCCACGATGGCGTCGAGCTCGGGGTCGACGCCGAAGCGTTGCGACACCGGGAGCGCGTCGGTCGAGGGCGGCGGCGCCGAAACAACGCCGGGGCGCTCGACCGGCAACCCTTCAGCGACCCACGCGGCGGTACCACCGTCGAGGCTCATGACGTCGACAAGACCGCTTGCCAACGCCAGCTCCGCGGCCGTCATGCTCCGGCCGCCCTTCGCGCAGACAAAGAGCACGGGGCCGGCGAGGCCTGCGGACGCGAAGTTCGCCTGAAGAGCGCCGAGCGTCACGAGCCGCGCACCCGGCACGTGCCCCGTGGCCCACTCGGAAGGTTCGCGAACGTCGACGACGGTAAGGTTGCCGGCTGCGAGGAGCGTCGACGCTTCAGCGGGAGCTACGGTTCGGACCATCGAGCGCCATTAGAGCGCATTTCAGGCGCGGGCGTGGCCCGCCTGAATTCGTTCCAGCGCGGCCACGAGCGCGTCGATGTCTTCTTTCGTGTTGTACGGCGCGAGCGACGCACGAACGGTGGCCTCGAGGCCGAAGCGCCGCAGAATCGGCTGCGCGCAGTGGTGACCGGAGCGAACGGCGATGCCTTCCTTGTCGAGCAGGCCGCCGACCTCTTCGGTCTTTTGGCCCGCGAGGATGAACGACAGCACGCCGGCCTTCTCGGCCGCGGTGCCGACCATCGTCAGGCCCGGCACGGTCTTCAGACACGCGGTGCCGTACACGAGCAGCTCGTGCTCGTAGCGCTCAACGCGTTCGATGCCCACGCGCGTCAACCAATCGAGCGCTTCGCCGAGGCCCACCGCGTCGGCGATGTTGCCGGTGCCGGCCTCGAAGCGCATCGGCGCCGGATGAAAGCGCGTTCGCTCGAAGGTCACATCTTGGATCATGTTGCCGCCGCCCTGCCAGGGCGGCATCGCGTCCAAGATGCTCCTCTTGCCGTAGACCGCGCCGATGCCCGTCGGCGCGAAGACCTTGTGACCGGAGAAGACGTAGAAGTCGGCGTCCAGCTTCTGCACGTCGACCGGCTTGTGCGAGACCGCCTGCGCGCCATCGACGAGCACCAGCGCGCCGCGGCGATGGGCCATCGTCGATCATCGGCTCGGCCGGCGTGATGGTCCCCAGCGCGTTGGACACCTGCGTGAACGAGACGAGCTTGGTGCGTCATTGAGGAGCTTGTCGTACTCGTCGAGCCGGATCTGCCCGGTGTCGTCGACGGGCGCGACGCGCAGCTTGGCGCCCTTGCGCGCCGCACAGCTGCTGCCACGGAACGATGTTGGCGTGGTGCTCGAGCCACGAGATCACGATCTCGTCGCCGGCCTCGATGTTCCTCCGGCCCCAGCTCTGCGCGATGAGGTTGATGCCCTCGGTGGCGCCGCGAACAAAGACGATCTCAGAAGCCGACGGCGCGTTGAGAAATCGGCGAACGCTCTCGCGGGCCTTCTCGTAGGCGTCGGTGGCGCGCGCCGCGAGCGTGTGCGCTGCGCGGTGGATGTTCGAGTTCTCGTGCTCGTAGAACCGCTTCAGGCGATCGATGACCGCTTGCGGCTTCTGCGTCGTGGCGGCGTTGTCGAGCCACACGAGGCGCTTGCCGTGGACGCGCTGTTTAGGATCGGAAACTCACGGAGCGCGTGGCGTCGAGCGAACCGCCGTGACGAGGCGTTGCAGATCGGACGGGACCCCCGACGGTGCGAGGGAAACCTCAGGGATCCGCGTTTGGCGTCGGCGCGTGTTCGAGCGACGCGAAGTCGAGCGGTGCCGTGACACGCGGCGCCGAGGCCTCGTGAGGCGCAGCGGCGAGGTCCGTTGCGTCGACGAGCGGAAACGCGAGCGCCGCGGGCGCGAGGAAGGCGCGCTCGGCGCCTTCGAAGGCGGTGAAATCGAGCGGCGCGTCGAAGGGCGAGCCGAAGGCGAGCGGTCGGCGCCGGTGGCGCCGTCGCGGACGAGGCGCTGCGCGGGGCATCGAGGGTGCGGCGACGCGGGCGCGAGCGCGACGGAGACGAGCGGGGGCTGGCGGCCGGTGGCGCTGGGGCAGACACCGTCGGCGACGCGGGCGCGTCGGCCGAGGGAGCGAGCGACGAGGCCGGACCGCCGATGGCGGGCATCGCGAAGAGGTCGTTCGCCAACCGAGAGACGAGGCTCGTGAGCGACACCGGATCCATGTCCGGTAGCGTCGGCGGCCGGGCGCGCGGCGCCGGGCGACGGGAGTCGCCAACGCCCGGCAGCAGCGACGTCGCGAGCCGAAGCTCGCCCGGGCTGGCGAGCCCATTTTCGGGCCCGCTCACGGGCCCGCCGGGCTCACGGATAGTCATGGTAGTGGTTGACCGTCACGCCCTCGAGGATGCCGAGCGCGTCGTGCGTCAAGACGGCGACGGAGCAGTACAGCGAGAGCAAGTACGAAGCGGCGCCCTTCTGGTTGATCCCCATCATGCGAACCGCGAGGCTCGGGCTGATTTCGCCCGGCAGTCCCGGTTGGAAGAGACCCACGACGCCGCGCTTCCGCTCGCCGGTGCGCATCAGAAGGATGTCGGTCTTGTGATCCTTGATCGGGAGCTTGTCGCTCGGGATGAGCGGCAGCCCGCGCCACGTGAGGAACGGCGCGCCGAAGAGCGTGGCCGTCGGCGGCGGAACACCGCGACGCGTGCACTCACGACCGAAGGCCGCGATGGCTTTCGGGTGCGCGAGGAAGAAGGCCGGCTCCTTCCAGACGGTGGCGATGAGCTCGTCCATGTCGTCGGGCGTCGGCGTGCCCTTGCGCGGCTTGATGCGCATGTCCGGGTCGACGTTGTGGAGGAGGCCGTAGTTCTTGTTGTTGAGGACCTCGCTCTCCTGGCGCTCCTTGAGCTTGTCGACGGCGAGCGTGAGCTGCTCTTTGACCTGGTCCATCGGGCTACGGAAGAGGTCCGAGACGCGCGTGTCGACCTCGATGGTCGTGGTGACGGACGTGAGCACGTACTCACGCGGGTTCGGCTCGTAGTCGCTGAAACCGACGGGGAGCTCCTCGCCGTGCTCGGGGCTGCACTTCATGGCGAACTTGTCGTCGAGCGCCTGGTTCACGCGATAGACGCCCGCCTCGACGGGCGTCCACGGGATCATCTGGACGAGCCAGCGCGGTGTGGCGCCGCGCCACTGCGGCGGCGTCTTGGTCGTGTTCGAGAGTTGCCGCGCGGCGCGCTCTCCAAGCGTACGAGGGGTGTTTGACATGGCGGCGCCACGGTACCGGCGGGGCCGGCCATCGCGCAACGGGGAACGGCGTGGTCCTGGTTCGCGTTTCCGCTAACCTCGCGCGATGGGTAGCGTCGCAGAGGCCTTCGCTGAGTACCGTCGCTTCTATGTCGAGCGGTATGTCCCCAAGATGATCGAGGACGATCCGGAAGAGGGCATGGCCGACTTCGTCGAACAGGCCTGGGACGAGCCGTTCCAAAAGCTCAAGAAGCTCTCGAAGGCCGACGTGAAGGCGCTGACCAAGAAGCTGGGGCCGCTGCCGGAGCCGTACGTCGAGCTCCTGACGGAGCTCGGTGTAGGTCCCCTCCTGTGCTCGTACGAAGACGAGCCCATCCCGTTTCATGTGCTGAAGCCGACGCAGATCGCCAAGGCCAAGAAGGACGCGCTCAGCTGGCTCTCGGCCGCCGACGCGAAGCTCGCCCTGGCGCAGGGGATCGACCCGGCGAAGCTGTTGCCCTTCATGACCGACGACGGCCGGGGCTACTACTTCATGCTGACGCGCCGAACCCCGGACGATGACGCCGTCGTGATCTTTGATCACGCCTATGAGACGGGGCATCCGTTTCGGAAGCCCAAACCGTTCGTGACCTTCGTCGCGCGATGGATCGCGCAGGCGAAGAAGGGCGGAACGCTCAACCCCTACGACGGCATCTGATCGTCAACGAGGCCGCCGACACCGTCGCCTCGCTTGGCGTCGCGCGGCGATGCCAGCTCAGCGATACGGAGCCCCTGGCGCCACGACGTGGGAAACGCCGCCGGCCCGCCCATCGAGCATCGCCTTGAGCTCAGAAGGACTCGCAAAGAGGCGACTTTCGCCGCAGGTGTCGCAAACCACAAGCGAGAGCGTCGCGCCAACAACGTCGGTCGCCGAGGGCGTGCCGAAGAGTCCTCGCTCCGGCACATCGGAGCAGACCTTGAACTCTTGCGCGTAGGGTCCGTTTCGACCGGCCGCGACGGTGCGAACGGGACTCACGACGTACATGCCACGAGCGCCACAAGGACACGGTGTGGTGGGGGGCGCGAACTTGCTCATGCTTGGAGCGTACCCAAGGCTCGACGCACGAGCATCGCCCGTTGCATCTGAGCAACCCCTGCGCGTGAGCCATTCCGTGTGGAGCGGAAGACGGTCGCGCGCCCGTGGGCAAGGCCCGACCCGCGCCGGATCCGGGCCGCCTCGGCGTCTGCGAGTGGAAAGGTGGGCAAACGCTCGCGAGAGTCCGCTCGGTTGCGTCCCCAGTGTTCACAGGCCGTCAACGGTCCCTTCCGCTTTGGTGAACACGTCGCGTTGGCTCGGTAGCTGCATCGCGGTGTTCCATGCGGAATCGACGGGTGGACGAACGACCGAGCGGGAGACCGGTGGCCGGGCTCGATGCGGTGGCGCTCGATGCGGTCAACGGCGGCATTCGGCAAGGCGAGTTGGGCAATTGCTACCTCTGCGCCACGATGAACGGCATCGGGCGAGTGAGCCCTGGCTACCTTGAGGGCCGCTTATCGGGCACGCCCGATCTGGTGACCACGCAGTTCGCCGATGGGCGCGTCGTCTTCATGGAGCAGCCGGCCCTCGACCCCGCGGGCCGCTCACCGGTCCACTCCACCGGCACGCCCGCGGAGCTCGCGACGGAGAAGGCTTGGGCGCTCGCCCTCAACGCCCCCGGCGAATCGGTCGTCGTGGATCCGGCCTTGCGCGCGGCCCCCGATCCGTACCGGGCCATGTTCGAGTCGGTGATGGGTCGTCCGACGGGTGATGCGAATCCGGGGGCCCGCCTGGCCTACGGGACCGACGCCGGTGGACACGCTTCCGATGCGATGCGCCAGCTCGGCCTCGAGGGCATCGAGCATCGGTTGCCCGGTCTCGATCACACCGCGGTCGACCTTGCGCAACGTCCGAACACGGTGGTGACCGTTGGCTCGGTGCCGAACCCGCCGGCGGACACCCGCGGGGATCACTACTACACCGTTGGCAACCCGCTCGAAGGTCGCGTGCCGATTGAAAACCCGCATGGCAGCGGCAACTTGCTGCTAACGCCGTCGGAGGTTGGGACGCGCTTCAACGATCTCGAGGCAGGGCGCATCCCGCGCGGCGGCCCGACAGGACCGGACATCACGCCGCAACACCTGGAGACCTTCGCGAGGAACCTCCCTTTCAACGATCCGCGCGCCGAGCTCATTCGCGCCAACATCGACCCGTCGCCGGTGGCGCCAGAGATCCTGACGCGCGAGGCGCTCCCGGGCGGGCCGGGGCGCGCGGCGGCACCGGAAGTGCCGGGCGACGTCTCGCCCCACGGCCCGCGCCTCGCCGGTACACTGGTCGCCGCGGTGCCCATTGGAACGACGCCCCTCACGGCCGCCGACGATGCCTACCGTCGCGACACCGGTGAGGGCTTCCTCAACCCGACGGTCCGCACCGGACTCGACACGTTCAACAGCGGCGTCCAAGAAGCGGGGCACCTCTTCCCCGTGTCGTCGACCATCGCGCAACCGGTCAGTCAGGCGGTCCGTGATTGGTGGGGCGAGCCGGCGAAGGACGCGTCGCCGGCTGAGCGCGCGACCGACACGTTCTTCCGCAACGCGGCGGCCGACACCGCGGGGTTCGTGGTGAGCGCCCCCGCCGCCGCCGTCGACCTCGCGATTCTGCCTTTCACCGCGCCGATCCATGCGGCGCGCCTCCTCGGAACGCCCGAGCCGCTCACGGCGGCGACGCAGAACGCTGCGTTTCGACGCGACATGGATCTTGCGGCGACGACCTACAAGGATCTCGTGGCCGCAGCGCCTCCCACGACGCCCGAACAAGCGAAGGCGTACCAAGACGCCGCGCTGTCTTACGCTCGCGACCCGTTCGTGCAGCAGTCGCTCTACGACGCGGAACGGTTTCTCGGGCAGGCGCGAGGCACGGGCACCGCCGACGACGTGAACCTCGCCAACCAGCTCGTTCGCCAATACGGCGCGCCGAACGACTCGGCCGACGCGGAGATTCAAGCCGCTCGCGTGCAAGCGGGATTGCCCGCCGTTGACGCGCCCGATCCCTTCGCGGGCCCCGCTCAAGTCGTCAACTACGGCAACACGGCGACGACAGGCGACTTCCTGAACGGCGCCGGCACGCCCGATCCCTTCGCGGGTCCGGCCCAGGTGGTCAACTACGACAACACGGTGACAACCGGCGATCTGTACGGTGGCGCGACCAACCCGTTCGACGATCCGACGGGCGCGACCGCGGAGCACGAAGCGGCGCTCTATCAAATGAACCAGGGGCAAATGAACCAAGCGCAGACCGAGGCCTACGACCAAGAGCTCCAAGCGAACCTCAACGAGGCCGCCAACACCATCGCCGCCTCCGAGGATCCGAGCGGCGCGAACGGCGAGGTCGAGGCGGCGGCGTACCAAGCAGACGCCGGCGCCTACCAGGCCGACGCCGGCGGTGGCGGTGGCGACGAACAAGCCTACTGAGGTGCTCTCCTCGCTCATGGTCCGTTTGCCGTCGTCGACGGCGTTACGAACGTAACGACCCGCCGGCAAGTCACGGCGGTTCTCGGCGCCGGCGGCCTCGGCACGAGCCTTGCGGGTGGGCGCGCCATGCGTGCCTCACGGTTTGCGATGAGCCTTTCCTGTCTCGCGCTGATAACGGCGCCGCGCGCTGCGAGCGCGAAGTCCTTCGTGACGATTCGCGACGACGGCGTCATGACCAAGGTGAGCCCCTCCACGTTCACGCGGAGGTTCGTGCCGCTGTACGACGCGACCGGCAAGGCAAGGCCCGAGGTGCTCAGCGTCTGGACCGCGTTTCCGATGGACGGCGAGCCACACCGGACGCTCTTCGCCTCCGTCGCCAACGATGTCTCCGGCATCGGTCTCGAGAACGAGATCGGCGGAGGCATGAAGAAGTCGTTTGCGCCGCCGCTGCGCGCCATTCTCCTTCACAACGACTTCACCGAGCTCGCTACGCGCGCCGCGCTCTCCAAGTCGCCGCTCGACGGCTTCGGACAATACCTGTTCTTGCTGGAGCTCTCGCACCTGTGGGGACCGGCGGTGCGCGTGAACGAGACCGGCAGCGGCGGCAAGGCCGACGCGCTCATCGGCTTCCCCTTTCACTGGTCGTTCTGGCTCGACGCGGGGAGCTCACCGGCCGGCGGCAACCCCTGGCACGACAACGGCGACGGCACGTTCACGGTGAGCGGGCAGACGCCGACCTCGGTGCGATTCTCGACGCTCGACCTCTACCTGATGGGCCTCGCCGACCCGTCGGAGGTGAAGCCCTTCGGCGTCCTCGAAAACGCCGTCGCTCCGCCGTCCTTCAAAGACCCCTACACGCGGCGCGGGCTCGACGCCGCCTCGTTCCCCTATTGGGGAAGCGCGCCTTTGACGGTCACCGCCACGCGCCGCACCGTGAGCATCGACGAAGTCGTCGCCGTGAACGGTGCGCGGTCGCCGGCGCGCGCGGAAGCGAAGCTGACGCTGGGGGTCGTCCTCATGGTGCCGAAGGACGCAACCGACGAGGCGATCCTCGACCTTGAAAAGGAATTCGAGCCCCTCGCGGCCTCGCTGGCCCCTAGCTTTGGCGCGGCAACCTCGGGGCGCGGCCAGATGGAGCTGCTCACGGCCGAGGCGTCGACGCCCGCAGAAGGCGGCGTGCCCACGGCTGCGACGCCGTCAACCGACGCACCACAGACCACCGGGCCAAGCGGCGACTCCGGATGCACCGCGGTTCCGAGCCGCATGACGCCGCCTTGGTTCAGCGCGCTCGCGGTCATGGGGCTCCTCGCGTTGGGCCGGCGGCTCCGTCACGCGCAGGCGCGTCGAACGAGCGAGAGACACTCGGAGACGGTTGCGGCGTCGAAGGGTTTGGAGAGCACGATGGGCGCGCGCGTCCCGAGCTCGAGGCGAGCCACGTCGGTGAGCGGAGCGCCCGTCATAAGGACCACGGTCGCTTCGCGGCCAGGCCAGCGCGCGGCCACGTCCAGGTAGAACGCGACGCCCGAGACGCGGGGCATGAGGACGTCGCAAAGGACGAGGTCGAAGACGTCGCTCTCGAGCGCGAGGATGGCTGCGCGAGCGCTGGCCACGGCGGTGATGTCCCAGCGCGCCAAGAGCCGCGTGAGGCCGGAGCGAACCGCTGGATCGTCGTCGACGACCAGGATCCGCGCCACGTCACGCCCCGACGAAGGAATCGATGACACAATCGACGGCCACGGCGGCGCGGCCGGCAACACGACGCGAAACGTGGCGCCTCGGCCTTCTTCGCTCTCGAGCTCGATCTCACCGCCAGCGCCGCGAACGATCTGCTGAGCGATGGAGAGACCGAGGCCCGTCGCCTCACCGAGAGGCTTGGTGGTGAAGAAGGGATCGAAGACCCGAGAGCGAATCGCCGCGGGAACGCCGCAGCCGTTGTCGCAGACTTCGACGACGACGCCGTGATCGGCCGCCGCGGCGCGGACGCGAAGGACGTTGGTCGCGCTCTTCGCCGGGTCGAGCGCGGCGATCGCGTTCAAGAGGAGGTTCACGAAGACCTGCGACAGACGGGCCTCGACGCCGCGCACCTCGAGCGGTTCGCTCGGGAGCTCGACATCGAGCGCGGCGCGGCCGTCGAGCCGAAGCGAGGCGAGCTTCACAGCACCGGCCACCACGTCCGCGACGTTCACGATCGCCGTCGCGTCGTCGTGCGGATGAGAGAACTCGCGCAAGCTAGACACGATGGCGCCCATGCGCTCGAGGCCATCGAGCGACTCGGCGAGCGCCGACGCGACCTCGGTGGAGACGGCGTTCGTTGTCAGGAGCTCGCGCTCGATGAATTCGAGGTTCGCCATGACGTAAGCGAGGGGGTTGTTGAGCTCGTGCGCGACGCCGGCCGCGAGCGTTCCGAGCGACGCCATACGATCCGCGAAGGCCATCCTGCGCGAGGCGTCGCGCTCCGCGGTCACGTCGCGCGCGACCCAAACGGCCTCTTCGTCGTTGATGGCGCGAAGCGCGGCCGCCCGCGAGCGCACCATGCCGTTGACCGTGACCTCGTATTCCATCGGCAGCGTTTGGCGCGTCTCGAAGGCCCGCTCCAGGAGCGTCATGATGCGCTCCGCCGGCACACCTGGAACATCGTGAACGCTCTTGCCGATGCCCGTGTGCGCCTCGTCCCCCACGGGGACGTCGGCGGTCGGCTTGAGCTCGAGGATCACGCCGGCGCGTGAAACCACGGCGATGGCTTCGGGCACCGCCTCAAGGATCGCTTGCCACGCGGCGACGGCGCGGTCGGCATCGAGTGAAGGAGGCGCCACCGGTGTGACGAGATCGCGAACCATCAGTGCCCTCTCGTGGCGCGCCCAAGCGGCGCTCCCCCCCTCTCAGGGACCCACTATTAACTCATCCTCGCCCCCGACATCCAGTGCGTTCGCCCCCAGCCGTTCCATGCGAGGTCGCGGCAACGGGCCTTTGTGTTGGCTCCGTTGATTCGAAACATTTCGAAATTGCGCTTGCGGCATTGTTCGAAATTGTTAGAAATAGATTCGTGGTCGCCAAGCTCGAACGGCACGCCCAGCAGCTCAGCGCGCTCGGGCACCCGGTTCGCCTCAAGATCCTCCGCTTCGTCGTGCAGTCGGGGCAACCGGGCGTCGCCGCGGGCGACATCCAGGCCCACGTCGACTTGCCCGCGTCGACCTTGAGTCACCACCTGAAGCGGCTCGTAGACGCCGAACTCTTCCAGACGCGCAGCGAGGGGACGTTCCTCTTCTACTCGGCTCGTTACGACGCGCTGCGCGGGCTTACCGACTACCTCTGGGAAGATTGCTGCAAACGCGGCGGCAAGAGCTGCTGCTGAAGGAGACCTGAATGACGATTCTCAAACCCCACGTCTCGCTCAACGTCTCCAACATCGACGCGTCGGTTCGGTTCTACGAGGCTGTGTTCGGCGTCAAAGCCACCAAGCGCCGCCCCGGCTACGCGAAGTTCGACCTCCTCGAGCCTTCGCTGAACCTGACGATGCAGGAAGCCGAACGCACGGGCGTGAACGCGAGCCACTTCGGCGTTCAAGTCGCGACCAGCGAAGACGTGGCCGCCGCGTGGGCTCGCTTCAAGTCAGCGGGACTTAAGACCGTCACCGAGGACAACGCCGAGTGCTGCTACGCACTCCAAGACAAGGTTTGGGTTGAAGATCCCGATGGCAACGCATGGGAGGTCTTCGTCGTGAAGGGCGAGGCCGATGTGATGCTGAAGCACTCCGAAGCGAACGCAGGCTGCTGCGTTCCGAAGGTCACGTCATCAACCGACAACGCCCCCGACCGCGGCACGAAGGCGCCCGTTGGCTGCTGCGGCGGTTGACCTTACGAGACGGCTCGTCGCCGAGGGGCTCAGCACGGCGCTCCTCCTCGCGACGGTGGTCGGCTCTGGGATCATGGCGGAGCGACTCGCCGGGGGGAATGTCGGCGTGGCCTTGCTCGCGAACGCACTCGCGACGGGCGCAGGCCTCGTCGCGTTGATTCTGACCTTCGGGCCGATCTCCGGCGCTCACATGAACCCAGCGGTAACGCTCGCGATGGCCGCCCAGGGCGACCTTCGCTGGCGCGACGCCCTTCCCTACGTGCTCGCGCAGGTCGCCGGCGCGTTCGCCGGCGTCGCGCTCGCACACGTCATGTTTGACGTGGCCGTGTTCTCCGCCTCGCAGCACGCGCGGAGCGGTCCGCCGCAGCTCGTCTCCGAGTTTGTCGCCACGTTCGGCCTTTTGGCGATCATCTGGGGCACAGCTCGCTCGCGCCCGGCGGCGGTGCCCTTTGCCGTCGGTGCGTACATCACCGCGGCCTACTGGTTTACCGCGTCGACGTCCTTCGCCAACCCCGCGGTCACGTTGGCGCGCGCTGCCACGGACACGTTCGCCGGCATTCGTCCCGTCGACGTGCCGCTCTTCGTAGTGGCGCAGTTGCTCGGTGCGGGCGCCGCCACGGCGCTCTTTCAGTGGCTCGCCCCGGCACGGGTTGGGGACACGTCACACCAAGACGAGGCGCCGTGATCGCGGGATTCAACGACACGCGCCCACATGGATGGGGCCCGATCCGACTGGGCAACCGGAGGTTCCGCTGAGACTGTCGACTTCGGAGGTCGGCGCCCGGCGAGAGCCGAATTCGCCGGGGCGCGCCGTGATGGCCCCGTGGCATTTCGATTGCTTGGCTACCGCTCGATGTCCAACGACTCCGGAACGCGCGCGGCGTCCTTCCCGAACCAGCTGACCCTCGACGACCTCGACCATGTGGCCGGCGGAGCCGAGCGCGCCTACGGGTGGTCGGCGAGTCTGAGCTACGGCATCGGCACCGTTGGCGTCACGCGCTTGGACAACGGCAACTGGTACTTCACGGGCGGCGGTGGCATGGGCATTCCGTCGCTTCGTGTCGGCGCATCCGTCGACCGCGTCTCCGTGACCGCCAACGACGGCTCGACCATCGACGACGCCCTGACCGGGTGGTCGACCGGTGGCAGCGGTCACGTCGGCATCGGCGGGTCCGTCTTCTCCAACGACTCGGGGAAAGTCGTGTCGATCGGAATCGGCCTCGATGCTGGCGTTGGGCGAACGTATACGGCGGCCGCGCCCACGGCAGGCCCGGGCAACGACGTCCCTCTCGCGCCGCTCGGAAATCCTTCCGGCGACTACTTCGGCTTCGAGCCCTCGCCCTACGTTCCGGCGGCGCCAGACGGGGCGCCAGAGGGGGGGACGCCGCAAGACCTCGCGCCGCGCGAGGATGCGCCCCTCGAGCCGCCGGCCGAGGTTGCGCCCGAGCCGCCCGTCGTGAACGACTACGCGCCGACCGAACCGACGCCCGAGGTCTTGCCGCCCGAGCCCGAGGTCTTGCCGCCGGAGCCGTGAAGTCTCTGGCGCACCGCGCTTGGGGCACCAATGAAAAGGGCCCACGCGTCTCCGCGTGAGCCCCGCCTCATGGCCTGGCCCGATGGCCTGGTCGCGAGGTTCCGTTCAACGCATCACGGCGCCGCGCAGAACGAGCCGCCCGTCGCGCCGGCGCCAGGGATGCCCAGCGTCGTCGTGTCTTCGTCGATGGAGAGGAGGAACTGAACGAGGTCGGCTCGTTGGGAGGCCGCGTTCGTGTCCGTCGGATCGAGGAAGTTCACCGCGAGCGCCTGATGATGGAGCTTGAAGGTGTCGGCGAGCATTTCCTCGAGGGAGCGAGCGTTGCCCGCGTGCAGGTACGGCGCGCCGGTCGCGAGCCCGAGGAGGCTCGGCGGGTTGTACCCGTTGCCGTCGGTCTGGTTGCCTTGAGCCGCCGTGGTCATGTCGGCGCGCTTCTCGAACGAAGCGTCGACCGCGACGTTGGCGGGCGCGAGCCCGAAGGTCCCGACGTTGCGCAAGACGCACTGAATCTGGTCGAGCGCGGCAGCGTTGCCCGAGTCAAAGCGCATGAAGCGGTTGCCGACGGTCGCGGCCGGCAGCAAGCCGGCGGGGAAACCAACGGGCGCCGTCCAGGCCTTCGTCTTGAGGTTCGAGTTGGTCGTGACGCTCGGCGTCCAGAAGACCTTGGAGATGGTCCACTTGTCGCCACCGTGACAACCCTGGCAGTTCTTCTGTTCGAAGAGCGTGCGACCCGCCGTGACCTTCGCGGCGTCGAGGTTCTTCGGCGAGCGCGGCGACCGAATCTTCTGGACGAACTTGTCGATGAGCGACCAGTCGTCGAGGACGCTCTTGTTGCCGTTGCCGAGCGTGAGCGGATCGCTCACGTCGGCGACGAGCGTCGCGGAGCCGTTGAGGCCCGCGTGGCTGTTGCCGCCGGCGTTGGCGAGGTTGATGCGCTGAGCGGTGCTGGTGGGTGCCGTCGTGTCGTTGACGATGGCTCCGATGCCTCCCGAGACGCCGCGCGTGTTGCCTTCGAAGTCGGCGACCTCGTCGAAGATGCCGGTCCAGTTGAAGATGCGGCGATCGGTCGAGTCCTTCTTGGAGAAGCTCCCGTCGAGGCTCGTCGATTGGCGCGGCCCGCGGGCGAAGTACCAGGTCACGTTGTCGGTGAGGCCGTCGGTGTGGCAAGACTGGCACGCGCCCCAACCTTGGCCCTTGAGCGACCAGCGGCCGAGGCCCGTGTTGAAGAGCCGCTTGCCCTTGAGCGCCTTGTCCGCGTCGCTCCCTGCCGTCGGCATGGGCGCCGCCGCAAACGTCGTCGGCGTGGCGGCGCCACCGTGAAGCGCCTGCGTGTTGAGATCGACGAGGGACACGATGCGTGTGGCGTCGTTGGCCACGAACGCGAAGCCCTTGCCGGTGTTCGAGATGGCGAGGCCGACGGGCAACTGGCCCTTGCTCGCAGGCGCCGCCGCCGCCGGCGGGGGGTCGATGAACTTGGCGGCCGTCGAGCCCACCTCGTTGATGGCGCCAGTCGTCGCGTCGAAGCGCACGCGGAAGACGGCGTCGGTGCCGTTGGCCGTGATGTACGAAATCGCCGTACCGGGCACGAAGGCCATGTCGTTGGCCATGAGCGGGTAGCGCCGCGAGGCGTCATCGAGCGTGATCGTGCCCGTCGTGTAGAGGTCACGGAACTTCGCGTTGAGGTTGGCCGTCGCCGCCGTGACCTCCGCGTTCGTTGTGGTGTCGATGACCGACACGACCGGGTGCGTCGTCGTCTTGGCGCCCGCGACGTCAACGCAGACGGTGCCCGCGCTCGTGGTGTCGGGTTTGACGCAGACCGGATCCACGAGGCCAGCGCAGTCGGTGGCGATGGTCGCCACGGTGCACGCCGTCGTGGTCACTTTGGGCCCCAGCGGTCCTCTCGGCGAAGCGCAGACGGAGAGCACGTAGGCGAATTTGCCGTTCAGGGCGATCGACTGAAGCTGGTTAGGGAAGCAGGCGGTGTTGGCGTTTTTCTCGTCCTTGAAACCCGCGCCAATGGCACCGAGCTGGATGGCCGTTGCCGTGCCGACCCCTACCGAGATCCGGTAGACATGCGCCGCCTTGCTCGTGTCGGCGTTGGCGCCGTCGGCGCTCTCGGGCGCGGTTCGGTGCGCGAAGTACTCGGTCACGTAGACCGCTTCGTCGTCGTCGTTGGCGTCGAGGTTGTTGGTGATGGCGAGCGACCGCGGATGCGCGAGCGCGGCGCGCGGCGTGGCGCCGAGCGTGGTCGCGCCGGCCAACGTGGCGTTCAGATCGATGGTCTGCGACACGGTCATCGCCGCCGTGTCGATGCCCATGACGGTGCCGTCGACCCAGTTGGCGACGTAGGCGTGCTTTCCCGTCGGGGTCAGCGCGAGCCCCGTCGGTTCGGAGCCCGTCGCTACCTCGGGGCCCTTCGCGGGCGTTCCCGTGAGGCCGGTGATCTTTACGAGCTTTTGTGCGCGGCGAAGCACCACGAACGCCGTCTGGCCGTCGGGCGCGATGGCCACCTGCCACGGCTCCGAGTCGGCGCCCATGTCGACGTCGGTCTTCGTCGCCGTCGGTGCGCCAGCCCCCGAAGGGTACGTGAGCTTGAAGACGCTGACGGAGCCGGCACCGCGATTGGCGACGACCATCACCGTGTCATCGGGCGACACGGCAACGGCGGAGCCCTGCGAAGGGCCCTTCGCGACCACCGTGCCGGCGTCGGTGCCGGTGTCCGTCGTCGCGCCGTCGTTCGTGCCGGTGTCGGAGCCGCCACCGGAGTCGGGTGGGGTGCCGGTATCGGAAGAGCCGGCGTCGACGGTCGGGGTTGGGGTCGACGTTGTTTCATCGTCGCCACACGCGACCAACGCACCGGCGACGCAGCCGGCGATGGTCAAGAATGAGTAAGTCCAAGAGCGCATGCTTTTCTTTCTCCCCAGCGAGCGGTCGCGTGCACGCGAGCCCTCGCCGAGGCGGCAGGCTACGGGCGGCGAAGGCGGATGCGCAACCCTCGCCGCGGCCCTATCAAGCCGCGCACATGTAGGCTCGCCTCAACCGGCACTGACGGTATCGTGGTGGCGACACCGACGACCACAACCGCGACCACCACCACGAAGGAGAGCGCTTGGATCGGAACCCGCAAGCGGAGCAGATGGCGCACGAATCGATGTTGCGGAACCTGGCTGCCCAGGCGCAGATTATCTGGCCGCAAGAAGCGCCGCTCTTCGCCCGCTACGGCTTGCGCGAGGGCGCTCGCATTGCCGACATTGGCTGCGGCAGCGGCGAGATCACGGTGCGGCTGGCGGAAGCCTACGAGAGCGCAACGCTGGTTGGCGTCGACATCCTCGAGGCCCCGCTCGAACACGCGCGCCGACGCGCCGCCGGCTTCGGCGCGCGCATCGAGTTCCTTCAAGGGGACGCGTTCCACTTGCCCTTCGGTGACGGCGAGTTCGATCTCGTGGTGTGCCGGCACGTGACGCAAGCGGTGCCGGCGCCGGCGAGCGTCCTCGCCGAGCTGAAGCGCGTCGCGAAGCCAGGCGGCTGGCTCCACGTCCTCAGCGAGGACTACCGCATGCTCCACTTTCCGCACGGCGAGGGCGACGGCGCCCGTGATCCGGACCGTCTCTGGACCGACGGCGTGGCGGCGCTAGCGCGCGCGACTCACACCGACGAACGTGTGGGCCGCATCACCTGGGCACTGCTCCGCGCGCTCGGGCTAACCGATCTCCGCGTCGACTACGCAATCGTCGACACGCTCCGAGTGCCGCGGGCCACCTTCGCGGCGGTCATCACGGCTTGGCGCGACGGCTACGCAAAAGCCATCGCGGAGCACAGTCGCCTCTCGCTGGACGAGCTTCGCGCGCTCTTCGATTGCGCCATCGCGGCGATCCACGACGAGAGCCAATACGCGGTGTGGCACGTCCCTATCATCAGCGGTCAGAAGGCCTGACGCGCCAAGAGGGCCTCGACTCCACCGAGTCAGCCGCCCTTTTTAAGTTGCGCGCGCAGCCGCTCTTCGCGCTCGCGGAGCTCTGGCGTGAACGCCTCACCGAAGTCTTCCGGGGAGAAGACCGGCCGGATCTCCACCTCGACGCCGTCGGTGCCGGGGTGCGGGTTGGGCATGCGCCGCGCCCACTCGAGGGCCTCCTCCATCGACTTGATCTGCCAGATCCAGAAGCCCGCGACGAGCTCTTTGGTCTCGGCGAAGGGGCCGTCGATGAAGGTCTTCTGAGCGCCGACGAAGCGAACGCGCTTTCCCTTGGAGCTCGGGTGGAGCCCTTCGCCGGCGAGGATGACGCCGGCCTTGACCAGCTCCTCGTTGAAGTTGCCCATCTCGCGAAGGAGCCCTTCTTCGGGCATGACCCCCGCTTCCGAGTCCTTCGTCGCCTTCACCAGAACCATGACCTTCATATGCGCTTCCTTTGTGGTGGGCCCGAGGGGGCCCTTTTCCAGGACGACGTTCGGCGCGACCGCGGATCGACACGGCGCCACAACTTTGCGGCGGCGCGGCGACGATTTTCACTCGCGCGCGTGTTCAAGGAGCGCGCGCAGCTCCTCGGCGCCGTCCTTGCCGAGCGTAAACTCGACCTCGTAGGCGAAGGCCTCGAGCACGCTCTTCGTTCCTTCGGCCGCGGGCTGGCAACACTCCCGTGTACCTTCCACGTTGTCGACATCGAGCTGGAGCATGCCCTTGTCGATGGTGATCGGGAACGCGGTGCAGAAGAAGGGCTTGAGGACGGGGACGCGGCCCTCGAGGTTGGCCTTCTGAAGGACGCAGCGCCCCTTTTGGTTCAGAAAGACGCAGCCGCGGTCGATCGTCTGAGTGCCGATGGCGACCTTGGAGGGAAAGTCGTCGTCATGAAGCTCGCCGTCGTCGAACCAGCGCGCGGGGTCGGTCGGTTGGTCGGGATCCATGGTGGCGATGATCTCGGCCACGTGCGCCAGGATCCGCTCCTTTTCGGCGCGATCGGCCCACACTCCCGTGCCGCAGCACTGCGAGGTGCACTTGTTCGAGTCACACGAGGCGGCGATGCGCGCGTCCAAGAGGGACCGCCCGACCTTGAGCCCTCCGACATGACCAAGGTGATGGCGCGTCAAGACGCCGATGGATTCTTCGGGAGGCTCGGGCTCAGCGACAACGGGCAACTTGACGGTCATGGGCTCCTCTCCGGTTTGACTCGCGAGCGCGAAGCCTAACCGACTAGTCGTGCGCCGTCCTGCTCGTGGCCACGCTGCTCACCATAACCTCGGCGCTCCCACGAACGACTGCGCTCATGTGTGCCGTGGCCTGGGCGGCCGAATTCGCACCTGCGAGAGCACAAGCGCTCGAACGGGCGCTCAGCTTGTCCTTATCCTTGGCCAACGTCTCGCCAGCGACGCGAAGGCGAAGCGCCGCGTCGAGCAGCAGCTTGCCGCGGGTCCCGGCTCCGGCGATGAGCGCCGGCAGGTTGGTGCGCACCGTCGTCATGAGCTTGCTGATGTCAGGGTTCACGCTGGCATCCCCCAAGAGGTCCACCGCCGGCGCTTCGCAAAGCGCGTTCGCGGAGACGCCGGCGCTGCAAGCCGCGATGCAAGACGGTTCGACGAGGCACCGCGGCTTCACGAAGACCGCTTCGCATTGAGGCTCGGTGTAGGCCCCCTCGCATTGACCCTTGCAGCGCACGTCGGCGCCGCAATGCATGCCTCCCTGAACCAGAATCGTGCAGTCGCCGGTGCACTTCCCGTTGCACAAGGTGTCGCACTTGCCGTGGCAGTCTTCGTCCTTCTCGGTCAGCGCACCGTTCGCTCCGGTGCACGTGCCAAAACACTCGCCGTGGCAGGTGCCCGCGCACTCGCCCGCGCAGTTCGCGTGCCGAGCGACGGTGCCTCGGCACGCGCTCTCGTTCTTGCAGATCGCGTCGCATTTGCAGGTTAGCTCCGCCGACTCGCACCGCGATTCGGCGCTCTCTGAGTCGCACGCGCTCCCGCCGTTGCACATGACGTCGCACCGCGCCTGGGCCGCAAAGTCCGGGTGGCATGCGCCCTTGGTGATAACCAGCGCCAGGTTGGCCGACGGGAACGCGTCGACGATTCGCCGGACGCAGACGGCAGCGACGTTGCAGGCACCGGTCTTGTCGCTGTTGGCGATGGCGGCGTCGCCGTCACCGAGCGCCGACCAGGTGTCGACGCCTCCAAGGTCGCGGGCCATGTTTGCGCACGCCGTGAGGACGGAGGCGCGGGCCGCCTTGGCGGTGGTCTTGAACTCGCCCGCGACCGTCGCGACCATGCGCACGTTGGCGTCGACGTTCGGATCGCGGGTCGCTGCCGCGATATCGCAATACGGCGCGGACGCCCCTTCGTCGGGCACGCTAGCGCTGCTGCAACTGCTGCTCGCAGCACCAAGGGCGCCGAGGACCAACGCGGGCACGAAGCGCGACTTTCGACTGGACATGAGTGACCTCCATCCCGTCGAGAGAGCGCGCGCGATCGTTATCGCGTGGCGAACGGGACCGGATCGTGGCGGCTTGGGCGCTGCCCCCGACCCACACGAGGGACTGCAGCTTTCGAGCCACGCAGGAAGCGTCTCGACGCAGGCGAGCAACGCGAGGCGAAAGGGGGCGAACGCACCGGTTGCGCCTCCTCGGAACCGTGCATCGTGCGCGCGCCTCGCAATCTGCGAGGCCGCGCGGCGGCTCACCTCACTTGCGGGCGCCGAGCGCCAGGAAGCGCTTGTACGGATCGCGGCTGAAGGGCCGCCCGAGGAAGGCCTCGACGAGCTTGCCCTCGTCGTCCGACGAGCCCGGCGCGAGCACCTTGGCCCGGTAGTCGAGCGCCGTGGCGGGCGTCATGAGGCCCTCCTTTTCGAAACGCGAGTAGAGATCACGCGCGATGGCGAGGGCCCACTGGTACCCGTAGTAGCCGGCGTCGTATTCCATCAGGTGGCCGAAGGTGGCCTGGAAGTGCGTTCCCTCGACGTAACGGAACGGCATCGTCTTCGACCACACATCCTTGACCGTGGCCGTCGTGTCGCCGGCGGGCTCGCTCGTGGCGTGGTAGGCCTGATCGAGCGACGCCAAGAACAGCTGCCGCTGCGTCGTGATGGCACGACCGAAGGCGCGGCCCTTGGTCATCTTGTCGAAGAGCCCGGCGGGCATCGGTTTGCCGGTCTTCCAGTGTTTCGCGAAGCGGTCCAAGACCGGCTTCGACCACGTCCACTCTTCGAGCATCTGCGACGGCGCCTCGACGAAATCGCGCGACACGTTGGTCCCGGCGAAGCTCGACAGCTCCGCCGTCGACAGGAGGTGGTGCAAGACGTGGCCGAACTCGTGGAAGAAGGTCGAGACCTCCTGGTGCGTCATCAGCCCCGGCGTCTCGCCGCTGGTCTTGGGGAAATTGCACACGATGGCGGCGATGGGCATGAGGCGTGAGCCGTCGTCCATCTTGCGCGTGTCTCGGATGGAGAAGACCGCGGCGTGCTTGTATTTGCCTTCGCGCGGGTGAAGATCCATTGAGAAGCGGCCGATGGTCTTGTCGCCGTCGAGCACCTCGTAGGTCCTGACGTCGGCATGCCAAGCCTTGGCAGGGACCTCACGGTACTTGATGCCGAAGAGCTGCCCGGTGATGTCCAGGAGCCCTTGGCGCACGCGTTCGACCTCGAAGTATTCGCTCACCTCTTTCGCGTCGACGCCATACTTGGCCTTGCGCACGACCTCTTCGAGGTAGAGGCGGTCCGACGGCGGAATGCTCTCGCCCTTCTTGCCGCCGAGCTTCACGTGCGCCGCCTCGAGCTCGGCCATCTCGGTCTTCACGATGGGCGCGAGGTGCTTCTTCAAGTCGTCCAAGAAGGTCGCGACCGTCGCCGGGGTCTTCGCCATGCGCATCTCGAGCACGAAGTCGGCCCACGTCGCGTAGCCCAGGAGCTTGGCCTTCTCGCGACGGAGCCGCAGGATCTTGTCGAGGACCGCCACGTTCTTGTCGGCGGCTCGGTTGTCGAACTTCGTGTAGAGCTCGAGCGCCGCGGCGCGATCCTTTGCGAACTGCATGAACGGAAAGAAGTCCGGGTAGTCGGTCGTGAGCCGGACTTTGCCGTTCGCACCCTTGGGATGTTTCGCGACGTAGGACTCCGGAAGGCCGTCGAGGCTCTTCGGCTCAGCCTCGATGGAGAGCGTCGCGCCAGCGATGTTCCCTTGGAACTCTTGCATCGCGAGGCTGAGCTCTTCGTTGAGCTGCCGCAAGCGCGCCTTGCCCGGCGCATCGAGGTCGGCGCCGTTGCGCTTCAGCTCCTTCACCATGCGCTCTACGTAGCGAGGCCAGGAGCTCGGGATGGGTGCCTTGACAGGCATGGGCTGCGCCGCAAAGCGCTTCACGACGGTTGCGGTAGCGTCGTCCAAACGGATCGACGTGAGCAACCGCTCCACCTTCGGGCCGCAGTCTTTGGCCGCCGCGACGACGCCCTTGTCGGGGTGCGTCACGGACATGAGCTCAGCGAAGTCGGCGGCGTTTCGAATCGAGAGGTGCACGGCATCGAGGGCGCTCATGGTGTTTTCCCACGTGAGCGGCGCCGGCTCCTTCGCCAAGAGCCGAACACCCTCCCAGATCAGCTCGGCGCGCTTCAGGCTCGCATCGCACGCGTGAGCCATGCCCTCGCGCGTCATCTCCGCGGCGGTCGGGTCGACGTCGAGGGGAGCGGGGGCGATGGCCTTCGCGGTCGAGGCGACGGGCCGCGGCGAGGACGGTGCCGCGGGGGCTGTGGCAAGAACGGGACGCGGCGCCTCGATGGGCGGCTCCGTGCCGCCGCAGGCCGACAAGAGCGCGGCCGCGAGGACTGTGAGGGAGAAGACTGAGGATTGGCGGAGGTGCGTTCGCATGCGGCGCGGAGAGTACAAGCGGTCGGTGCGGCTTGCGAGGGGAGCTCGAAAGGGTGCCACCGGTCTCCGTCCTAGCCTTCGCGTGTCGCTCCGCGCCCGGAAACCGCCCCTCGGCACGAGCGCGAGAAGCAGGGGCGCTGTCGCCGGTCATGGAGAGGTCCGTCGTAGCGCACCGGACACACGTGCAAACTGCAACTTCATGTCGCGACCCTTGTTGACCATCATGGCGCGCGGTGGCAAGACGATGACACTCGGATGGGCCGCACCGACGAAGGACCACAGCGATGAACCTAGAAGTGATTCTCGAACGCCTCTGTACCGCGCGCGGCGTCATTGCAGCCGCCTTTGTCACCGCCGACGGCGGCACCCTGGCGGCCGGGGGCGAGCCCATCGACCCGCGCGACGCTGAGCTGGCGCGGTCCGTACAATCCGACACGGAGCTCGCGCTCGTCCGGGGTCGGCGGGGCCACTTCCGGTGCGGTCCCATCGGAACGCTCCTGGTGGTGGCGGAGCCGACCGCCGACGCGGGCGACGTGCGCTTTCACACGAGCGTGGCGTGGACGAGTCTCCGGATTCGTTCGTCGCGTCCGCCGGCCAACTGAACGCCGACGGAACCCCCGCGCCGCGGGCCGACGCATCGGGTGTACGTCGTCGTCGCGCCCTCGGGGGTTAAGCTGTAGTGCTTGGCGAAGATGGCTCGTCGGCCTTTTCCCAACCTGCGCGCCGCGCTCCTCGTGAGCGCAGCGGTCACGCTCCATTCGGCCGGCGCCCGCGCCAACGAGGCGACGACAGGGGAGCCCTTCAGCGCCGACGCGACGCTCGAGCCAGCACCGCATCCATCCTCCGGAGCCACCGCATCGCGGCCCGTCGCAGCGCCACGTGACAACCCCGGCGAATCCAGCGTCGCGCGAAGCGGTCTCGCACTCGGCGTGTCAGGCGGCGCCAACGTAGCTGTCCCCTATGTTGGAGCCCAGCTCGGGTACCGCTTCGCCAAGGCCGACTTCCTCGAGCCCTACGTCGACTACTCCTACGGGGCTGCCGTCTCGGCCTTCTCGTTTCATACGATGGGCGTCGGCGCGCGCACGTACTTCGCCGCGTTCGGGCCGCTAGAGCTCTATCACCAAGCCTTCGCGGGCCTCGGTCTCTCCTCGGGCGGAACGGCCGACGTTCCCAAACGGGAGCTCGGCGAGCGCTTGCTCGGCGCCTTCATGACGCAAGGCCTCGGCGCTGACGTTGCGGTCTACAAGAGCCTCCACGTCGCGCTGACCGTGTCGACGGGTTATCCCGTGTGGCTGCGCTCGGAGCTGGCCGCACGCGTGAGGTTCTGACGGTGCGCCGACTCGTGCTCGCGCTGCTGAGCGGCGGCTTCGCCTGCTCGCTTCCCGCCTGCGACGGCGACATGCGCGCCTACTTCGCGAGAGACGTGGTCGAGCTCGAATCCGACATCGCCTACGTCGAGGGCTCCACGAACCCACGGCAGACGCTCGATCTCTATCGCCCACGCGGGGTGCGCGACTACCCCGTGGTCGTCTTCGTCCACGGCGGGTACTGGATCGCTCAAGACAAGCGCTACTTCGCGCCCGTCGTTGGACTCTACGGCAACGTCGGGCAAGCGCTCGCGCGGCGCGGCATCGGCGTCGTCATCATGAACTACCGGCTCGTGCCCGACGTGACCTTCAACGAACAGCTGGGCGATGTCATCGCGGCGCTCCGTTGGACCGCTCAACACGTCGGCGAATACGGCGGCGATCCGACGCGCGTCGTCCTCGCGGGCCACTCTGCCGGTGGGCACATGACGTCGCTGATCGCGTTCGACAAGGCGCGGCTCGCGAGCGCTGGATTCGACGCTTCACGGATCAAGGGCTTCGCGCCGCTCTCGCCGATCTTCGATCTCGAAGACATGGCCGCGCACCCACCGGAGAGCGACTTCAACGCGCGAGTGACGGAGCCCGTCTTCGGCGCGGACCTCTCGAGTCACTCGCCGCGCCGCTACTTCCGCGGCGACGCGCCGCCGCTCTTTGTAGCCATGGGCGACGCCGACGAGGCCTACCTCGTGCCGCAGATCCCGCGCGCCGTCGCGGAGCTCAAGGCGCTCGGCGCGACGATCAGCCTGCTCACGCTTCCGGGGCATTCGCACGCCGACGTCGTCGTCAACTTCGACACCGACAAGGATCGGCTGGCGGCGCCCCTCGCGGAGTTCGTTCAACGGGTCGCACGGTGAGAGGGACCCGCGCGGTTGGCCGCTGCCCATGCCGCGGCTCGACCGGCGCCCTCGCCGCGCGCTACGGTGAGTCCGTGAAGAACATCTCCGTCGCCGCCGTCGTTACGCTTCTCTCTCTCGTGCCCTGCGCCTGTAGCAGCTCCGGCACGACGGAGCCCGCGTCCACCGAAGGCGCCGACGCGTCGGCAGACGCGGCGGCTGCCAAAGATGCCGCAACGCCCTCCGACGCGAGCGGAACGGACGCCGGCGGCGGGGGCGCGTGCAACGCGCTCGTCAACGGGGCGCCTGAGGCGACGGCGAACACGGTGAAGGGGCCCGCTCCGACGGCCACCGGCGGCACCATCGTCGACGGCACCTATTTCCAGACGGAGTTCACCGTCTACGACCCGGCGGGTACCGCCAGCGCGCCGTCCCCCAGCGGCCTCAAGATCACGCTCGCCATCAAGGGCGACCTCATGGAGTCGATCCAGACGTTGCCCGACGGCTCGACCGACACCTTCGCCGAGACCTTCGTGACGACCGGCACGGCGCTCGACCGAACGCTGACGTGTCCGAAGAAGACGCCCGACCTCAAAGCGGTCTACTCGGTCGCCGGAAGCAAGCTCACCATCTACGAGACCGACCCGAAGTCGAAGCTCGTCGCCGGCAGCGTCTTCGTGAAGCAGTGAGCGGCGGTTCGCGCGGGGGCCACGAGGGACCTCTGCGCTGCTGACCACTGTTGCCGCGACGCCACAGCCATCGTCTTGGAGGCCGAGCTCGGCGCGACCGTCGATTGCGTCTACAGCTCGAAGGAATGCAAAGTCTCGATGCGCGAGCCGTGACCCGCGCTACGAGTCTCTTGAGTCGCTGCGCGGCCTCAGCGCGCCCATCCGGACCATGTCGAAGTAGCGGTCCTGGACGCGGTACTCGTCCTTCAAGAGTCCTTCGAAGTTGAAACCGAGCGTGAGGTACATCGCCTGGGCGTGGCGGTTGTCTTGGCGGACGATGAGCCAGACTTTGTGCAGGTCGAGCTCGTTCCAAGCCACGGCAAGGAGCGCTTCGATGGCGGCGCGGCCGTAGCCGTGCCCCTGCGCGTCCTTCTTGATGACGACGAACAGGCGTCCATTTTTCGCCGGCCAGTAGATCTGGTTCACGGAACACTGTCCGACGTATTCGTCGCCGACGAAGATCGAGAAAGCCCGATCGACGTTCGAAGCCACGAGGCCCCCGATGTACGTCGCCTCCTCGTCGCGCGTGATGTCGGACTGACGGTTCGCGAAGTATTGCATCACCTCGCGATCGTTGACCCATGTCATGACGTGGTCGAGATGACTCGGTGAGAGCGGTTCGAGGCGCACCATGGAGCGCAACGATATCGGTCGCGCGCTCGCTCGGCTGAAAAACGGCGCCCACGGCGACCTCACGCAACGCCCGACGCGTCGCGGGCTGGCCGCGCTTGTGTGGCTAATTTGAGCGACACCGGGCGCGCCCTCCCGCCCAGAGAAGGGAGCTGATCTGTGGACGACGTGCATCACGTCAGCCTGATGCCTGCGAGTTGCGCGCGGGCGCCGTGCGGCCTCGATACCACACAGCGCGTCGTGGCCTCGTGTGCGGGACTGGGCTCGCCCGTTGCTCGTGACGAGCCATGAGCCACGCGTCGTCTCTCACCTCAACGCAACGTTCTCCCTCCGCGACCTCCGCCAAACGCCACCTGCCAAGGAGGCTCCTCGGCGCTACGCTTTGGGGCGCCGCGACGCTTGTCGCGGTTGCCTCGCACGGCGAACCAAAGCCCGAGGCCAGCGGCCCACCGAGCGCAGCGACCGTCAACCGATTGCGCGAACGCGTTCGCGAGATCGTCCTCGAGCTGGCGGCCGCCTGCCCCGTTCGGCCCGTGGACGATCGCGCCGCGTACGAAGCTTGCCAGAAGACGCTCTTCGGCGACTCGAAGTTCCGGAGCGCTCTCAAGAACGTCGTGCTGTGGGGTCGCGCTCCCGGCGGAAACATCAACAGCAAGCTCAGCGACTTTCGCTCCACCCAGTTCGGTCCCGACGTCTTCACGGGTGCGTACGCGCCCATGTGGATGGTCCGCGGAGACTACGAGCTCGAGTTCGACACCAACAACGGCGTCATGCGCGCCTTCGTGCCAGCAGGGTTCCGAAACGAGCTCCCGACGGGTTCGTACCCCTACCCGTTCTGGCACGACGCAAAGAAGTGGACCGACTATGAGGACGCCAACACGCTCGTCTTCTGGCTCGACGCGTCGTCGCTGAAGATCTCTCAAATCACCTTCATGAAGCGTGACAACGCCGCCAAGGTGGCCGCGTCGACGCGTCGCCACATGCCAACCTTCGACGGCAAGTGGATGTGGGTCGACGCAAAGGGTCAGACGCAGCCGGCGCCGACGCTGTTCGCGGGGCTCTTCGCGCCTCAAAACCCTCACCTCCGCTCGCTCGACGAGACGTACCGCGCCTTCGCGCTGACGATGCGCGACGCCGACTGCAACTCCTGCCACGTGCCGAACAACCCGGACAAGATGCGGCGCCTCGTACTCCTTCAGACCCCGCTCCATGCCGCATCAGAGGTCGAACGCGTGATTCGGTCGGTGAAGTCGGACCGCATGCCGCTCGACGAATCAGGTGTCGCGAAGGACCTCCCGGCGCCGATAAAGACGAAGCTGTTGGCCCACGCAGAGGCGTTCGCGAAGGACGTACGCGCCGCCAAGAAGTGGGAGCGCGACCGAACGGCGCGGGGGAGGGCGGGCCTCGCAGCGTCTCCCGGTGACGGCGCGGCGAAGCTCGGGAAGGCCGCGGCGACCGAGGAGCGCAACACCTCTGAGGCGGCGCGCTGAACACGACCCGGGGTTGCGCGGGGGGGCGCCCTCGGCTCCCTTTTTATTCGAACGACCCCCTTCGGAGCGGCGATGATGAAGCGCCATGAGCGCCATCGACGACTACATCGCGCCGTTTCCGGGCCCCGTTCGGAAGCTCCTGCTTCAGCTCAAGCGCACCATCCAGAAGGCGGCGCCTGCCGCCGTGGAGACCATGAGCTACGGAATTCCCACCTTCGATTTCGAAGGGAAACATCTCGTTCACTTTGCCGGCTACGCGCGGCACATCGGGTTCTATCCGGGCGCGCGCGTCGGCGCGGCGTTTGAGCGCGAGTTCTCGAAGTACAAGACCGGTAAGGGCTCGGTGCAGTTTCCCCTCGACGAGCCCTTGCCCGTGGAGCTTGTGGGGCGCGTGGTCCGCTTTCGCATGGACCAGACGCTCGCGAACGCAACCAACGTGAAGCGTCCTGCCACCAAGACGGCGAAGAAGGCGACGCAGAAGACGGCGCCGAAGCGAAAAGGCGCGGCGCCGCGCCGACGCTGAGCGTTTCGTTTGGCCGTGGGCCTTGCGGCCTGTGCTCTCCGCGGCGACGCTGACGCTCCGTGCGATTTCCCGGACGACGCAAACACAAGCACTACTTCCCGGTCCACGAGCGTGATCCGCTCCTCCACCACGCGGGTGTCGACGCGCCGGACGCCAAGGTGCACGTCGTCGGCATCGATCAGACGTTGGTCGACATCGACGCCCGCGTTCCCGACGAGCTCCTAAGCCGCTACGAGCTGCCAAAGGGCGGCTCGACCCTCATCGCGAGCGATCGCGCCGCGCGCCTCTACGACGAGCTGTTCCACAACAAGCAGATCTCCTGCGAATTCGCCGGCGGCACCGTCGGCAACACCTTGCACAACTACTCCCTGCTCGGTGACGACGCGTCCATTTTGCTGGGTGTCATGAGCGACGTGATTCGCGTGGGCACGTCCGGGTATCGGTACCTGTCGAACACCTCGAGCCGCGTGAACCTCGATCACTTGCAGCCCGTCGACGGCGCCATCGGTCGCTGCTTCGCGCTCGTGACACCGGACGGGGAGCGAACGTTCGCCATCAGCGCCGGCAAGATGAACGACCTTCGGCCCGAGAGCGTCCCGGAGGACGTCTTCGTGGGCGCCGCGGCGCTCTTGATCTCGGCGTACCTGATGCGCGCCGACAAGGGCGAGCCGATGCCTGCGGCGACGCTGCGCGCCGTGGCGCTCGCGAAGGAGCACGGCGTGCCGGTGGTGCTGACGCTCGGCACGCGCTTTATCATCGCCGACCGCCCCGAGTTCTGGCGCTCGTTCATCGGCGAACACGTTGACGTGCTCGCGATGAACGAAGAAGAGGGCGAAGCCCTCACGGGGTTGTCCGATCCGTTGCTCGCGTGCGAGCGCGCGCTCGAGTGGGCCGACCTCGTGCTCTGCACGGCCGGCGCCACGGGGCTCTACCTCGCCGGGTACACCGACGACGCCGTGAAGCGCGCCACGCGGTATCCGCTTCTGCCGGGCGCGCTCCCCGAGTTCAATCGCTTTGAGTTCAGCCGCCCCATGCTGAAAGAGCGCTGCGCGAAGCCCCTCAAGGTCTTCGCGCACATCGCGCCCTACCACGGCGGCCCCGCGCGCATCACGAGCGCCAACGGGGCCGGCGACGCCGCGCTCGCAGCGCTCCTCCACGACATGTCGGCCAATCGGTACCACCGCGCCCGCGTGCCCACGTCGGCCAAACACGTGCGTGACTTTCTCACGTACTCGTCGATGAGCCAGGTGTGCCGCTACGCGAACCGCGTCAGCTACGAGGTCCTCGTGCAATCGTCGCCGCGGCTCACGCGCGGGCTGCCGGAGCGCGAAGAGGGCCTCAACGAAGAGGCCTACTGGGCCATGTGACGATGGCCCCGCGCGCCGATGCTTGGCGACGCGTGCCGGTCGTGGTCGCGGGCCTACCCGGGAATTCCCGCCAACATCGCGCGCGCGTTGGCTTCCGACGCGACCCGCATGCGATAGCGACGGTTCGCCGAGTCTCGCACGCTGATGACGTACGCGATGACCGTGCCCCGACTGCGGAGGCCGACGATCCCCGCGCCCTTGAGCTCCGAGCGGCGCGTGAGCAAGAGCTCCACGAGCGTCTTCAGGCGGCCCTTCATGAAGACGATGAAGCCGATGCCAAAGGCGAGCGAGAGGACGCCGAAGATGGCAGCCGCGATACGCGCACCATCTTCATCGGCCTTGCCTGGCACGAAGATGGCCACCGAGAAGATGGCTCCCAGGAAGATCCAAATGCCTCCCGTCAGCTTGTGCATGGTCAGTTGCTTGGCGGCGCTGTCGCGAACGATACCTTCGAGGCCCGAACTCATTTCCACCATCTTGTCTCAATCGAACGTGGGCGAACAAGTCTGCGACCGTCGCTCGCGCGATCGTCACAGACTTCGCCTGATGGACAGAGAAGGCTCACGCTCTGGCGCGGCGAGCCTCAACGAGCCACGCGGCCGCGCCCAGCGAGACGCGGCCGTTGTTTTCGTGCGGAGCGAGTGCGGCTTTTAGCCTCAGCGCGGCGGCCGCGCGAACCTCGTCAGGTGCCTCCCCCAGCGCCGAGCCCACGGGGCCCGTCTGCATGACGAAGGGCACCGCCGCCTCGACGCCGCCCTCGCTCGCGACGCAAGCACGGAAGTCGAGCGGACGCAGCGCGAGCTCCACGAAGCCGGCGCGTTCGAGGATGCCTCGAAGTCGTTCCTCGTCGGCCAACGCGAAGGGGCCCGGGGCGAGTGGGTCCGCAGCCGGCGGCTCGGGCAGCAGATCGGAGATCGCGGCCGCCGGGGCGCTCGCCCATTGGTTTTCGGCCCGGGCTCGCCAGCACGCGAAGAGGAGACGCCCGCCAGGCCGGAGGTTCTCAGCGATTCGCGCGAAGGCGGCGTCGGGCGCGGCGAAGAACATCACGCCGAAGCGCGACACGGCGAGATCGAAGGGAGCGTCGCCGATCCAAGACGATGCGTCGGCCTCGACCAGCGCGACCTTGCCTTGCGTTCGTTTCGCAGCGACGGCCAGCATGGGGGCTGAGACGTCGACGCCCGTCACCGCGGCGCCGCGCTCGAGCCACAGCGCACACGTCTCGCCGGTGCCGCATCCGATGTCGAGGACGCGTTGACCCGCGAGCGCGCCGGCGCGCGCCGTCAGCGCCGCCGTGACCGGCGCGAGCATCTCGTCGAGGTTCCTCTGCAAGGCCGCCCACTTCTCGCCGGCGCGGCCGTTCCAGTAGTCGATTTGCGCGGAGTTCGATTCGTTCATGGGGCGGTCCGACATCGAGGAGCTGCGAGGCGGTAGGGGGAGCCCCTCGGTGCGACCACGCACGACCTCGACCCGTCCATGTACCATGAGCCGCCATGACTCGCGCCGTCGTCCGCTACGAGATCTTCGTCAAGAGCGCCGACCCTTACGTGATGACCCCCTACATGATGGGCTACTCGGCGGGAGCCAACCTCCGACGGGTCGCGATGGCCCGCGCTCGAAAGGCACCTCAACCGCCGTCGTTCATGTGCGTCGGCGGCGGCGTCTTTCGGCAGCCTGCGCCGTTCCAAGACGCGGCCGCCAGCCGTGCCCTCGAGGAGGCGGCGGCTTGTTACGTCGTCGAATACGAAGGCCCGCGACAAGATTCGCTTTGGTACCTCGACGCGGCCCTCAAGCTTGCCGTCGACATCGCCAAGCAGTGCAAGGGCATCGTCGTGGATCGAACAGCCGACGCGTTCGTCTCCAAAGACGTCCTCAAAACGCTCGCCAAAGGTGTTGCGGTCCGCGACACGGTCTCGCTTCGGGAGACCCGGAAGGGCGAGCGCGTCACCCTCGCAACGGAGGGCATGTCGAAGTACGGGCAAGTCGATTTCGTGCTTGTGAACGTTTCCCTCGACCTGGCGGAGATGGGCCGTCGCCTGCTCTACGACAACCTCTGCGCTTACTCGATGACGCGCGCGGTGCTCGCGGGACAGACGTTCGGCAGCAGCGCGGTGCGAATGATCTTCGCCGCAGATCGCCTGGGCCGACTCGAGGTGCGAGACGTTCACCCCACCAAGAAGGCCGCCCTGAAGGGCAACGACGCGCTCATCGAGGCGCTTCGTTCGGTTTGGGCAGAGGCGCAAGGTGGCAGCAAGTCGCCGCGCAAGAAGGCGCCGGTGAACAAGGCGCCTGCGAAGAAGAAGAAGAAGGTCGCGGCGAAGCGCTCGAAGACGAAGAAGAGCCCGACGTCGTGACAGAACCGCGAAAGCGAAAGGGCGCGCGGCCGCACGGCGACGATGCCCGCGCCGCGAGCCGCTTGCTCGTGGAGGCGACGCTGCGCGTCACAGACATCGTCCACGCGATGCACCGCCGCATCGCCAGCGGCCCGAACGTCCTCGGACTTCCTCTTGAAGCACCGGCGCGCGTGCTCACAGGCCTCGTCTACGGGAGCGTTCGCGGCGTCACACAAGCCGTCGGCGCCGTCGTCGACGCCGTCTTGGCCTCGTTGGGACCGCTGCTCGGCGAGAGCGCGCCCGGCGCGGAGCGGGCCGCTGTGCTGGCAGCCCTCAACGGCGTGGTCGGCGACTACCTGAGCGAAACGGGCAGTGCGCTCGCGACCACCATGTGCCTTTGCCACGACGGTGACACGCTCGACCTCGAGGCAAGCGCCCTTCGGGAGGCCCTGCCCGACGCGTCAAGTCGAGTCGTCGTCCTCGTACACGGCTCATCGATGAACGACCTTCAGTGGCGCCGCGCCGGTCACGATCACGGGGCCGCGCTGGCGCGGGACCTCGGCTACTCGGCCCTCTACCTGCGCTACAACAGTGGGCTCCACGTCTCGACGAACGGTCGCGCCTTCGCTGCGCTCCTCGAAGAGCTCTTCGCGGCGTGGCCCGTCCCCTTAACCGAGCTCGTCCTCGTCGGCCACAGCATGGGGGGCCTCGTTGTGCGGAGCGCCTGCCACGCCGGCGAGGTTGCGGCGCACAAGTGGCGGGCCGACGCGCTGACGAAGCTCGTGTGCCTCGGCTCGCCTCACCACGGCGCGCCGCTGGAACGCGGTGGCAACTGGGTCGACGTGCTGCTCGGCGTCAGCGGTTACAGCGCCCCCTTGGCGCGGCTCGGGAGGCTACGCAGCGCCGGCGTGACCGATCTCCGCTACGGCAACGTGCTCGACGAGGACTGGAATGGCCGCGATCGCTTCGCGCTCGCCGGCGATCCACGGACGGGCCTGCCGCTACCTAAGGGGGTGCAGTGTTACGCCGTCGCGGCGACGACATCGCTCGCGACAGCCACGCGGCTCGCGGGCGACGGCCTCGTGCCGATCGATAGCGCGCTCGGGCGCCCCTCGCTCGCGTTCCCCGAGACGAATCAATTCATCGCCTACGGCGCCGGACACCTCGACCTCTTGAGTCGCCCTGAGGTCTACGAGCAGCTCCGCACGTGGCTCTCGAGCGGCGAGGACTAGAGCGTCTTTCACGACCGGGCGTGCGACTGAGCGTCGCGGGCGCCGCGTCGGGGGTTACGTGAAGGTCAACGACCGGCGACCGTAGTCGAGCTTCATGGCCTCTTTCGCCAGGTAGAGCGTCTCCTCGGCGACGGCGTTGGCCTTGGCCGAGTGGGCGCGCACGATCTCGAGCACCGTCGCGTCGCCGCGCTCGCCTTCGAGGGCGGCGCGCCGCTCACGCATCGGCCCGAGCAGCTCGTCGATGGCGGCCGCGATCTCGACCTTCACGTGGCCGTCGCCGATGTTGTCGCCCCGCGAATACCGGTCTTCAAGCTCGGACACCTTGGCCGGGTCTTTGATGAAGGCGCGCACGTACTGAAAGAGCGCGTTGGTCACGTCGCCAGGCTCCGTCATCGTCTGACGGCCTGTGTAGAGCGCACCCATCTTCTTTTTGATGTCCTTGGCTGTGTCGGTCAAGAAGATGGCGTTGCCGAGGCTCTTGGACATCTTGTTCTTGCCGTCGGTGCCAACGAGGCGCCCCACCCGTCCGATGTGGGCGCGCGGGATCGGAAAGACGCCTCCTTGGCCGACGTGCTCTTCGTCTTTCGCTTGCGGGTCCACGCCCGCGTAGGTCCAGTTGAATCGCCGCGCGACCTCGCGGCACATCTCGATGTGCGCCGCCTGATCTTCACCCACCGGCACGAGCTCGGCGCGGAAGGCGAGGATGTCGGCGCACTGCCCGACGGCGTAGAGCGGAAACCCGAAGCTGTAGTGATCGCCGAGCTCCTTCTGTTCGATCTCGGTCTTGAGCGTCGGGTTTCGCATGACCCGGTTGAAGGGCAACAGCATCGCGAAGTACCACGACAGCTCGGCGATGGCCGGAACCTCGGTCTGTAGGACCAACGTGGAGCGCTCCGGATCAATGCCGGCGGCGAGCCAGTCTTTGACGATCTCGAGCGTGTCGCGGCGGATGTCCGCCGGCAGCTCCGACCGCGTCGTGAACGCGTGCATGTTCGCGAGCAAGAAGAAGCACTCGTAGTCGTCCTGGAGCTTGACGCGATTCTCGAGCGAGCCAACCCAGTGGCCCAGGTGAAGCCTCCCGGTGGGGGTGTCGCCGGTCAGGATGCGGGGACGACCGCTCGTGGCGGGCACGCGTTCGTTGCTCATCGGGAAGCTCGGGTCGGCGCGAGGGCGGTTATTCGGTGGGCAAGGCAGGAAAGCTTACGCGATTTCGAGGCAGCGGCGTCGTCCTCTCGGCAGGAGCGCGAAGGCGGCGCGAGACGCTCTCGCTCACACCGGCGTGGCGACGCCGACCTTCTTCGCCAGGGCGCGGATGGCGGGGACGTGCGCCTTCTTCAGGTGGTCATAGGCGTCGCGTTGTGCGGCCTCGTGGGCGCGGACGAAGGCCTGAAGGGCCGCGTGTGCCTCGCCGGCTGCGCGATGGGTCGCACCGTCGAGCCCGTGGAAGTCCTCGTGAATGTGCTTGCGCCGCTGAGTGGCGTCGAAGCTCGTGGCGTCAATGTCGGTCGTGAGCGTCGCGCCGAGGAGGCGGCGCGCATGCTCGACGTGGCTCCGGGCGAGCACAACGAATCGGGCGGCGTCGACGCGAGACACGGGGGCGATCGCCTTCTTCGGTCGCTCCAGGCAGGGATCTTTGCCGGCGGCACGAAGGAGGAGTGCCTTGCCTGCTCGGACGTGGGCGCGCGCGAGCTGAGCCCACGGTTCGAGCTCGGCCAGGTGCGGTCGCACCTTGGCGCGGTGCGCGGTCGCCCATGCGTCGAGCTCCGCCCGCTCCTCTTCGGCGCGGGGGTCGGCGAGGGCGGCGTGGGCGACGAACCTTTCGATGGCTGGCGTCGGCGACGAGAGCCCGGCATCGACAAGCACGTCGAGCAGCGGCAAGAGCTCACGATACGCGGCGCTCAAGACGAGCCGCCCGACGAGGGCCTCGACGACGTCGAGCGCGGCCGCGCGGCGCGCGTCCGGGTAGCGCATCGCAAACTGCATCGCCGGTCTCGCAACGAGGTCATTGAGCACGAGCGGGTTTGCGTACGCGGCATCGGCAACGACGTCGCCGATGGCGCGAAGGAGCGGCACCTGGCTGGCGCGCGGGGCCTTCTCGAGGCGCGCCACGAGGCGGCGGAGCACGGAGAGGTGGGCGCCGCTCTCGTCGGCGACCGGCGAGGTCATCCCCTCGACCAGCGCGAGCACGGCCTCCCGGCGGCGGCGGCTTTTCGCCCTCCGCCACGTCCTCGAGGTAGAGGGTCTCCACGAGCGCGAGGTAAGCCAAGTCGCGCGCATCGTCGACGCGGCGCCGCGCGAGGCACGCGAGCGACAGGTCGAACATCGCCTGGGGCTGCGCCCACCAGAGATCGGCGGCGGCCTTCCAGATCGTCGGTCGCCCGAGGACGCGCTTTCCAGCGACCTCAACGACGAGCGAGCCCACGAGCAGTGAGATCGCAGCGACGTGTCCGGTCACCTTCGCACCGCCGGCGCGGAGCTCTACGGCGCCGCCGCGGTAGACGAGAGCAAGCCGCGGCGGGCGCGGGAGCTTCAGCGCGTCGGCGCACGCATTGACGAGCGTGCGCAGCGGCGGAAGGAAGCTGGGCTTGGTCGGCAGCATGACGCTCACGATAGCTCGCTATCGCTTGCTCCCTGTGGCGGGCGGTGCCGCTCGGTTCGCGGGGACCACCTCCACGAGGAGCTTCACCACCTCACGCGTCCACCCAGCGACGTGCCGCTCGGCGCCCGCGCCTTCGTAGCGATTGAAGTAGGACCCGTATTCGAGCGTCCCGCGCCACCCGCCCCCGCTCGCTGTGAGCTTCACGACGCTCGGCTGGGCAAGGCACTCGCGACTCCCGTCGGGCAACATCTCTTGGCACGCGCAGGTGCCCGGTTCGAGCGTGCACCGTTCGTCGCAACCGAAGCAGCCGAAGGGGCGCTCGTCCATCGAGGTCCCCTCGAGCACCAGCGAAGCGCCCTCGTCGTAGGCGACCGCCTTGAAGCCGATGAGCGAGCTCGGCATCTCGAGCCACGTGAAGCCGGCGTCGTCTTTGTACGCGGTGCAGGGCCTCAGCCGGTATTCGGCGCCGGTGCGGCAGGCGTAGTTGCCCGGCTTGAGCCTCGAGGGTCGCGCCGGCCCTGCCAGCACGCTGGAGCGATGGCGCGGCGCCTCGGGAAACGAGATCGCCCGGCGGCGTTCGTCGTCGGTCATCGCGCGTTCGAGCGGCGCGGCAGCTCCAGCCTCGACGACACGCGGCGCCGGCGCCGGCGCATGGGCGCGATCCGCCGCGCGCGGCGTCGCAGCCGCGGCCGACACCGACTGCGGGCCATCGGACGAAGCGGCGCCTGGGGCAACCGCCACCGCGGGCGCTTCGGAGCTCGAGGCTGCGCACGAAGCGATCGACGTGCAAAGGAGGAGGGCGGGGCCGAGCCCCGCGGCGCGAGGATTCATGAGGCCGCTTGTGTCCTCATGACGCCGTGGGTGGCGTGTTCGGCAGCGAAGTCGTCGTCGATGCCGCCTCGGCCGGGCGCGTCACCGATCAGCGGGGCGGCGAAGTCCGCGTGCATTCTCTGGAACGTCTTCGTGGCGAAGGCCCATTGGTGCAGGGCCATCCCTCCGACGCCCATGGGATTGGCCAGCGCTTGGTCGACGCCGGCGCCGTACCCGTCGATGGATATTGAGAACGCGTCTACCCGAAGCCTCGACATGCGGGTCACTCCTGCTGGGTCGTTCGCCGTCGTGACAACGCGGCCCTCGCACCATCACACCACGAACAGGGCTTCTGTGGTCATCCAGGAGGCCCGGCGGGAGACCCCGGCGAAACAACTCTCTCGCCGCCCACTCCGAAGGGATGATGCGCAAGTTCGAGGCCATCGTCTTTGGTGACGGGTCTCTCTAGCGCGCCCGCGGCCGCGATCTTTGACATCGGCGCAGCCCGGGGCGAGCCTCGCGCGATGCGTCAGAACGCCGCTCGCTTTGCCTTCGCCCTCTTGGCCGCCGGGGCCAGCGCGTGCCGAAAGGACACGAACGCTACGTCGACCCCAAGCGCCGCGAGCACCCAAGCCGGCGCCAGCGCGACGCCGCAGCTCACCGTCACGTCGTCGACGCTAAGCGACGGCAAGCCCATGCCGAAGGCGTACGTGTGCATCGACGACAAGCACCGCGACAAGTCGCCGCCCCTCGCGTGGTCGAAGGGCCCCCTTGGCACGGAGTATTACGCCATCGAGATGCTCGACCTCGACGCGCCGCACGTCCCCAACGACTGGGACAAGGAGGCCAAGAACTTCGTGCACTGGCGCGTGATCAACGTGCCGAGCACGATGCTCTCGGTGCCCGAGTCTTCGAACGGCGCGCCACCGAACGCCGGCATGGCCGTGGCAAACGACTTCGGTCACGGCTACGGCGGTCCCTGCCCGCCTCCCGGCGCGCCGGCCCATCGCTACGCCATCACGGTCTACGCGCTCCCGAAGAAGCAGGCGATGAACCTCCCCATCCCGAAGGCGGAGGCGCTAGCGACGGGGACGCTCACCGTGACTTACGCGCGATAGGCCCACGGCGGGGTCGTATCCCAACGAGCGGTGCCGTGTGAGAATCGCTGGAAGTCGGGCGGGACTCGTCAACAACCTGAACGCTCGCCTTTGTCGTCCTCGCGCGCGGAAGCAAGGGGCTCGCCTCGCTACGCGACCTTCGGCTGCGCGACCTTCTTCCGAACGTCGTCCATGTCGAGCGCGCGGACCTTCTTGGCGAGTTGGTCGAGCGCCTCACCAGGAAGAAGACCGGGCTTGGCGAAGACAAGGATGCCGTCCCGAAAGACCATGAGCGTCGGGATCGAGCGGATCTCGAGCGCGCCTGCGAGGTCCTGCTCGGCCTCGGTGTCGACCTTGGCCCAAGTGATGTCCGGATGCCTCTTGGCGGCCGCCTCGAAGATTGGCGCGAAGGCCCGGCAAGGGCCGCACCAGCTCGCCCAGAAGTCGATGAAGACGATCCCGTCCTTCCGGATCTGGGCGGGGAACGATTGAGCGGTCATCGCGATCGTAGACATGTGCACTCTCCTTCGCATAGGAGCCGACGACTCGGCCGTTGGGTTCGCGCGGCTCAGGCACGAAGGACGAGGATGAACGCCATGAACACGAGAAAGCCTGCGTAGACGACGGTGGCGATCCGCGCGTTCACGCGGCCGGCGACCCGCGCGCCTAGCCCGGCGCCGAGCGAGAAGCCCACGGCGACCGCCGCGAGTAACTCCCACGGAAGCCCGCCCTGCTCCTTCGCGTACACGTAGACGGCGGGCAGGCCGATGGGCGGCAGCATCATCGCGAGCGTCGTCGCCTGCGCCTCGAGGCGACTGAGTCGGCCGAACCTCTTCAAGAGCGGAAGCGCCACGAGCCCACCCCCAACGCCGAGCAACCCGGACTGTGGGTGGAGACCCGAACCCCGCTCTTTCGGTAGGCGAGGACGGCCGGGAGACCGACGGGCGGCAGGAGCGCCGCGAGCGAAATTCCCTGGGCGCGGTGTTGCTCGATGCCGAGCGCGAAGACGAGCAGCGGCGGAAGAATGGCTCCACCACCGATGCCGAGGAAGCCCGCCAGGACGCCGGAAGCGACCCCGAACGCGCCCGACGCGATGAGTTCGAATGGCGACGACATCGTCTCGCGGCTCGCGGTCTATCGGAGCCCGCCCGAGAAGAGGTACCCCATCAGCGCGCCGTAGGCCGTCGAGATGTACGGGTTGGCGGTGATCGCGCAGGCGCCGCTGCGGCACCCCACGAGGCGGTGGTAGCCAAAGCCCAGCACGGCGCCAAAAGCGACGAAGAGAGCCAGTCGGAGTCCCATGTTGCGTCCTCTCGGTTCGTGCTCCGCGGAGGTCTCCGCGACGTGTTCTGGCCTCGGCGTGGGGAGGTCGGGAGAAGGCACGGTGCTACCAGTTTCCGATGCCGCCGATGTCGAGCACCTGGTAGCCAGACGCCTTCATCAGCGTGGCCGCCGCGGCGCTTCGTCCGCCGCTGCGACAGTAGACCACGACGGGGCGCTCCTTCGCGCCGAGCTCGCGGACCCGCGTTGCGAGCTCTTGCACGGGAATGTTGACCGCGCCCTCGATGTGACGCTCTTGGAACTCTTCTCGGGTACGGACGTCGAGCAGAAGCGCGCCGCTTTCAACGAGCTTGCGTCCTTCGTGCTTGGAACCGCCAAATAGCGACATGATAGGTCTCCGTGTTCTGAGTGGGAGCCAGCGTCGAGCCTGGTGGGTTCGCCGTTTTCGCAGAGCACCTTCGGCACTATAGGTAGGCGGACATGGCCCAATCCCACGACGACCTCGGCGAGCTGGTGGCCCGCGCCCAAAAGGGTGAGCGCGACGCGCTCGAAGCGGTTCTCGCGACGCTCGCCCCCTCGGTCCATCGCTTCGGCCTCCGAATGTGCAAGAACGCGCACGACGCGGAGGACGTCCTCCAGGACACCCTCATCAACATCGCCAACCATCTTGGGGACTTCGAGGGCCGTTCCTCGCTCTCGAGCTGGGCCTTCGCGCTGACGCGGAGCGCGTGCGCGCGCCGGCGCCGTGGCCTCAAGAACCAGCCGCCCGTGAGCGACGAGCGCATGGCAGAGGCGCCTGATCACGCCCCGACACCGGAGGCTCATGCGGCCGAGCACGAGCTGGCGTCGGCCCTATCCAGGGCGCTCGACGGACTCTCCGACGAGCACCGAGAGGTCATCCTGCTGCGCGACATCGAAGGACTGTCGGCACCGGAGGCGGCTTCTTCCGTCGGGATCTCGGTCGATGCCCTCAAGAGCCGGCTTCATCGGGCCCGCGAGGCGCTCCGCGAGGCTTTGCGACCGCTCTTAGAGCCGGCGTCGCCGCCGTCGCCGTCGGGCTGCCCGGAGGTCGCGCTGCTCTGGTCGAAGAAGCTCGAGGGCGACCTGAGCCAGGGCGACTGCTCCGCGATGGAGAAACACCTCGCTGCATGCCCTGCGTGCGGCGCCGCCTGTGATGCCTTGAGGCGTGCGCTCTTGGCCTGCCAACGCGTCCGTACGGAAGATGTCCCGCCGGAGCTCCAGGCGCGGGTCAAGGCCGCGGTGCGCGCTTGGGCGGCTCACACGGCGCTCTAGCGAAGGCGACCCCGAACCCTTTGGACCGCGCGTCGGCTCCTATGCGCGGAGGCGACGATGAAGGTTCAAGAGTTCTTCGATCCGGCCACGTTCACGCTTACCTACGTCGTCTTCGACGAGGCGAGTCGCGACGCTGTTGTCATCGACCCCGTGCTCGACTTCGATCCCGTCGCGGCGGAGACCGGGACGGTGTCGGCAGACGCCGTCATCGCATTCGCCAAAGACAACGCTCTGCGCGTCCACTACGTGCTCGAGACGCACGCGCACGCGGATCACATCACCGGCGCGCAGCTGCTCAAGAGGCGACTCGAGGCGAAGGTGGTGATCGGCGCGCGGATCACCGAGGTTCAGAAGACCTTCCAACCGATCTTCGACCTCGGAGCGACGTTCCCGACCGATGGAAGCCAGTTCGACCGACTGGTGGGCGACGGGGACGAATTGCTCGCCGGCGCGCTTCGAGTCGAAGTCATCGCCACGCCCGGGCACACGCCCGCATGCGTAACCTACAAGATCGGCGACGCCATCTTCACCGGCGACGCGCTCTTTATCGAGGACTACGGCACGGGTCGCTGCGACTTCCCTAGCGGAAGCGCCGACGAGCTCTACACGTCAGTTCACGACAAGCTCTATCGCCTCCCCGGCGACACGCGCGTCTTCGTCGGTCACGACTACCAGCCGGGGCAGCGGGCGCTCCGCTTCGCGACCACCATCGGCGCGTCCATGGCGGCGAACATCCAGCTCAAAGCCGAGACGACGCGCGAGGAGTTCGTGCGCTTCAGAAACGAGCGCGATCGGACGTTGAAGGCGCCGCGGCTGCTCTTTCCGAGCGTGCAGCTCAACGTCAATGCTGGGAGGTTGCCGACGCCCCACGCGAACGGTCGTTCCTACCTGACCATTCCGCTCAACCTGTTTCGGCGCGGGTCGGACGAACCTCCTGTGAAGGACTGACCCGGTCGGCCGGGTCGTCGGCAGGCGGAGCGCAGCCGCGCGCCTAACCTTGGCCATCGCGGGGGCGCGATGCGACGAGCTGGACCGTCGCGCTCAAGCCTCCGTGAAAGGCGCCCTCGTTTATCTCGCGCACGACCTCGCGCCCGACCTCCACCGTCAGGGGCGCGAGCTCCTCCCGAAGTCCGTCGAGCGTCATCAGCAAGGCGGCGTCGCGCGGACCGCCCGTGTTGTGCGCGAGCTGCGCCGGCGTGTAGGCCTCGAGGATGAAGACGCCGCCGGACCGGAGAGCACGAGGAATCCAGCCGTGGACGTGTTTCCGAACCGGCGGTGGCAGGTGGGCGAAGATCGCGACGACGGCCGTGAAGGCGTCGGTCTCGGGCGCGTAGGTGGCGAGATCAGCGTGAACCGTGGCGATCGCCACGTTCTGCTCGCGCGCGAGGCGCTCCGCTTTGCGGAGTCCCTCGGTGGAGAAGTCCACGGCGGTGACGAGGTGCCCAAGCCCTGCGAGGAAGACCGCGTTTCGCCCTTCGCCTTCCGCGAGGCACAGCACGCGACCAGGCTCTATGCGGTGCGCTTCTGCGCGAAGAAACTCATTCGGCTCGCGCCCGTAGGCGTACGCCTCGGCGCGGTAGCGTTCGTCCCAGAATTGCGCGCTCATAGGCACCGATCTTACTCAACTGCGCTCGACGGCGTAGCCCCTGTCGGCCCAGTCGGTGGCGAACCTCGTGGGGAGGTCGAGCACGTGCGCGTTCGCTCGGCCAAGCGCCCGAAGGGCGGCGCTCGCGGGCCGTACGTTCGGGCAGCTCCTCACTGGGCAACAGCCGCAGTAGAGGACGATCTCGGTCTCCGCAGGGACCTTCGCCAACGCGTCCGAGAGCGCGCGGCGCCCCTCGTCGGAATCGATGGCCGCGAGCTTGCGCGCACCGGGGACGTGGCCGCGGGCGAAGAGCGCGTCGGGCCCCACATAAAGGACGGCGATCTTTCCTGCCTTCACGTCGTCCAAACGGGCAGCGAGCGCCGCCGGCGCGAGGAGGGGGCCTAGGGTCTCCTCCCCGTCGCCCTTCGAGCGGCAGCTACTGGTGAACCATCCCGTGAGAGCACCCGCCAAGAACTCGCGACGCGGAAAGGGCATGACGGGGGTCAGAGCCAAGGCAAAGCCGAAAGGGTTCACGCGAGATTGAAGTGCGAACCCTTTTCGCCAACGGGCGGCTCCCATGCGAGAAACCTACGGAGGAGCTCGATCATGTGCCGACGAATCGACTGTGCGGAATGCAAGAAACCCTCTTACGCCGGCTGCGGCATGCATGTCGAGCAAGTCCTCGGGGACGTGCCGCGGGACGAGCGGTGCGTTTGCCGTGAGAAGCCGAAGAAGGAGGGCGCCGCTGAGCAGCCCTCGGTGCTCCGCCGATTCTTCGGGCTCTGAATGCGAGGCGGGGGGCGCGAGGCGGGAACCGCGAAGCTCAACGCTGGGAGCGGATGTCGCCCCAGGACCAGTCGCTGCCGCTAGGCGCACCTCTTTGTAGCTTGCCGCCCCCGCCAAGCTACGCTTGCTCGTCATGGTCCGAAGACAAGCGAACTGGCTTTTCGTCGCCCTCCTGTTCGGTACCGCGGCCGCCGCCGCGTGTGGCAGCGATGAGACCGGCGCGGGCGGCGACGACGGGCGCGATGGCGGCCCGGCCGTCGACATAAGGCCGCAGCCCGGCGACCTGGACGCGGCGGCGATGCCCATCGACCTCTCGCCGAAGGACCAGGCGCTCACCTTCGTGAGCGGACAGCCTGCACCGACGCTGCAGCTCCAAGCGAAGCTCTTGGCTACGGGAGAGGTCGTCCCCGCGACCTTCGCCATCGACCGGGGAGAAATCGGCACCGTCGGCGCCACCACGGGTCTGTTCACCGCGGCCGGGAAGGCCGGTGGCAAGGCCACGGTGACGGCAACGTGGAGAGGCGCGACCGCAACCACCTCCGTCGCGGTCCGGCTCCGCGTGGTCGACAACGGCGGCCCGCCGACGAGCAGTGACGCGGGCGCCGGCGCAGGCGGCAACGGTGGCGTCGGTGGCGCAGGCCCGGGCGGCCCCGTCGACCCGGCGACGATCGCGGTGCTGAAAGGCACGGCGACGCCGGACGCGAACCTCGGGCTGCTCTATCCGTACACGGGCACGGTGTGGCCACGAGGGATCCTGGCGCCGCTCCTTCAGTGGAACGTGGGCGCGCAAGGCGACTACGACGCCGTGCTCGTGTCGCTGAAGGAGACCTTCTTCGAATACGAAGGGACCTTCGCGAAGAACGCGGCCCCCTTCAAGAACCACCCCGTCGGGCAACAAGTGTGGAAGCAGCTCCTCGCGTCGAACACCGGCGAGGACGTGGCCGTATCGCTCGTCTTTGCGAAGTCTGGCGCCGCCTATGGCCCGCTCACATCGAGCTGGAAGGTTGCCGCGGGGCCCCTCAAGGGCACCGTCTATTACAACTCGTACGGCACCAACCTCGCGAAGAACTATGACGGCGCGCTCCCCGACAGCCGGCGGTTCGGCGGCGCAACGCTCGCCATCAAAGGCAGCTCGACCGATCCCGTTCTCGTCGCCGGCGGTACCGGAGACTCTGGCTATTGCCGCGTATGTCACTCGGTCGCCGCCAACGGCTCGGTGCTGCTCACGCAGCGGCGCGAGGGCGGCGACAAGCAATTTTCGACGTACGACCTCAAGACCGGCGTCGAAACGAAGATGCTCCCCGAAGGCACCACGGCCGCCAACTATGCGTGGCCCGCGATCTACCCGGACGGCACGCTCTTCCTCGGCGACTCGAGCTCCGCCATCGGCTCGAGCGACCAGTCCAACCAGCTCTATCAAGTGGTCTCCGGCGGCGGCTCTGCGACGCCCACGGCGGTGACGATGAACGGTTGGCCGGCGGGCTTTCGCGCAGCGTTCCCTGCGTTTTCGCACGACGGACGGCGCCTCGCCTTCACGATGTTCGGTGGCGCCGCCGGCGCCGACGAGAAGACCATTGGCGCCATGACGTTCGACAAGGCATCGAGCACGTTCGGGCCGATACAGACGGTGTTCAAGCCCGGCGGCGGCCTCACCGCCGTCTACCCATCGTTCCTTCCCACGAGCGACAGCGTGATCTTCCACGTGGAGACGCGAGGCAACGGTCGCGACTACGGCGGCACACGCGGCGACGGCGACAGCGGCGGAGACGCCGACGTGGGCGCGCGCGCCGAGCTGTGGTGGGCGACGGTCCCCGCGAGCGGCACGCCCGTGGCCGCGCGCCTCGACAAGCTCAACGGCGTCGGCTACCTGCCCTCGGGTCCCGACGGTCACGATGCCGACGCCACCTTGAACTACGAGCCCACGGTGAACCCCGTTCCGTCGGGCGGCTACGCGTGGGTCGTGTTCACGAGCCGTCGCCGCTACGGCAACGTGGCGACGATGAACCCGTTCCACAGCGATCCACGAAACTTTGACCTTACGACGGACGCCACCACGAAGAAGCTCTGGGTAGCCGCCATCGATCTCAACGCGCCGCCGGGCAGCGACCCGAGCCACCCAGCGTTCTACTTGCCAGCGCAGGAGCTGCTCGCCGGCAACGCGCGTGGCTATTGGGTCGTCGACCCGTGCAAGGCGGACGCCGTCGAGTGCGAGACCGGCGACGAGTGCTGCGGAGGCTTCTGCCGCCCCGACGCGAGCGGCAAGCTCGTCTGCAGCAACGTGGTGCCCGCTTGCGCGCAGGAGTTCGAGCGGTGCAACACCGCGGCCGACTGCTGCAACTCACTCTCGCAGTGCATCAACAACCGGTGCGCTTCCGCCAGCACCCCGAAGTAGACGCGTGCGGAGCTGCGGCTTTGATGATCGCTCTCTTTGCTCGTTCGACAGGCTCATGGGCGGAGTCGAGAGTCGCTTGTCACCACGCGCCCACGAGGTTCACTCGCCGTCGGCCGTGAAGTCGCCGCCTGGATCGCCTCCGTAGTCGAGGTCATCGACCGGGGCACTGTTCAGGTCGTCGCCTGGGGCGCCGTTCCATCCGTCGGTGCCGGGATCGACTTCAGGGTCGTTACCTCCGTTGCCGCCCTCAAAATCATCGCCAGCGGCGCGCGGCGCTTCGTTGGTGTTGCTTGACGGCGGCGTCTGCGGCGGCTCGGCGGGCGGCGGCTCTGGCGCGCGCGGCGATCCCCCCTCATAGCGCCGGAGGTCTTGGAAGTATTGCTCCTGCTCGGGCGTGAACCTGAGCTGGCCGTCCGCGCCAATGTTTGGAGGTCCAACGATGTCGGCCGGAGGGACCGGCGCGCGCCAGTTCATGCCGCCCGAAACGGCATCGAGATCGTCACCCGTCAGCGTGAACCTTGCGCGTGTACTCTTCATGGGACCTCGCCGTGAACCGTTCAAAGTCCGTACCACCCTGGAGGCTGCTGCACGGCCGACGAAACCCTGCCGAATCCCTCGCGGGGGTCGCTGCCGACCGGAGCAACGACGCCTCGGGGCGAATGTGGGCGTCGCCTGCTGAGCAGGTCAGGCCGTCGGTGACACCGCGATCCAGGCCGATCCGGCGCGAAGGCGCCGGGCGGGGGTGACGCCCGTCTCGTCGTCGAAGCCGGGGCACAAGAATGGCGGTAAGGTCGCCTTCGAAGGAGTTGACCTTGCGCTCACGCCCCGCGAAGACCCCGGCCGCGAAACGACGTTCCCCTAGCACGGCGGGCCGCGACCTCGCGCGCTTGCGCAAGATCGCAGGCGAGTTCGAACCCGGCGCCGCGGCGACCAAGCGCGCCCTCGTAGACAAGCTCTCTCGTGCGCGCCTCGCAACGGCCGACGCCGTCGCGCGCCTGCACGACGTGCTTTGCTTCCTGCGCGCCTATCCCGACGACGCGGAGCTCCTCGCGTGCGTCGAGGCGGCCCTCGCCGCCTTCGCGGATCGGCCGGACCTCGTTCGCTTCCGCAGCCAACTCGACGACAGCGGCATCGCCGGCACGGACATCTACTACACGTTCTTCGCGGCCACGGCTCGCTGGCTGGCCCAGCGCTTCCCCGAGCGCCTCACGGTGGCGTGGGACTACCTGGCCGACGACGCGCGGCTCGGCGAGCGACTCAACCTTCTCGCGACGTACCCCGAGAACCTCGGCCTCGAAGACTACGATCTCGGCGTCCGCGGTTGGCTCGAGCGCATGAAGCGCCCCACCGAGACCGACGCGGCGTACCTCCTCGAGCGTTGGTGGCGCGAGCCCATGTCTGAAACGACGCGCCAGCAGCTCTACGAGGAGATGCAGCTCTTGCTCAAGCTCGCGTGGGGCCCCGGCGGGCCGGCGCGAACGCGGGAGAAGCTTGACGGTCTGAACTTCCCTCGGAGCTTCCAAGAGACCCCGCTCGACCACCGGCGCCCCGATCTCTGGAAGGCCATCGCCACGCCACCCACGCGTGTGCGCACCGTTTCGGAGGCCGAGGGCGAACGCCTCGTGACCCTCGCCCGCGAGGCCATGATCAGTCGGAGCCGTGATCTCGACGCGTTCTGTTACGGCGATCCGCGCGACGTGCGCATCATCGAGTTCGATCAGGGGCTTTGCTTCGTGGCCATCGGCATGAAGCCGGAGCGGCGACTGCTCCTCGAGTCGGTCTACGGATTCCTCACCATCAAGAATGGCGTTCCCATTGGCTACGTCCTCGCCGCCGCGTTCAACGAGTCGGCGGAGATGGCCTACAACGTCTTTGACACGTGGCGCGGCTACGAAGCCGCCAACATCTATGGCCGGGCGCTTTCGGCAACGTCGCACTTGCTTGGCGCCAAGGCCTTCAGCGCGCCGCCCTACCAACTCGGGCACGACAACGCCGAGGGGCTCGCTTCGGGAGCGTGGTGGTTCTACCAAAAGCTCGGCTTTAAGCCGCGTGATCCGGCCATCGTTCGCATGATGGACCGCGAGCTCGCGAAGATGCAACGCCGCCGCGGTTATCGCTCGAGCGTCGCGACGCTCCAGGAGCTGTCGAGCGTCGACATGTTCTTGGAGCGCGGGACTCCGGAGCCCGACATCGTGGGCGTCTTTCCCCTCGGCGCCGTGGGCCTGGCGATCACCGATTCGCTGGCCTGTCGCTTCGGAGCCGATCGCGAGCGCGGCCTCGACGTCTCGGAGGAGGAGGCGGCTCGCGCGCTGGCGGTGCGCGGGCTAAACCGGTGGACGCCCGACGAGCGGCTCGCCTTCCGGCGATGGGCACCGCTCGTCGGCATCCTGCCCGGCATCAGCCGCTGGACCGCCGACGACCGCAAGGCTCTCGTCGACGTCATTCGGGCCAAGGGCGCCCGCTACGAGTCCGACTACGTGCGCGCCTACAACGCTCACGCGAAGCTTAGGCGCGCGCTCTCGCGTCTCGTCCAACCTCATTCGAAGCTCGTCTGACAGCCCGACAGCGCGCACGTGGTGATGATCTTGTCGCCGAAGCCGCCGTCATTGCGACCGACTTCGACCTTCGTCGGCGAGGCGGGGCAGCCGCAGCCGGGGAACACACGCCGGCAGGTGTCGGCGTAGGTCTGGAGTGCGTCCTTGCTCTTCTTGTTCACGCCGAAGGCGAGCGTGTTGCCGCAGCAGTCGGTCGCCATGACGACGAACGTGCAGTCACGCTGGGCGTTGTCGCAGGACTTGTCGATGGGGCTCTTCGGGCCGCCGACGACCGACGCGCCTGGCAACGGACAGGACATGCCTTCGGGCACGGGGCAGCCGAGCGCACCTAGGGGAGCCTGCCACTTGCCGTCTTCGGAGCAGCTGAACTTGCCGCACGTCTCAAAGTTCGCCGCGTAAATGCACTCTCGCGCCGGCGTGCATGCCGCGCCCGCCGGCGGAGGCTCGGCGGGACACCCGGCTCCCGCGTCTGCGCGGGTGCCCCCATCGGACGCCGCGTCGGTCGACACGTTGGCCGCCGCATCGGGTCCCTCCGGGACGCCCTCAGACTCTCCACCGCACGCCGCGGTCAACGTGGCGGCAACGCCAACCAAGGCGGTCAACGCGACGACGATGGCGAGCTTCATGGAGCGCACGCTAGCACTTGCCTCGCCGCGCGCGAGACCGGGTTGGGGCGTCCGATCTCGCGCGCTGGCGGTGCGCGGGCTAAACCGCTGGGCGCCCGACCACGCGAAGCTTAGGACCGCGCTCTCGCGTCTCGTCCAAGAGAAACAACGCGCCCGAGCGACACGTCGTGCTCGTTCTGCGACGGGCGTTCAGAACGCGTGTGCGCCGGCGATGGCGGTGACCTCGTCTGCCTCGCGTGCGCAAGGGCCGCCGTGGACCTCTTCGTGTCGTCCGGCCCGTCCCACCGCGAGTACGCCTTCGCCGGCCCCCTTGGTTGCGCGGGGCAACGCTTCAAAACGAAGCACGAGGAACATCCGCCTCGACATCGGGTACACGGCAAGGAAGGCTTTCGTCATCGTCGGCGAAGAGCCTGCCGACGGCCGGTGCGGCGCGCGCTACACGAGCGCCACGACGAGGGCGAAGCCCTCGCGGTCCCATCGGCGCGGGACAAAGCCGAGCTTGAGGATGTCTAAGAGTGGCGTGAAGGGGTTCGGTCGCGCGGCGCAAGGTGCAACATCGTCAGCCGCCAGCGACGCGTAAGCGATGACGCCAGACACGAGCGATTCTAAGTCTCTCAACGCGTGGACAGGTTAGCAGCGTACCGATGCGTGCGTTCGCTCACCGGCCACCAACACGCTCACGGCGCCGGCCGCGCCTCCTTCGCGTCGCTCGCCACGTCGAGCTCGATACGGCGCCGGAAGTCCGCGGCCGCTGGCACCACCGACGCCATGTGATCTCCATCCACGAGCACCGCTTCGAGGGGCACACGGAGCGGCGCGGCAAGGGCCGCCGCGTAACGCGCGTCGCGCGTGTCGAAGGCATCGCCCCGTCCGGCGTAGGCCAGATGCGGGTGCACGAGGTCGGCGAGGTTCGGGATGAGCAGTCGCAAGGTCACTTCGCGCGGGTCCCTAGGGTCGAAGCGCACGAGGTTCATGCCTGTCGCCTTCGCCCAGGCGAAGAAGGCGCTCGCCCGGTAAATGCCGCCGACGCTGGCCGTGCGGCGGAGCGGCGCCGCGGGAAAGAGGGAGAGGAGCGCCGCCACGCCCCCGCCGATGCTGTGACCGAAGGCGTAGATCTTCCTTCGGTCGACTTCGGGCCGCGCCGCCACGAACTCCACCGCGGCGAGCCCATCGTCGACCTCGCCGGCGAGGAGCTCGAAGGCGCCGGGGTTACCGTTTTCGCCACGGAGCATCGGAAAGAGGACGACGTAGCCGGCGTCGACGAAGGGCCGCGCGCCGTCCAACGCCTCCTGCGTGAGCGCGAAGTCGTGGTGAAAGTAGACGACGGCGGGCGATTGCGCCGCCGACTCTGTCGATGAGCGCGCCGGCGCCGAGAGCCAAGCGCGCAGCGAAAGCACGCCCGAGCGAAACTGCACCTCCTCGAGCCACGGAGGGGGCGCCATAAGTGCGCCTTGCACGCGATTCGGGGACGCGGCAGCGACGCGCGAGCGAAACTGCGCGCGGCGCGCGAGGAACGGAGTGTAAGGCTCCACGCGCTCCAGCTCCGGGTGCTCGACGCCCCCTCCCCCAGCGCCGCCGCCTCGCGGGGCCGTGGCCTCGCCAGCGCGGCACGCGACGAGCACAAGGCCGAGCAAGGCCATGACGAGGAGGCCAGGCGCCCGAAGCGCGGCGCGTTGGGACTCTGGGGCGTCGTGCATGAGGCGAACGCTACCGCTTGGCGCGCGGACGGCGCCAGCGTGCCGTGGGAGCTCCGGGTGAAGGCAGGTCGGCAAGCTGTGCCGTGGCTGCGTCGGCAGCCTCTACCTTGAGGCTGGCGTATCCTGCCTGCGTGCTCAAGGCCGCGGTTCGCGCCATTCTGGAGTGTTTCGGTGGCGCGATGCTCACCGATCCCTGGCCCCTGCCGGAGTTCTCGCTTTCCCTCAGCGGCGCCGACGTGGTTGTCACGATGGGCGACGCGACGATCACCGGGCGCCTCTCGGCGCGCGTGCTCTTCGCGAGCGACGTTTGGGGCGCGGTGGCACGGAGCCGCGGCCTCGACGTGGGCCGAGTCTGGCCCTACGGGATTGAACGCTCATCGCCTGCTCTCGCACTGCCGCTCCGCGACGCGGGCCTGGCGCTCCTCGAGCGCGGGGAGGCCACTGAGGCGGAGATCCTTCTCGGGGACGCGCTCGAATGGCTTCCCGGTGAGCGCGACGCCACGCTCACGCGCGTGCCCTCCGCGATGGCCAGCTCGCTCCAACGTCGTTTGGACATCGAGCACGCTCCCCTGTCCTTCGCGCGTGCCTTCGCCCACCTCGAAGGTCAACTCGCCAGCCGTGAGGTTCCGGTGCGGGCCGTGGCTGGCGACGCGCTCGAAGAAGTGACGCGTCACTTCACCTCGACGGCGGGCGTGCGGAGGACGTGGACACGTGCGCGCGGTGCCCTGCTCGCGTCGGCAGCCGATGAACATCCACGCGTGCGCGAGTCGGCCCTCTCGGCGCTGGCGGTCGTTGCGTTCTCGGCGTGGCAGTCCCGTGAACTCGCCGTGCTCGACGAGATCCTCCCGCGGCTTCGCGACACCGACGTCGCGGCGCGGGAAATGGCGGCGCTCCGTTTCGAGCGTCTCCTCTCGAGCCACGACCGCGTGCTCGCCGAGGCCGCGTGGCAGGAGTGCGAGCGGCTGGCGTTCGTCGCCGGAGCGCCGCAGCCCAGGCACTTGTTTGAAGCGCCCACTTGGCGAGACCGCCGAGCGATCCACCTCACCGAGGCCGCGCGGACTCTCCTCGATGACAAGGAGCCGCGAGAAGCGGTGAGCCTCCTCCGTGAAGCGGTCGCGCTCGTCCTTGAGGGCTCGCACGAGGGCCCGACCCGCGGCCGCGGTTTCGCCTGGCGCACGTTCTTCGCGCAAGGAGTGGCGCTCGAGGCGCTCGGCGATGCAGGCGCGACCGCTTCCTACAAGCAAGCGAGAGAAGCCCACGCGCGTCTCGATGGGTCGAACGTCCCCCACGAGATTGACGACGCCATCGCCCGCCTCACGGCTTCGCGCGTCGACGTCCGCGGTGCCGTCGCGCGCAACTTGGTCGACGCGCTGGCGTCGGCCGGTGCCATCGAACTCGCCGAGGACGGTCGCCTTGGGCTCGAGAAGACGCTTGCGACGCGAATGCCAAAGAGCGCCGGCGCGCTTCTTGGCGTTCTCATGCGCCACGAAGGCGTCGCGGAGGTGTTCTGCGACGAGGAGTCGCTGGGCGAGCTCCTCGAGCGGTTCGGCGCGTGAGCCGACGGTGCTCTTACGGGACGCGCCACGCTTCCCCTTCGCGAGCTTGGCTTCACCTTCGGGTTCAGAGGTAGACCTCTCCTCCTGGCTGCGCGACGGCCCCTGGGATTGGGGCAACGACAACGAGGAGACGGGCTGGGAGCTTGAGCCGGAGTTTGCGGAGGAGTTCGCCTGTTCCGACGGCTCCGGTGTTTGTTGGCTCGTCTAGGGTCAGGCCCTGACACTTCGCGCTGGGTGGAGAATATCCGGCGCGTGGCGCGAGGCGGGAAGACCCGGCGCGTACGCCTCGTAGGAGGGGCCAAGGAAGGGTGCCCCCCATGCGTCTTCGTTCGCTTTGTTTCGGCCTCGTCTCGCTCCTCGCTCTCGGCGCCTGCGCCGCCCCCACCCGTGACGACGTGGAGGCCGAAGAAGCGGACTCGGAGGACGCGCTCACCGCCAAGAGCTTCACGCTCACCAAGCAGGGGCTTGTCGGCTCGTATTTCGCGCCGGCCAGCGCATGCACCTACTACGCCTCGCTGAGCCTGGCGGCCGACGGCACGTTCAAGGCAACGTTCTGCGGTGTCGGCGCATCGAGCTTGGAAGGCACCTGGGCGGTCGCGAAGCGGACGCTCACCCTCACCTCGGGCTCGAACTATAAGTTTAGCCTCGCGCACGCCGACCGCTTCGTGGAAGAGCCGGCGCTCGACGCGCTCAAGCTCAAGCTCTCGAATGGGGCCGCCTTCCGCCTCGCGCGCAAAGGGCCCGTCGACGACGTGCTCGGCGCCGTGAATCCCGGCGAGACGCGAGAGTTCCGCTACGTCAAGGGGACCCCCGAACCCGGTTCCGCGTATTCGCTCAGCGCCGTCACGGTCGACGTGCGCGAGGGCGAGCGCGTGACCGTTCGTGTCGAGTCGGACTACCCGCTCTACGTCGGCACCGTGGCTCCCATCTACGGAGCCAACCGCGGCTGGCGCACGGCGTACGCGGTGACGGCCACCTATGCCCGCATCAACCCCAACTGGTCGCAAGGCTCGACGAAGTTCTATACGACGACCATGGACGAGGCCCTGCTCATGGGGGCCGGTCGCCACGTCGTGGTCTTCGGCGCGATGATGTCGAACGAGAACAACGCCGGCGTCCACGTTCGCGTGTCGGCCGCCTCGGACACCGGGACGCCACGCTCGGCGGCGGCCTTCACGACGGGGGGCAACGTGACGCTCAACCAATCGGACTTGTTCCGTCCGCTGCGGAGCACTGTGGCGGCTGACGTGTCCATTACCGAGGAGCCGGGCGGCCTTCGCTTGTCGAGCAGCTACGCCCCCTGCCGGAGCCGCTCGGGGACGGGCCTCACCATCTCCCTCAAGCCAGACGGCGCGGGCGGGTACAGCGGAGTGCGCGACGACGACAAGATGGCCTACGCGTCGGTCCGCATCTTGGACGGCAAGGTGGCCGTCCACATGGAGCTCTTCGACAACTTCATCCAAGGGCGATATCCGGCGCATCCGTATCTCAACGCCAGCTCGTGCGCCATGGCGCTTCAGGGCGTCCTCTCTCACTGACGCGAGCCACGCTTCGTCGACGAAGGGGACCTTGCCACTCGGCGCGTGTCAGTCGCCCTCGACGAGGTTCTGCACGAGGTCGAGAAACGAGCCGTAGCGCGTCTCACCGGGCATGTGGTCGGCGAAGCGCCACGCTTCCCATTCGCCTGTTTTGCTCTTCACCTTCGGGTTCAAGAGGTAGACCTCTCCGTCTGCCGGCGCAGCGATGCGGAGCGTATCGCGGAGGTGCGGAATCTTGGCCCCCTGGCCGAGGTAGGCGTCGATCCAATCCGGGTTCGTATCGCGGAACCACGCGACGTCAGCGGTCCCGTGGAGCGCGAGGCTCTTCTTGCTCTTCGCGAGCCCGTTCGACGCAGAGAGGAACGCGACGTAGGTTGCTGGGAGCTTGACCCCCAGCCGCTTCTCGAGCGCCTTGAGCTCGGCCGCCGTCCCCCCCTTCCGGAACGCCTTCGCGCCGGCGAGCTTGCGGAGGAGGGCCGGCCAAGCGACCGCTGCGCTCTCTGGCTCGGCGACGCGCGAGAAGAACTCGCGGACACTCGCGACGAGCGCCGTCGCCACCGCACGCTCGAGGACGGGAAACCCCAGCTTCCCTTCCGCGAGAGCGCGGCCGCTCCACTCGAAGAAGAGGAGCACCTCGAGCTCTTCGCGGAGGATGTTGTACACGCGCCGTGCGTCTTGGGCGGCCGTCTTGATGATGGCGAAGGCCTCGGCATGCTGCCCGGCCGCGAACGCGACGTCGGCGACGATCTGCCTCCGCTGAAGCTGGTTGTGGTGGTGCGATGCCTCTAGCTCGAGCAGCGCTCGTCCCTTGGGCATCGCCTCTACCGGGCGCTCTCTCGCGGCAGCCAGCGCGCGGAGCAGCGTGAGTGCCTTCTTCGTCGCGGGCGTGCGGTCCATCTCCCAGTCGCTGGGCCTGGCGAGGTAGCTCTCGAGGTTGTCTCGGAGCCGCAGCTCCTCGGCCCGGACCTCCGCAAGCAGCGCGCCCTCCGACACCGAGAGCAGACGCGCTGTCTCCGTCGGCGCCGCCCAAGCGCCGAGCTTCTTGAACATCCACGTGGCGAAGGAGTTCGCTTTCGCGTCTCTCCCCTCTACGAGCAGGCGATGTACCGACTCGGGGCAAGTCCAGACGCGATGCAGGCATAGGAGCGCCTCCGGGAGCGCTCCGCCCATCGCGAGGACCGCAGCCGCATCCACGACCGCTTCGTATCCGCTCGCCGTGCCCCGCGAGCGCGCCAACTTCGCGATGAGCTTCTCGGCGTCCTTGTTAGCGACCGTGGCGGTGGTCTTGGATGCGGCCATCGCTTGATGGTATCGCGCGATCGCAGCGATGGCGTGAACGGGCATCAAGAGGCCTCGGCCGCTGCTCGGTCGGCGCGCGGACGGGTGGAGTCGTCTTCGGGGCGACGCTCGTTCAGAACGACGAGCCAGGCTGCCGTAGGAACGCCTCTTCTTCAGGGGTCGACACACGAACGAGCACTTCGTTCCGATGCGGGAAGCGGCCGAAGCGGGCGATGATGTCCCGGTGTTGGACGGCGAACGCCACGGAGCTGGCGGCACCCTCGTCGTGGTCCAAGCCGAAGAGCTCGACACACTTGTTCTGCATCGCGAGGCTCTCGCTGTGCATGAGCGGCATGTAGAGGAACGCTCGCTCATCGGGCCCGAGCTTCGTGTGGTCGCCGGCCTCGATGCCGGACAGCGCAGCCGCTAGCGCTCGTGCGTCCGAGGCGAACATCTTCGCCGTGCCACGAAACATGTTGCGCGAGAACTGGTCGAGCACGATGACGTAGGCGAGTCGGCCGCGGGGCTCGCGAAGCCACAGCTCGTTCTGCCCCTTGTGAATCGCCTCGTGCTCCGCCAGAAATTGCTGACGAATTTCCTGATCGAAGGCGTCGGACTTCTTCCACCAGCGTGACGACACCTCCGATGACACACGGACGTTGGCGTCTCCATCACCAAACCAAAATCGAAGGACGTGCTCGTAGCGTTCTTGTCCGGGCATAGGAGCCTTCTATCGGCCTCGGGCAGATGGCGCAACGTGGTGCACACGCCACACGCGTCATGAGAACATCGGTCTATGCTCGTCCCGGTCGACCTCCCGTCCAGCATTCGTCAGTCGTGCGAGCCGTGTCGCGCGATTCCGCGCGCGCCGGGCGCGACCTGGGAGCGACCGGTCCTCGACGCGGATGCGCGCTGGGCGCTCCTTCGTTCGAAGCGCGCGACGAACGCCGTCAAGTGGCCGAAGCTCGTGGCGGGTACAGCGCGCGAGGCTCACGTGGAGCCGCTCCTTCGTCGATTCGACGCGACAGCTCCTCCGACGACGTTGCTGCGCCCAGAGATCGAAGCGACCTGGCTGTGGCTCGAGACCGTCAAAGCCTCCAAGCCCTCCGACGCAGGCGAACAGGTGATGGACTTTTGGACTGCGGCGGATCCGGCTGCGGCGGTCGCAAGCCTCCTCGCGTTGACGTCCGCGCCCGACAGTGGCGCTGCGTCTATCGAGGCGCCGCGTCGGCTTCGCGCCGCCCTCTCCGTCGTCGACGAGACGCCGTGGTCGAACGCGCTCGCCGTGGCGCGGAGCGCAGCCGAGAAGGCGACCACCGGCGTGGCGCCGCTCCTTGCCTACCTCTTTCCCGAAGACGAGTCTTGGTCGAACGACCTAGCGCGCTCGGTCAAGACACCCAAAGGCTTTCAACACCTGCTCGCCCTCAGCTCAACGGACCCGACGGCGCTCGCGCGGATCGTGGCGAAGGCGGGCAACACTTGGGGGCTTCTCGGGATTCATGCCGTTGTTCCCGCGTGGGTCACGGTCGCGCTCGGTCCGGGAGCCCTGCCGATCCTCCGGCAACTCGCAAAGCTCTGGCCCGACCACTGCGCCGCCGAGCTCGCTTACCTCGGTGGCTGAGCGATCTTAGCGCGCGAGGTTCGTTCCGACAGGGCGGCCTACCGGTGGCGAAGTCGACGTAGGCGCCCGCTCCGACTACCCTCGGACGATGCGAGCCGCGCTCCTCCTAGGATTGGTCTGGGTTGGATGCGCCACCGCGCCCGTGGAGGACGCGGCGCCACAAGGAGACGCGAGCGTCGGCACCCACGCCGACGCAGACGGCTCGACTTCCAGCGGGAGCGCCGATGCTGGCGACGCCTCCGACGCTGGCAGTGCCGCCGACGCTCCCGACGCCTCTGACACCCTCGATGCTTCCGACGCTGGCGGTGCCGCCGATGCTGGCGACGCCTCTGACACCCCCGATGCTTCCGACGCTGGCGGTGCCGCCGATGCTGGCGACGCCTCTGACACCCCCGATGCTTCCGACGCTGGCGGTGCCGCCGATGCTGGCGACGCCTCTGACACCCCCGATGCTTCCGATGCTTCCGACGCTGGCAGTGCCGCCGACGCTTCCGACGCCTCTGACACCCCCGATGCTTCCGATGCTTCCGACGCTGGCAGTGCCGCCGACGCTTCCGGCGCCTCCGACGCGGGCAGTGCCGCTGACGCTTCCGGCGACGCATCTGTCCCCGACCTCCGCGTCCTCTTCATTGGCAACAGCTACACGGCCGACCATGATCTGCCGAAGGAGCTCGCAGCCTTAGCGGCGACACCCGGCACGTCTCCTCGCATCGTCACTCAGATGATCGCCGTAGGCGGCGCTTCCCTCGCCGACCACTGGAATGGCTCTTCGGCGCAGGCCGCCATTGCTAGTGGCGCCTTCTCCCACGTGGTCTTTCAAGGCTACAGCGTGGAGCCGCTCACGCAGCCAGCGGTCTTCGAGGACTACGCGCTTCGCTTCGGCGGGGCAGCCACCGACGCAGGCGCCGTGCCGGTGTACTTCGAGACCTGGGCCAGAGTCGCGGGCGACGCCGTGTACAACCAGCCCTGGTCCGGCGGTTCGCCCGCCGCGATGCAAAACGGCATCTTCGCCGAGTACAAGAAGGCCGCCGCCACCTGCAAGGGCCTCTTGGTCAAGGTCGGCGAAGCTTGGCGCATCACGCTCCGTGACCACCCGAGCATCGTGCTGCACGACACCGACGGCTCGCACCCAACCGCGGCGGGGACATTGCTTGCTGTTTACACCTTTTACACGACGCTCACGAAGCACGACGTCCCAAAGACGGCGGCGGTGCCTTTGGGCGTGCCTCCTGCAGAAGCGAGCGCCCTCCGTGATGTGGCCGATGCCATTGCTCGCTGAGGGCGCGGTCAAAAAACGTAGGCGAACCCCACCCCAACGGTTGGCGTGAAGACATACGAGGTGAAGGTGTCGTCTAGGTACGTCTCCGCGTAGGACGTGAACTCCTCGACCAGGCGGGGCGCCGCCGGGGTGTAACGCGGTGTGATCGTCGTCGAGGACGCGAGCGTGAAGGCTCCTCCTAGCGCGGTGCGAAGCACGAAGTGCTCGGAGACCGGGAAGAGGTAACCGATCTCAACGTCGAGCATGTGCAAGGTCGACGACGCGTCGAAGGTGCGGCTCGCCGCCTCCAAGCGGGACACGTTGAGGGACTTGCCGGTGACGCCTTCAAGGATCTCGGCGGCCGTGGCCTCGCCTCCGAGGGTGATGAGGCCGTAGCCGACGTCTCCGTAGAGACCGAGCTTGGGAAATGGACGGACGCCGACGTGCGTGCGCCACGCGAGCGAAGAACGGATGGCGCTCTTGATGAGATTGCCGGTCGCCTGGGGGTACGCGCCTAGGCCGACGAGCAGCGCGTTCATGCCGTCGACGTAAGGTGCGGGCAAGAATCCAAGCGACGTGGACGCGCGGAGGCGATACGGCAGCTCGACGTCGCCACGCACGCCGACGCTGACGGGCGCATCGGTCCCGACGCCGGCCGCGAAGCGCGGCGCGTCGGCGCGGGCAGGGCTCGCAGCGCCTACGGCAGCCAACGCCGACGTGAGCGCGATGGCGAAGGACCGTTTCATGCGCGGCAGGATACCGCGCGACGCCAAAGGGGCCCTCATGGACCTCGCCGGCCCAGCAATCTTCACGCTGAGCACGAGGCCAACGTGGTCTCATCGGCTTGGGCGAGGGCGAACCATGAAGCTCATCGGACTGCTTCTCAGCGTTGTTTTCGTGTCGGTGCTCGTGTGGCTCGTCATGCCCAGCAAGGCTGCGCCGCCGTCGGCCGCGCCGGCCGCGGCGACAGGCTCACTCGGCGCCCCGCCGCCCGCGGACTTCGGGACGAACGCCGGCGCCACGAAGGACTACATGCGTCGCCAAGTCTGCCTCGCCGAATGCGTCTCGGAGCACCGTGCGTGCAAGACCATCGGCCTCGAGCCGGGCGCCGTCGCTGCCTGTGACGAGACGCGAGCCGCTTGCGAGGCCCGCTGTCCGTAGCGAGCGAACCCTTGGGCTTTGCAGTTGGCTCTCACGCTGGCCTGTCGGAGGATCTCATGATGTGCGGCGGCGTCGAGTGGGCCCCACGCGCGAAACCGTCCGCGTCACATTTCTGGTTTCTAGCCGGTAGAGGTCCGCGATGCCCACGCGTCTGAAGTTCAGCTACTGGTCCGATCCGCTCTGCATCTGGGCGCTCGTCGCGCAGCAGAAGCTGGACCGCGTCCTTTCTGAGTTGGGCGAGCACGTTCGGGTCGACTACCGCATCGTGCCTGTCTTTGGGAGCGTTCCCTGGCGGTTCACCCAAGGGCCGTGGTCAAAGGACGGCGTCGACGGGCGGGTCCTTGCGACGCGCAAGATCGCCGAGCAAGGCGGACGCGCCGACGTGAGCGGCGAGTGCTGGAGACGAGCGATGCCCGCGTCGTCTTGGGCGCCCGCGATGGCGATCAAGGCTGCCTTCCTGCTCGACGACGGGCGCGGCGAGGAGGTCGGCCCGGGCTACCAGCGCGCCCTGCGCGAACGCTTCTTCGTCGAAGGGGCGAACATTGCCCTCCGCGCCGTTCAGCTCGAGGTCGCCGAGGAGCTCGCGCTGCCGCGAGGCCCAATCGAGCAACGCCTCGATGACGGCAGCGCCCTCGCCGCCGTTTGCGAGGACCACGCCGAGAAGGAACGTCTGCGAATTCAGGGCTCGCCGACCTATGTGTTCGATGGCGGCCGCGCCATGCTCTACGGCAACTTCGACTACGGCATCCTGAGGAGCACGGTGGACGAGCTGGTGCGCGGCGCGAGGCCAGGCGGGTCCGCGTGCTGAACCCGGCCTGACCGCCGGCCCCTTGGTGACGGTCGTGCCCGGTCCGCGGAGTGACGCGAACTTGTCTGGGGAGCGACGAAATGCTGTCGCGCGCGAATCCTTTTCCGCGCCGGTGGCTCTCATGGAGGAGAACCGGAAAGGACTTGGCTCATGAACATCCTCCCCCGCAACGAACACCCCATCGAACGCGCGGCTCGCGTGTTTCTGGGCTTGGGTCTTCTCGCGCTCGTGTTCGTAGGACCTCAATCGCTCTGGGGGCTCATCGGTCTCGTGCCGCTGACAACGGGCCTCCTGGGCAGCTGCCCCGTCTACACGCTCTTCGGGATCTCGACCTGCCCGGCGAAACGCCTGCCGAGCTGACGGTCCGTGGTGCGTCCGCGCACGTTTCGCGGACGCGCCGCCTTCTCACCGTCGGAGGGTAGCTGGCGCGCGCTCGTTCATCGATGGCGCAAAAACGCATCGCGGCGCAAACTCGCCCGCATGATCCACTACGTCGATCCGACGAAGGTCGCCTTCGCGGCGTTCCGCGACAACGATCGCGAGGGCCCCATTCACATGCTCAACCTCGTCCGACTACGGGCCCAGGCAGCCTACGCGGACGGGCGTGTCGTGACGGGAGTAGAGGCCTACGCTGCGTACGGACGAGAGAGCGCGCCCATCTTTGCCCGCGTTGGCGGACGAATCGCGTGGCGAGGAGCCTTCGAGCAGACCTTGATTGGCCCTGCAGAAGAGCGCTGGGACCACTCCTTCATTGCCGAATATCCGTCCGTCACGGCGTTCGTCGAGATGCTGCGTGATCCGGCGTACCGCGAGGCCGTGAAACACCGGCAGGCCGCGGTCCTGGACTCAAGGCTAATCCGCCTGGCGCCGACCCCGTCCGGCGAAGCCTTCGGCTGAGGCACTTCTATTCCCGGCATCGCCCCAGCGGCATCGCAACGACCCCGGCAATCGTGGTCGCCGATCTCCTGAGACGTCGGGAGTTGCGGCGCCACCGCCAGCGAGGCCTAAGCTACCGCCATGACCCCTTTCGCGAACCCGACGAGGCACCTCTTCTTCACCGGCAAGGGCGGGGTCGGAAAGACCGCGCTTGCGTGCGCGGCGGCGCTCTCGCTCGCCGATCGGGGAAAGCGCGTCCTCCTCGTGAGCACCGACCCGGCGTCGAACCTCGACGAGATGCTCGGCGTTGCCCTCGGAAGTGAGCCCACGCCGGTCCCTGGTGTCGCAAGCCTCTCGGCGATGAACATCGACCCGGAAGCCGCCGCGGAGGCGTACCGAGCGCGGGTCATCGCGCCCTACGAGGGGGTGAAGACCGGCGCGGAAGTGCGGACCATCCGAGAGCAGCTCTCCGGCGCCTGCACGACGGAGATCGCCGCGTTCGATCAGTTTGCGGGTTTGCTCTCCGGCGCCGACCTACCGTCCGCCTTTGACCACGTGCTTTTCGACACCGCCCCGACGGGCCACACGCTCAGACTCCTCCAGCTGCCGCGCGCCTGGACGACGTTCCTTGAGACCAACGAGCACGGCGCCTCGTGCCTTGGACCTCACTCGGGCCTGACGATGCACCACGAGCGGTTCGCCGCCGCGATGAACGCGTTAATGGACGCACGCTCGACGACGGTCGTACTGGTCGCCCGACCGAACGTCGGGGCGCTGCGCGAGGCGGCCCGCACGGCCGCGGAGCTGCATTCGCTCGGCGTCGACAACCAGTGGCTGGTCGTGAACGCGGTCTTCCGTGCGCAGGATCGCTCCGATCGCGTGGCGCTCGCCTTCGAACAGCGGTGCTCGGCGGCCTTAGACACGATGCCGACGTCACTCCGTGCCCTGCCGCGCTACGACGTGCCGCTCAAGCCGTTCAACATGGTGGGCCTCCCCGCGCTCCGAGCTCTTCTCGAGGATGGGGTCGAGGATGGGGCCGTCCCCCCTTCAGCGGCCTCCGACGCCGACGAGGCATCGCAAGTGAAGCTCCCGAACTTGTCGGACGTTGTCGACGGCATCGCGGCCAAGGGCTCTGGCCTCGTGATGGTGATGGGAAAAGGCGGCGTCGGGAAGACAACTGTGGCGGCCGCCGTCGCCGTCGAGCTCGCGGTTCGAGGCTTCTCGGTGCACCTCAGCACGACTGACCCGGCAGCCCATGTCGCGGCGACGGTCGCCGGAGCCATCCCGCACCTTGAGATCAGTCGCATCGACCCAGCGGAGGAGACGCGAGCCTACGTCTCCAAGGTCATCGAGAGGAAGGGCCCCAGTCTCGACGCCGAGGGTCGTGCCCTCCTTGAAGAAGACCTGCGTTCGCCGTGCACGGAAGAGGTCGCCGTCTTCCACGCGTTCTCCAAGCTCGTGGCGCAGGCGAGGAGCGGCTTCGTCGTCCTCGACACAGCTCCGACCGGGCACACGCTGCTGCTCCTGGACGCGACCGGCTCGTACCACCGCGACGTGATGCGCGGGCTCACGCCCGATGAGGCGAAGCGTTTGAAGACGCCGCTCATGCGGCTTCAAGATCCCGACTACACAAAGGTCCTCGTCGTCACGTTACCGGAGACGACGCCGGTGTCGGAGGCGGGTCAACTCCAAGAGGATCTAAGGCGCGCGAAGATCGAGCCCTACGCGTGGGTCGTCAACGCGAGCCTCGCGGCTTCGGGGACGCGGGACCCGCTACTTCGCGAGAGAATTCCCGCGGAGTTGAGGCAGATCGCCCGCATCGGTCACGACTTCGCAGGGCGCGTGGCGATCATTCCGTGGATGACCGACGAGCCGATCGGCGTTGCGAATCTTCGCGCCGTCGTAAGAGGCGAGCAGGCGACGCAAGCCACCAATCTCCCCCGCCACAACGTCTCGTCGACGGACGTCACCGACCGAACCTGACTTCGCGACGCGGGTGCGCGCCTCAGCGCTCGCCCCACGGAAGCCGCTGGACGACGCGTCGGATTGTTCCAAAAGGGACAAGACGGCTCCGTGCGGTCGTTAGGTTCGGGCGTGCACGCGGCGCGCACCGGTAAGTCACTGACTTCTCATGGCCAAGGCCGGGCACCGAGCTTGCTTAGACCACGGCATGGCTCACCCGAATCTGCTCACCGTGTCCGAAGCCGACCTCAACGCCGTCGTCGGCGGCACTTTCGCCGACGAGTACAGCGTCGAGGACGACTCCGACTGGTTCTGGTCACCGAGCGAGGCCGACTGCATCTTCACGGGCATCGGCAGACTCGATCCCTATACGGGGACCTCGGTGGCGCCCACGGAGGAGTCGCTGAAGCCGCTGATCCTCCTCCGCATCAACAAGGGCTGAGCTTCGTCTCCGCGCGCTACCCGCGGCTGCGCACCGCATTGCGCGCGGCGCGAGACCGCGCACTCCGCGCCGCTGACGCCGCCGATGCTGACGGTCGGGGCGTCACGAGCGTACTCCACACGGGTTGGGCGGCGAGGTGTTGGACGATGAGAGGAGCGGTGAGGTCGCCGAGCGGGCGGCGAAACCACGCGTAGAGGCGCGCGCGCGGAAGGTCCCATGGGAGCGCAACGAGCTTGATGCCGCTCGCAGCGGCGACGAAGTCCGGGACGCACGCGAGCCCTCGACCGAGGGCGCACAAGCGAACCGCGAGCTCCATCGCCGGGACGTAGGCGACACGCTGCTTTTCGGCGTCGTGCATGACGCGGAGGAACGAGAGCTCGTAGACGGGGTAGTCGATGAACGGAAGCGTCCCCAGATCGTGAGCGGTGACGCGCTTGAGTCGGCTCGCCGGATGCGACGGAGCGACATAGAGCGAGCTCGAGATCTCACCAAGCAGCGCTGAAGTGACGCCCGCGTGCGTGGCCGGCTCGAACTGAAGAGCGACGTCGAGATCGCCGCGAAGGAGCTGCGCCGCCACGTCTTCGGCGCACGGGGTGTGCACGAGCGGCGGGGCCCCGGGGTGAAGGGACAGCCATGAATCAAGGGCGTCCATGAGCAACGTGACGACGTCGGTCGGGCAGTGAATATGGCAGGGAGCCTCACGCGGGCCGGCCCCTTGCACATCGTTCACGAGTCGCATCGCGGCTCGAACGGCGTCCAAGAGCTCGCGGCCCGACGCGTTCAGAGTCATGGCGCTGCCGGTTCGGTCGAAGAGCGACCTTCCGAGCGACTCCTCCAAGAGGCGAACCGTGCGCGAGATGGCCGACGGCGCGACATGGATTCGCTTGGCGGCGTCACGAAGACTGCTCGTCTCGGCGACGGCGCGAAACGCCGGCAACCAGTTCCAGTACTCGCCGACTCTGACCGCGCGATGCATGGGTTCGGGATCGATCCCACAGGCGCGGCGGCGAAGGCTCGAGCGGCGCCCGGTGAAGAACCGAGCGTCGACCCTAGCAAATCCGCGCCGCCGCCGCTCGCCTCACTGCGCGGCGAGGCCTGCCGCCGTCGCCGGCAGTCCCGTGAAGTCCGAAAGCACCGTGAGAGCGCCGCTCGCTTCGATGCGTAGAACACCAAGGCTCGATGTGCCGCCTTCGAGCACGTAGAGGAAGCGGTCGTTGCGGGAGACGGCCATGTCGAGGGGCTTGCTGCCCATGCCTGTGTCGGCCGAGCGACCGTCGGCGTCGACCAAAGAGAGGGCGCCATCGGCCGCGACGGCGTAGGTCGAGATTGACCCGCTCTTCGTGTTGGAGACGTAGGCGTAGCGATCGCGCTTCGCGAGAACGACCCAACAGGCTGCGCCTTCCGTGTCAGCGAGCGAGCTCGTGACCGTCGCGAGGCCCTTCGCGACGCCGAGTTGGTACGAGCTCACGGTGCTCGCATCGTCCATGCCCCCGACGGCTTCCGAGACGATGACTTGGCCTCTCTGCGTGATGGCAAAACCGAAGGGCGTCTTGCCGTTGGAGGCGTGAACCATGATCGTGCCCGGCTTGCCTGACGCGTCGACGCGGAACTCGTCGACTCTGTCGGTCATCTTCTCTGTCACGATGAGCGCGCGGCCGCTCGGGCTGAACTGAATCTGCGCGGGCCCGACCGAAGGTCCGCTCAAGGGGCGCGTCGAGCCCGGGATGGCGGCGAGGGAGCCGTCGGCGCGCTGCCGGAACCCGGTGATGTTGTTCTGGCCGTCGCCGGCGTGCACGACGTAGACGAGCCCTTCGTGCTCGGTGACGCTGACCGGGCGGACGCCGCCGGTCGCGATCGTGTCGACGAGGTAGAGCGCTTCGCCGCGGACCTGGAAGACTGACAACTCGTTGCTCCCGGCGCTCACCGCGAAGAGCCACCGACGGTCGCCGCTGAGGATGACAGCGCCCTGCGAGCCGAGCCCGTCGCCGCTTCCCTTGCCGGTCGTGGCGTAGCTGGCGGCGCGCTGCAGCGAGCCGTTCGCCGCGCGACGGAAGACGATGACGTCGTTCGAGTTTGGGTCGTTGCTGAGGGTGTAAACCGCGCCGGCGCGGCCGGCGACGAGCTCGGACTCAGCTTCCGACGTGGAGTCGTCAGCCGGCGCGGCGGAGCAGCCAACGGCGAAGAGTCCAGCGGCGAGGACCATGAGCGGCGAGCGAACGTGGATCGGGTGCATGTTGAAGGGACCTTTCAAGCGGGGGGGCAAGACGAAGCGGCGTGAGGTCGCGTTCGTCGGATGCGGCTTCTCCCCCAACCTCCGGCTTCGCGCCATCGCAACGATTCGCAGCCGAGGTTCGCGAAAGTCGAACGCTCTTGGACGACGACCCTCAATGGCGCGACGAAGGCGCTCGCGTCCGCGACGGTTCGGACGGGCGTCGGGGCGTTCGAATTGTTCGCTCCCCCCTGTTCGACAATCTTGTATCCGCGGCGGGGGAGCGCGGCGCTACGTTGCAGCGCGATGCCTCTCGTAAACTCATCGACCCTGCAGAAGCCAGCGAGCGACGACCGCGAGAACGCCGCTCCGGAGGCCGTGGAGAGCAGCACGCAACGTCGCGCTCGCGTCGCGCGCCGGCCACTCGAGTTTCAGAGGCTCGCCCCGAGCGAGATGGTCTTGAGGGCGCGCGCGTTCGCCAGCGAGATGAGTCGACGGCGAAGCGTCCGCGAGTTTTCGCGGGAGACGTTTCCGATGGAAGTCGTAGACGACGCCATCCGCGCCGCCGCAAGCGCGCCTTCGGGAGCCCACCAGCAGCCCTGGACGTTCGTCGTCGTCACGAGCGCGTCGTTGAAGCAGCGCATTCGTGAGGCCGCCGAGGCCGAAGAGAAGACCAACTGGGAAGGGCGCATGGGGGCCGAGTGGATGGCTGCCGTCGAGCCCTTCGGCCTCGATTGGAACAAGCCGCACCTGACCGACGCGCCCGTGCTCATCGTGGTCTTCGCGCACGCTTGGGGCCTCGCAGGAAGCTCAGGGCAGTCCTCACCGTCGGCGGAGCGCGTGAAGCACTACTATGTGAGCGAGTCCGTCGGCATCGCCGTCGGATTCCTGCTCTCGTCGCTCCACCTTGCAGGGCTAGCCACCCTCACGCACACGCCGAGCCCGATGGCGTTTCTTCGCACGCTGCTCGGGCGGCCGGCGAACGAGCGCGCGTTCGCCGTCATCCCGGTCGGCTACCCACGCGCCGACGCCGAGGTCCCGTGCCTCGAGCGCAAGCCCCTGGATGAGGTCCGCGTCATCGTTTGACCGAGAGGGGCGACGCGGCCACGGATCGCCCGGGGCCGTCCGTCCGACGGAGCGCGCCGCGCGGCTACGCTCTCAACGCTCGCTGTCGAGGTGCGCCATCTGGGCCGACTGGTAGCGTTCGCCTGCGATGGCGCCGGCGGGAACCATCGCCTCGACCTCGGCGACCTCGTTCATCGAGAGCGGCTTGTCGAGCGTCCCGAGGACGTCGACGAGCTGGACTCGCGTGCGGACCCCAACGATTGGCATCAGGCGAGGCTGTTTCGCGAGCGCCCAGCCCACGGCGACCTGCGCTGACGTCCGCCCGGTCCGCTCGGCGAAGGCGCGAAGACGCTCGACGACGGCGGCATTTTGCTCGCCGTCCTTGCCGGCAAAGCGCGGCAGGTACGAGCGGAAGTCGCCCGGGCCGGTCGGCTTCTTGCCGCTCAAGAGGCCACGCGACAAGACGCCATAGAGCGTCGCGCCGATGCCGAGCTCGGCGAGTAGCGGAAAGAGCTTGTCCTCGGGCCCGCGGCTCGCCAGCGAGTATTCGATTTGCAGATCGGCGACGGGCGAGACCGCATGGGCACGGCGGATGGTCTCGGCGCCGACCTCCGAGAGCCCAACCTGGCGCACGTAGCCTTGTTTGATCAGATCCGCGATGGCCCCGACGGTGTCCTCGATGGGGACGTTCGAATCGAGCCGCGCAGGACGGTAGATGTCGATGACCTCGACCCCGAGGCGCTTCAGGCTATAGGCCGCGGCGCTCTTCACCGCCGCCGGACGCGCGTCGAAGCCGAGCCAGGAACCGTCGGGGCCGCGAAGCGCGCCGAACTTTACCGAGATGCGCACCTTGTCGCGACGTCCCTCGATGGCACGGCCGATGAGCAGCTCGTTGTGGCCCATGCCGTAGAAGTCACCCGTATCAAGGAGGCTCACGCCGCGCTCGATGGCCTCCTGGATGGTGGCGATGCTCTCGGCGTCGCTCGACGGACCGTACATCCCGGACATTCCCATGCAGCCCAGCCCCATCGGGAAGCTCTTCTCGCCCATGCCGACCTCCATTCACGAATGAACCTATGGCCGGCCGTGGAATCGGACCAGTGAATGTTTAGTATGCGACACATGAACGTGGTTTATGGCCTAGGGCTCGACCTGAATCTGCTGCGCGTCTTCGTGGTGGTGGCCGAACGCGGGAGCGTGACGGCGGCTGCAGCCGACCTCTACCTCACGCAACCGGCCGTCAGCGCGGCGCTGCGACGCCTGGTCGACGCCGTTGGCGCACCGCTCTTCGCGCGCCAGGGACGCGGCTTGACGCTGACGAGGCGCGGGGCGCGCCTTCTCTCGGTCGTGCGGCCCCATCTCAACTCACTTGTCGAAGCGGCGCTGAGCCCCGAGGCCTTCGAGCCAGCGACGAGCGACCGAACGTTGCGCATCGGCTTGGCCGACGCCGCGGAGCCGTGGCTGGTTCCTGCGCTCCTGCGGCTGCTCCGAAAGGTGGCGCCGAAAATGCGCGTCGTCGTGGTGCCGATTCAATTCCGGACCGTTGGCGAGGCGCTCGCGACGCGGCGCATTGACGTGGCGGTCACGGTGGCTGACGAGCTGCCGGCGAGCATCCAACGGAGGACGCTCTTCGTTGGAGACTTCGTGTGCCTCTTTGACTCACGCCACGTCCGCGCGCGGAAGCGAATGACCGAAGGGACGTACTTCGCGCATGAGCACGTGGTCGTTTCCTACAACGGAGACCTGCGCGGCATCGTCGAAGACAAGCTTCGCAAGGCGCGGAACGTGCGCTGTTCGGTCTCGAGCTTTGCGAACCTTGGGGCCATCATCGAGGGGACGCCGCTTCTGGCGACGATCCCTCGCAGCGTCGCCGGCCACGCGGTGCGCGCCAGGAAGCACCTTCGCACGGCCGAGCTCCCTTTCGACCTGAGCGGCGCGCCGATGGAGATGCTCTGGTCGCGGAGCGACGACGACGATCCCGCCGGCGCGTTTTTGCGCGAGGCGATCGTGAGCGTAACCAGGGCCACGCTCGCCTGAGGCCGAGAGTGCCCAGGGCGCGACCCAGCTGTTTTGTCAGCGACGGGAGCGCGCGTGTCATGGTGGCCGTGGAGGGCGCGGCGGTCACCGGTGATGAGCGTCTATGCCTTGAGCGGCCGCGAGAGCAGCACGCGAACCCGTTCGAGGAGCGTCGTGGGCCCGAACGGCTTCGGCAGAAACTCGATATCGTCTTCCAGGACGCCCTGGTGGACGATGGAGTTCTCGGTGTACCCGGAGACGAAGAGCGCCCGCGCGACGATGGCTCGCTCTCGCAGCGCGTCGACGAGCTGCCGACCTCCCATCTCGGGCATCATGACATCGGTGACGACGAGCTCGATCGTGCCGCGGTGAGCAGCGGCGAGATCGAGGGCGTGTCGACCGTTGGTCGCCTCGAGGACGCGATAGCCAGCACCGCGGAGAATGCGCACCGTGAGACTGCGCACGCGCGCGTCGTCCTCGGCGACGAGGATGGTTTCCGTTCCGCCCACCGCCGGCGCCGGCGTGGCCTCCGCTTCGGCAACCGCCTTGGCTCCCTGCAGCCGCGGCACATAGACCTTGACGGTCGTGCCGCGCCCCGGCTCGCTGTAGAGCCAGATGCTGCCGCGCGCCTGCTGCACGATGCCGTAACAGATGGCGAGCCCGAGCCCGGTCCCTTTCCCCGGCGGCTTGGTCGTGAAGAACGGCTCGAAGGCGCGTTCCCGCACCTCTTTGGGCATGCCAACGCCGGTGTCGGAGACGCACAACATCGCGTATTCGCCCGGCGCAACGTTGAGGTGCGAGGCCGCGTAGACGTCATCGAGAACGACGTTTGCGGTCTCGATGGTGAGAGTGCCACCACTCGGCATCGAGTCGCTGGCGTTGATCGCCAGGTTGACGACAATTTGGCCGAACTGCACCGCGTCGACGAGCACCTCCCAAGGGTCGGCGGAGTGAGCGACCTCGATCAGAATCGTCTCCGGGATCAGGCGATGCAGGAGCTTCTGCGCGCTCTCCACCACGGCGCGCCATGTCGTGGCCTTCGGCTTCACGAGACTCTTGCGGGAGAAGGCCAGAAGGCCGTGCGTGAGCTCGGCTCCGTGCTCCGCCGCGGCGGCGATCTGCGCAAGATCGTCCGCGAGCTGCGACCCGCGGGGCAGTCCAGCACTCGCGAGGCTGACGGTCGACAAGATGACTGTGAGCAGGTTGTTGAAGTCGTGGGCGATGCCGCCGGCCAACTGTCCGATGCCTTGGAGCTTCTGGGCCTGGATGAGCTGACCCTCGAGGGCCTTCTGCTCGGTGACGTCGCGCCACACGACGCGGATGCGTCGTGCCTGCCCGTCGCTCTCCTGGACCAACGAGGCGCTCATCTGCACGAGCAGCGGCGGGCGACCCGCGCGTAACAGCTCAAAATCCGTCTCGTGCGCCGAGTGACCGCTGGCGATGGCCTCGAGGGCGGCGCGGAGCGCGGGGCGACACTCGGGCGTGTGCAGCTCGAAGATCGATCGAGCCACGATGGCGTCTTTGGGTAAGTCGACGGCGGCGGCCAAGGTGGCGTTGCACTTGAGCACCGTGAGCGACTCGGCTTCGAGCGACGCGAAGAGCGCCGGCGCTTGTTCATAGGCATCGAGCTCGTCACGAAGGAGCCCTTCCGCGAGCTTCCTGGCCGCGCGCTCCGCCTCGAGCTCCTCGGCGAGCATGTTGAGGCCCGCGACGACGCCGTCGAGGTCGTCCTGGGCAGCCGATAGCGCTCCACGCGCCGAAAGGTCTCCCTCGCCGATCCGAAGCACGAGCTCCAGGATCGCCGCCATACGCGTCGTGTCAGGCGGTTCACTCGCCATGCTGCGGCTTGTGCTCCCGGGCCCAGGCGACGGCGTGCTCGACGTCGCCGAAGATTTTAAACGGAAACGGGGGGCGGGCGAAGCGTTTGAAGAATGTGGCAACGACCCGCATGACGAGCAAATGAACGATCACGGCGAGGGCCGTCGTCTGCTCCTGCACGGCGCGTCCAGCCCAGAAACGGCGCACCTCGATATCCGCGTTGGCATAGCCGAGGACGTCGACGACGAGCAGCGCGCGCACAGCCGTCATCCTTGCGGGAGACACGCCGAGAAGATATCCCCTAATGGTCGACCGATGTGAGGCGACATTGGGGGCAGCTTGGGAGCGAGTCGACCGTGGCCGCCGGGCATGGAGCCCGAAGTCGGAGCGAAGCAGGTGACCACCTCGGCGACGCGGTTCTGGCTCTCTTCAGAGGGCATCGTCTACAACCAGAACCTCGTCGAAGGCACCGTCGAAGAGGCCCACCTCGTCGAGGGGCTCGCAGCGCTGCGAGAGCTGACGAACGGACAACGCGCGGTGCTCCTGGCCGACGGCGGCTCCATGACGGCGGCGACGCGAGAGGCCCGCGCTTACATGGCCGGGCCGCAGGGCCGGGAGAGCATTGGCGCGATGGTGGTCGTCGCGCACTCCCCGGTGGCGCGCGTGATCATGAGCTTTTTCGCGCGCTTCACCAAACCGCCCTACCCGACGCACGTGTGCGGGACGGTCGAGGATGCGCGCGCGTGGGCGCGCGGCCAGTTAGCACGCCTCCACGCCGACGTCGCTTCCGCGCCTCGACCTTAGGTCGGTCGAGCTGCTCGTGACCAAGGGGAGCCGACGCAAATATCACCAGTCGGTTCGACGCGCTCTTGACCGTACGTCGCCAAGCCCATCGAATGGTGACCATGGCCACGTCGGTGCACACCGCCATCGACTCCCAAGAGCGCGCCCTCGACACGCTTCGCCCGCTCGCGGCGGTCGGCGCGGTGATCATGCTCGGATTCTTGGTCTACAACCTCATCGAGTTTCCGGCGGGCCTCCGCGGAGCAATCGTGGCGCACGACATCGTGTGTGCGGCGGCTTGCGCCGGGACTTGGGGACTGATCCGCGCTGGCAAGATCCCCGACCGCGCAGCCCACGCCGTGGGGACGGGGCTCATCCTTCTAATCGCGAGCAACATCCTTCTGGCGACGTGGCTGCGCCGCGACCCCTCCCAAGTCGTCTACATCGACATTCTCCTCGTGGCCACGAGCGCCGCCATGACCGCGCCGCGGTGGGGTGCGGCTGCCTTCTTGGGGGTCTGGGGTATGTCGATCCCCGTGCTGCTCGCGGTCAGCGCTGGCACACCGCATTTTGGTCGCTACGTGGCGACCATGGCGGCCACGACCGGCGTCGCGGCCGCGCTCCTCACGCTGAGGCTTCGGAACTTGAGGGCGCTCAGCGAGTTGCGCGCGCGCGATCAGCAGCGGCGACGGGCCCTCCAAGACGCCCTCGCTGACTTGGACGCAAAAGTCGCGACGCGTACCGCCGAGCTACAGTCCGCGAACGACGCGCTCCGCACCGAGATGATCGTCCGGGAACGCGCCGAGAAGGAAGCGCGTCAGCTCACCGAGCAGCTGCTCCACGCGCAACGTCTCGAATCCCTCGGCCGCCTCGCGGGGGGCGTCGCGCACGATTTCAACAACCTTCTGACGGTCATCTCAGCGAACGTGGAACTGGCGCTAGACGAGCTTCCTGAGAACGCCAACAAGGAGCTACTCAACGACTCACTCGGCGCCACGAAGCGAGCCGCCAAGCTCACCAAGCAGCTCCTCGCGTTCGGTCGCAAGCAGGTGTTCGAGCGAAGCGTTTTCGACCTCGGCAAGCGGGTCGAGGAGGTGGCGAGGATGTTGGAGCGCGCGGTCGGCGAACGCATCGAGCTCCAGATCAGCGCGTCGGAGCGTGGTCTGTGGGTGAGCGCCGACCCCAACCATATCGAGCAAGCCCTCATGAATCTCGCCGTCAACGCGCGGGACGCAATGCCCGACGGGGGCGCGCTGGTCGTCCTCGTGGAGCGAGTCTCGACGCGCGGGACTTCATGGGTGCGGATCCGCGTGCGCGACAACGGCATCGGTATGGACGCCGACACCATCGGTCGGATGTTCGAGCCGTTCTTCACGACCAAGCCGTCCGGGACGGGCCTCGGCTTGTCCACGGTCTACGGCATCGTCCAGCAGCACGACGGCTTCCTCGAAGTGGACTCCAAGCCTGGCGTCGGGACGACGCTGGATCTCTTCCTTCCTGCGTGCGCTCCGCCCGTCCGAGAGGCGGTGACGTCGCGCGAGCTCATCGCTGGCGCCCCCGGAACGGAGACAGTCTTGTTGGTCGAAGACGAGGACGCGGTGCGGCGTGTCGGTGAGCGACTGCTCCGCCGCGACGGGTACAGCGTGCTTGCGGCCGCGAGCGGCGCCGAGGCGCTCAGCATCGTCCAGAGCCTCGCTCGACCCGTCGACCTGCTCTTCACCGACGTGATGATGCCCGGCATGAATGGTCGCGAGCTGGCCGTTCGTCTTCGCAGCATTCAGCCGAACCTGAAGGTGCTCTTCGTCAGCGGCTACACGGGCGACTACCTCGAGACCCAGACGGGTGAGCTGCCGGAAGGTGCCCATTTCCTCTACAAGCCCTATGAGCCTGCGGAGGCGTCTCGACTCATCCGCGACATCCTGGACGGTCGCGCCGCCAAGACCTAGTACCTCGACCCATCGATTCTGAAGGGTTTGGGGCGAGCATTTACCGTCGGCGACCTTGCGCACCGCAAAACGCATGCTGGCACGCTGGCTCGCCGGGCAACCTGCGCTATCTGCTGGACCATGCGCTACCGGTCACTCGTCCTCCTCGGCCTCGCCTCGCTGATGTTCGCTTGCGTCGCAGAGACAACGTCGGACGATGTCGACGAGCCCGTGGCCACAACCGACGAGAGCGAGCTCGTTCGTCGCTCGGTGGTCATCGACGCCGACGACGACGGCAAGACCGTTGCGGTTAACCAACACCAGAAGTTCACGATCATGCTCACGCGGAGCGGATCGAATGGTTACAGCTGGTGGCTCAAAGACCCGGGAGCTTTCGGTGCGACCCAACGACGCTCGGCCGGCGTGCTCGACTCGTTCTCGTGGAACGTCGGCAGCGAGACAGGCACACACACCATCGAGCTCGCCTACGCGAAGTCGGCGAACGGACCGCCCACCAAGCGCTTCGAGGTGACGCTCGCGGTTACGAGCGCGCTCAGCGGCAAATGCGGCGGGCTCGCAGGGCTGCGCTGCAACGGGGACGAATGGTGCAATTACACGACCTCGGTTTGCGGCCGCTTCGATCAAATGGGTCGGTGCGAGCCACGTCCCGAGAGGTGCCGGACGCAGCACCAGCCGGTCTGCGGCTGCAACGGCCGGACCTACAGCAACTCGTGCATCGCGCGCGCTGCCGGAGTCGACGTGGCGGCTTCCGGGCCCTGCGCGGAGTGAACGCACGCCGTCGCGACAGGGCCGCGACGGAAGCGTGACGACGCGCCAATGAGCGGGCGCAACCGCGAGTCGCGTGCGCCTCATGTCCTACGTTTCTGCGTCCGCTTTCTTGGCGTTCGGTGCGCGAAGCTGGTTGGTTGGTTCGTGAGCATGAGCCCGCCTCCTTCCCTCCGCTTCCGGTTCCTCACCAACGCGCCCGAGGAAGTCTCCCGAAAGGAGGACGCTCCCACGGAGGACCTCGCGTCGCCGCCTTCGGAAGGCGCTCCGCCTTCATCGCGACGCCGCCGACTCACGGCCCGCCAAGAGTGGCTCGACGCCGAACTTTCGCAGATCGACCGCAAGCACCGCGTGGCCTAGGGCCACCATGGGGCGAACTCTACGCGGGCGGGACGTAGGGGCCAACGGGCGCCCGCTTTCGCGCGAAGTCGACGAGGGTGCGTCGAACAGGGGCGCCGCCCTCGCCTACCCCGAGCTTCCCATGAGCCGCTTCCGCACCTCGGCGAGCACCGCGTCGCGGTCGTAGTTCTTCTCGTCGTATTCGTGGACGTAGTCGCGGCGCACGGCTTCCACTTCGTTCTGCTCAAGCTTGTAGCGCTCGCCGACCAACGTGGCCGTGCCGCGATACACGCAGTGGTAGTTCCAGTCGGACCCGGACTGCGCGGGGCACCACTCCCACCACGAAAACAGGTAGTCGACGATGAGCGTCTCGCCGACACGGCGCGCGCCGTACACCTCCACCGTGGGCTCGAGCGTGGTGTTGCTGGCGTAGAGATCGCGATCCGCCATGGCGCGCGTCGCCGAGGCTTGGGCGAGCCGTGCGAGGACGCGACCGCGCTGCGCCTCGTCGAGCGCGTCCCAGGCTGCACGATGAGCGTTGTCCATCGCTGCTAACGCCGCGCTCGCGCCCCACGAGACGACGGCCCAAAAGGAGACCCCGGTCGCCGCGCGCTCGTCACTGGAGCCACGTGTTCTGCACGTGGCGACGCGCCATCACCACCGTCGCGACACCGAAGATGTGGATCACGACCTTGATCGCCTGGAGCGCAACGAACAGGCCGCTGGACGTGGCGACTTGAATGATCGCGACCAAGCAACCCACACCGTGAAGCCAAAGCAGAGAGCGGACGGCGCGCGCCTCACCCTTGAACATTCGGACGCCGTTCAGCACGTAGAGTCCAATGAGGACGATCGGCAAGATGAGAGCCGTCGGGCTTACGGCCCCCATCGCGGCACCCAGGGCGATGAGCGCCGTCAGCAGCGCCCAATACGCCGCCGCGCCCCAAGCGCCGAGTGCGGCGAGGAGGAGCGGTGTGCGCGTTGCGACCGGGTAACGCGGGTCGGGCGATGCGGCGGGCGGCTCGAAAGGATTCGGTTGCATCGAGCGAGGATAGGTTCTCCCGGCGAGCCCCGCTACGGCGGCGGGCCGCGCCGGCCCGCTGCGAGCGTCGGCAAAGCGAGCACGACGACCGCCGCGAGGATGAGGCTCGCGCCGATGGTCTCCCTTGCCGGCACCGCGCGGCCTCCGAGGAACGCCGCGAGGCTCGCGCTGGCGAGGACGCCGGCGAGGACGCTCGACGCGCGGTTGACGGGTACGCAGAAGCTGTTCTCGCGCGCGTCGAGAAGGATGAGCCCGCCAAAGATCCCCGTGCCCTGAGAGAGGAGCCCGATGATGATTCCGACGACGACGGGCCCCAGAGCCCACCCGTCGACGAAGCCACGGCGAATCGCCAGCATGGCGTCGCCCCGTCCGATCACGGCCAGAAGGAGGAGCGTCAACACGATGGCCGGCGTCGCCACCATTTGCTCCTCGACGAAGTAGCGGAGCGTCACCGCGCGGTCGTTTGACTTCGCGAGGTGGCTCATGAAGCGAAGTCGCACGACGTACGCTGCGAGGTAGACGACGACGTCGAGCAGCGCGAGGACGGTGAGCTCGTAGCTGGCGCGATCGAACGTCGCGACGGCGAGCGCGCCGAGGCTCACGAGGAGCGCCACGCGGCTTTGCCAGCGAACCTCACGTCCACTCACGCGATCGACGATCGGCGCGACGACGAGGAGTCCGCCCCGCATGAGGAGCATCATGAAAACGATCGATACGCCGTGAAACGTGTAGGCGAGCGTCGTCGTCCCGATGATGCACGCGGTGCAGAGGCCTGAGAGGAGCGTCCATCGCCCGGGTGATGGAACCGACCTCCCAAACAGCGAGCGCGTGCGCGCGTAGCGCCACCAGCGCGCCACCGAGAGGAACACCAGCATTCCGACGAGCGACGCGAGGGTCGTCACGGGGAGCAGCTCGAAGCCGTCGATGGGCCGCGCGAGGCCGGGCCACGTGCCTTCCGAAGCGGCCTTCGTGAGCGCGGTATAGGGCGCGTAGCAGGCAAAGTAGCCGAAGGCGTGCGCCCAAATGCCGAGATGGTGCGTGCGCCCGCCCGCCGCCAGCTGCTCCCCCTGCCCCGTCGCCGCCAAGATGGGAGCAGCCAGCAAGACTCGCGCCGCCTCTCGCAAGGGTGGAGGCGTCCTTCTCGCGCGGCTCCACGGCGCGGCCCGGCAAAGGGAAGCCGTCGCGACGAGGGGTCCGCCGCAAACGCTGCACGGACCTCGCGCCCTTTGCACTCCGTCAGAACGCGAGCTTCACATCGCTGCGAGCAGGTGGGGGGCCACGAGAAACAGCAGCCCAAACGTGGTCAAGAGGAGTCCGCTCACGCCCTTGAGGGCGCGGGCGACTGTCTCTGTCATCGCGAGTCGGCGCTTTAGGCCGATGAACACCGCGACGACGACGAGGAGCGGGACGACGTAAGCGACGTTGTACAGCGCGAGGTAGGCGAATCGCGAGGCCGCGGCGAGGCCACGAAGCGAGAGGACGCGCGTGTAGATGGCAGGAAGGCCAAGCGTGCACCCGAGCTCGACGAGGTTGACGATGAAGGCGAGCGCCGCAATGCCGCCGAGCGCGGCGGGGGTCGTGGCAGCACCGGCGACGGCGCGCATGCGGCGGAAGAGGCCGGGCTTGACCTTGTCGGCGATGACGAGCGACGGTCCCTTCTTGAACCAGGCGACATCCTTGAGGTTGACGAGCCCCATGGCGAGCAGCGCACCTCCGAGGACTCGAGTGACGATGCGAGATAGCCCCACGAGCTCGAAGAGCGTGGCCCATGCCACCATGAACGCGAAATAGACGACACCTGACATGAGGACGAACGTGCCTGCATAGAGGACCATTCGCTTCGTCGTCTCAACGCGGAGGAGGATCCCGAGGAGCACGACGAGGACCCAAATGGCGCAAGGATTGAGGCCATCCGCGAGACCCATCCCCAAGGTCAGTCCGGGGAGGGAGACGGTGCTCGGATCCACCTCGCCCAGCCAAGGCACGCTGACGGTCTTCCGTGTCGGCGTCGCGATGCTGGTTGTGGTCGATGGCGCGCCGGCATCAGCGCTCCGCGCGGGGAAGGCGTCTGCCACAAGGGCGCGGAGCTGCACGTCCGTTTGTCCCTTCGCGTAGCCGGTGACGCTCGCGTCGCCGAGCACGAAGGTCGGAATGCCCACGGCGGTGGCCTGAAGCCGCGTCATCGTCTCGATGAAGCGGCGCCGCCCCGCTGGATCGTGTCGAACCTCGATCGCCTCGACGCGAAGACGCGGGTTCTCCTTGGCGAGCGTGTCGACGAGAGGCCGCGCCTCTTCGCAGTGGGGGCAGCCGACGCCCCAGAAGAACAGAAGCGTGAGCGGCGCGGACGCTTCGCGCGCCGAGCGCGGCGCACCGGAGTCGAAGGCATCGTCGAGCCGGCACACGTCGCCCACACCGCACCCCGCGTCAGGCGCCTCCGTGAGCGCCCACGCGGGCAACGCGAGGAGCGCGAGCGCTACGATGAGCGCGGTGGCCAAGAGGCGCGCCACGCCGGGGCCCACGTTCACGAGCGGGCGGCGGACGGACTTGTGCCTCACGCCAATCGCGCCCTGCGGACCGAGAGGAGCCACTGCGCAGCTCGCCCCTCGTGGGGCGGCTCTCGAGGGAGCACGCTCCCGTCGAGCGACGCCTCGAGTCGCGCGAAGAGGGCGTCAATGCGCGGCTTCCAGGCCTCGAGGAGCTCTGCATCGATGCCGACGCGCTCGCCGCTGCGCTTGCGCTCGACGAGCGACCTCGCATCCGCGAGCCCGTAGACGTCGAAGAGTCGCGTGACGTCGACCTCGAGCTCGCCCGTCTCGAGCAGATGAATGCCGGTGAGAGACGTCCGAAGTACGTACAGCAGCTTCTTCGCCGTCGGCTCCTTCTCCGCGAAGCTGAGCTGATTCAACGCGAAGCCTCGGTAGTGGCGGTGCAAGCGACGACTCAGCGAGCGCGCGACGAGCGGACGAAGCTCGACAAGGAGCGGCGACTCGCGTGCGACCATGCGCCCGAGCACGCGCTCGAGGAAGTTGCCGTTCCCGTTCAGGATGCCTGCGAGGGCGTGCGATAGCTCGTTCGACGTGTAGTCGATCTCGACTCCGCTCACGATCGCCGCCCGGTCGACGGTCGAAGGCGCGACGTCGAAGCCGAGCAGATCGGCCGTCGGGGCGATGTGAATCGCCTTGAGGTCGAGATCGCTGTCCGGTGACGGAAAGCCGTAAGCGTGTGCACCGCTTAGGTACACGACGAGGTGCTCGCGAAGGGCCCCTTCCTCCGCGAGCACACGCGACATCACGGCGCGCTGCTCCGTCGTCAGGACCTCGTCGACCCGTTCGGCATGCCTCATTCGGTCCATGCAACCTCCGGCGCGGGTGCCGCGCCCGCGCCGAGCGGACCGGCCACACGTTCGACCCATCGGCGCGCGAGCTCCTCGCCGATTCGACGCAAGAGCGCGTCGGCGCGCACGACATCCGGCCTGCGAGGGAGCCTCGACGCATCCCGCGCTCGCTCGAGCTCCGGTGCCATCGCCTCCGCGTCAGCGAGCACCTCAGCGAGCGCGACCTCTCCCCGCTTGATCGCGACCAGCCGGTCCCGCAGGGCCCCCTCGGCTTCGAAGGTCGGAGTCCCGTCGCGTAGCCAACGCGTGGCCGTAGCGAGGAGCCTGATCAGGTTGTATGCGTTTTTCGGGCGGAGCTCGCGCGGAAGCTCGAAGTCCGCCGCCTTGTCCCTGGCGAAGGTCGCGAGCGCGGCGAAGTCGTTGGTCGCTAGCAGGCCCTGGTCGGCGAGCGAACGATAGAGCTGTTTCACGTACTGCTTGGCGCGCAGCACTGCGTCCTCCTCTGACGGCGCGTCACGCGTCGCGACGCGGGCCAGCCGCTCGGCAACGTCGTCGAGGCTCAGTGCAGGCTCGGCGCGAAGCCACTCGAGTATGACGGCGCGGTGCTCGGCGAGCCGCAGATCCTGCTCGAGTCGCCGCAGCTGCCCGAGCGCATAGCGACCGAAGGTGCCGTAGATCCGACGGACACGAACGCGTCCGTCGGCGCTCACGAGGTCTTCCGGTGGAGCCACAAGGCCCTGTGTCCACTGGAACGGCAGCGCAAAGACGCCCCGTCGATCGACATCGGAGCTTGCATCGGACAGGCCCCAGGCGTGCGAACCGACCACCGCGTCGAGCACGACGCAGGCGGATAGCGCCTCCCACGCATCAGCGCGCCGGTGCGCGAAGCGGACCTGCCCTACCCGGCGCGCTGAGAGCTCGCCTCGCGCATAACGCGCGACGCCCACGCCCACGATCGTAACCTCGACGAGGTCGCCCTCGACCTTGGTGACGCGTCCTACGGACCCCTGGGGCACGCGGCGCAGCCCGAGGACGCGGTCGACCCTGGTCACGACCTCCGTTCCATGGGGGAGCGTCACGGCGCGGGCGTCGAGCTGCTCGAGGTTTCGTATTCGCAGGTCCATGTCGGCGCGCTCCACTCCGCGCTTGCCGTCGATGCTAACGGATCCGACGCGCACTTCGCGTCACCTTCACGGCACGGAGCGCGCGTATTGTCTCGTTCGATGGTGTGCGCCGATAATGGCGAACGATGGACGACGCGCTCAGACTCCTCCTCGACAAGGGCAACTTTGACGATGCGCTCGCTCTCGCGAGCAGGCGTCTTGCTGACGCCCGCGCCGGCGGTGATGACGCGATGCTCGCCGAAGCCCTCGTCACCGAGGCCCGCGCGCAGCTCGCCCATGGTGACCGTGACGATGCGGTGATGACGGTCGACGAGGCGATCTCGAGGGCGCGGCAGGCCTGCGGTCCGTCAGACGCACGCTACGCGGAGGCGCTGGAGCTCGGCGCCGAGGTGGCCGCGGCGGCGGGCATGCCCAACACCGCGGACGCCGCTTCCGCGGTGCCCTCGAGGTCCTCGAAGGCGCCGGCGTTGGCGGAGAGCTCCCTCGCCAGCACTCTTCCATCACGGCCTCTTTCGCCGCTCCGACGGAGACATCGCCGGCGCCGTGCGTGCGTTCACCGAGGTCATCGAACGCGCAGGGACGACGACTCACGAGCAGCGATACAAGGCCATGGCGATGACGGAGCTTGGGGTCGTCGCCTTCGATGCGGGCGAGCGGAGACGGCGCGTGCGTTCGGCGATCGCGCGCTCGAGATCTTCCTCGCGCTTCTCGCAGGCCCGACGCGCCGAGGTCGCCGATGCGATGAGTCTCGTCGGACGCGCCGCCCTCGAGCAACAGGAGACCACGGTGGCCATCGAGTTCCTCGAGCCGGCGTGTGACATCTACGGCGGGTGCAAGGGGGACGTGCGCGCTCGACACGCGGCCGCGCTTCATCCGCTTGCGCTCGCACGCGCCGCCGTCGGGCGCACGGACGAGGCGAGGTCGGCGCTTGAGCGGCCATCGATCACCGTGAGGGAAGTCCCGAACGCCTCGAGCTCGAACAAGCGCTGCTCGAGCTTGCTCGCCGCGAGCCGCCGACGCGCTGATGCTGCGCGTCCTGATGACGCCGTAGCGCGCGCGAACTGAGCGCGCCGACGCCTACGGAATCGACGGCACCGGAAGCGCAGCCTGGCCGTAGAAGTTGCTGAACGACACGACGGCGCCAGTCGCGAGGCGCGCCATGCCGTAGAACTCACCGACGGCCACGTGGGTGGCATTCGAGATGCCTTGCGCGGTGACGGGACCTCCGGACGACTTCAATCCGTCGCTCCAGCACTTTACGGTTCCGTCCTGGAGCGCAGCGCATGCCTCGGCTTTCGTGGCGTGCTCGGGCACGGCCCCAGAGACTCCGCCGCCGCCTCCGCCGCCTCCGCCGCCCACGGAACCGATCGACGCGCGCTCGCCAATGCTCGCCATGTCGAGATCGACCGCATCGTCGACGACGCGCACGGGTGGCGAGAAGCCGATCGGAACGCCTGGCGACACGTTGGGTTGGTAGCGCATACGGAAGCACTCGACGCCGCCGCCCACGAGCAGCACACAGCGCGCCGGCGCGGCTCGCGACGACCTTGGACCGGAGCGAGGCGGCGGCAACCGGCCGAGGAGCGGCCGTCACGTCAGCCTCGTAGAGCGACTTCCGCCAACAACGAAGCCGCCGTTGGCGAACAACGCGCATCCAAAGTGACCGCCGACCGCGACGTCGAGCGCGCCTCCCGTAGAAGGCACGGGGTCACGCTTCCAGCGGAAACTTGAAGCGCGCCCAGCCCAAGACTGAACGAGAGCCGCACGCAAGCGACGCCGCTCGGCTGGACCGCGCACAACGCTTGATCGCCAAGAGCGATGGCAGAGGCGCCGGTGAGTCCGGTCGGCACGTACGTTCGCGGCACCGCCGCGTCGGGGCAGAACGCGCCGAAGCACCCGAAAGACGGCGTACGAGTGTCGCCGTCGCCACACGAGACCGCTCCGTCGTTTGGCGCGCGCTTGCAGGAGATTGCGTCTGCGTACCCAGAGACCACTTGCTCGGCGTCTGCGAGCGCGGAGTCCACGCTTGCACCCTCGAGACCGCACTTCCAACCGCTGCCCACGCGGACGCAGAAGTTCGGCTTGTTGAACGCCGCCGAGAGCAGTTGCGCTCCAACGGCTCCGCCGCCACTGGAGGGTGCGGCGCCCTCAACGGCCGCATCGCCTCCCTTCGCGGCGTCTGCCTTGCCGGCATCCTTCCGGCGCGCGCCGGCGTCACCTCGAGCGTCCGAAGACTCGGGCGAACCGGATTCCTTGTCCGCACTCGTCTCGCTCGCCGTCGGCGCCGGCTCAAAACCGGGCGCAGTGCTGCAGGTGCGCGACCGCAGACAAGAGCACCCACGACGACAGCCCGACGATTTTTCGCTTTGTTTGCCGCGGACCCTAGTCCGCGCAGCGCGCGAGACAATGGCCGGACGCGCCAACATCGATCCGCTGAGACAGCGCGCCGCCGGCTCACGATCGGCGAGCGCATCCCGTGGGTGGAACGATCATGGTGCGGCTGACGGGTGAGCGTTCGAAGGCACCACGGAGACCGATGCGTGATCGCGGCGGCCACGCGGGCCCGGCGAGCGGTCCGAGGTTTGCTCCTCGCGGGGGGTGGCTGCGGATATTTGGAACGACTGACGCTCGAGGTCGGCGCAGGTCTTGGGCGCGAGCCGATTCGGTTGTCGAGCCTCGCTCGACGTCTAGGTGTCTCGGTGCGTTCGCTTCAGCGACGACTCCGCGAGCGGGGAACCACTTGGTCCGCGGTGCTCGACGGGGTTCGGTATCGCACGGCCGTCGAGCTCATGACGTCACAGCCTCTCCCCCTCGACCAGGTCGCAGCGCGCCTGGGCTTTGGCGGCTCGCCGGCCCTCCATCGCGCGTTCCAACGCTGGACCGGGTCGTCGCCGCGCGTTCCAAAGAGGCGAGCTCGCGAGAAGCACCCTCGCGATGGTGGGCCGTCAGAAAGCGTGCGGACGTAGTGAGGGCTCATGTTCTCGACGTCCGCGATCTCGAAGCCCGCCTTCTCAGCGGCGCGGAGCATCGACGAGAGCGGCAGGCTCGCGTCAGCGCCGGGGAAGATGTAGCGGTTCATGAAGAGGCCCCAGATCAGGTCCTCGGGCGCCAGCGTGAGCGCCGAGATCGGGTTCTGCGGGTTGTAGAGGTTGCGGATGCCCGTCCACCGCAGGACGAACAAGCCGTCGTTCGCGAGGAGGTCGTGCACCTTCTCGAAGTAGGTGTCGAGGTTCTTGATGCCGACGTGCTCGACCATCTCGAGCGAGACGATCTTGTCGAACTTGCCCGTCACGTTGCGGTAGTCGCGCACTTCGACGCGCGCCTTGTCCTCGACACCGTAGGCCTTGATGCGCTCGCGGCCGAAGGCGACCTGCTCCTCCGCGAGGCAGACGCCGAGCGACTGGACTCCGCGCTCCTTCGCGGCGCGAGCGACGAAAGTTCCCCAGCCGCAGCCGATGTCGAGGAGCGTCTCGCCCGGCTTCAGCATGAGTTTGTCGCAGCAGTGGTCGATCTTCGCGTACTGCGCCTGCTCCAGCTTGGTCTCGGGCGTCTGGAACCAAGCCGACGTGTAGACCATCGATTCGCCGAGGAACCAGTTGTAGAAGTCGTTGCCGCGGTTGTAGTTGTCGCCGACGACGCGCTTGTCCTGGTCCTTCGAGTGAATGAACACTTCGGGGATGAAGTTCGTCACCGCCCACTTCAAGTGCGAGTCGGTGATGCGGAACGACATCGTCTCGTTGCGCGCGTCGAAGAACGCGTTCCACTTGTCGCTCGGGATGTCGAGCTTGCCATCGATGTAGGCTTCGTAGACGTCGGACATCGGGACCTTCTTACCGGTCCAGGCCTGGGCGAGCGTGCTGTCCGCGAACGTGACGTAGTCGTGGATGTTGTTCATTTCGGCCGCCATGTAGCACTCGGAAGCGACGCACTCAAGCCCTCGGGCCGCGGCCAAGGGGGCGAAGACGCGAGCGGCGACGGGACGCGTAGGTTGCCGGTTCACTGACCGGGTGCGCGGAGGCACAAGTGTATGCTGTAAAGCGTTTGGGCGCGGGGGGGCGTACCGGCTGGGCGCCATGCGCGGGTGCGTCCGCCCTCAGCGATCCTCCATGTTACGGGCGATCGGCGCTGGACACGGGCCAGCGGGTCTGGCCTGAGCGGCCGGCGGACGACGCCCCACGTCCTCCGTCAACCGGTCGCGAGCCCGCGCTCGCGAGGACACCCGCCGGCCCGCACGAGTGCCTCGCGTGATTCATCGACCGAAGCTGTGATGCCGACGAGCAGCGTGGTGAAACCGAGCTTCGGGATCGCTAAAGCCGGGCCGATAGCCGCCGAGGCTCGCGTCCGCCGTGATGCGCTCCCACCGACCGAACGCGTGGTCGCCTTCCTTCGACAAGGGCGCGAAGAGCTCGACCGACGTGTGGTCGCCGCCGACGAGCGAGACCGCGCATCCCGTCAGGGTCGGCATCAGGTTCTTGACGAGTCGCGCTTTCTGCGCGAGCGCAAAACGGCACCTGGTACGCGAAGCCCGTGTTGATCTCGCCGGTGAACGCGAAGATTCCCCGCGCGCGCGCCGGCGAACAGCCCGACCTGCCGGATTCGCGCGCCGAGCAGCGCCGTGTAGTCGACGTCGAGCCGGAAGCCGAAGCCGCTCTGATCGGGACCGACCACGTCATCCGAAGTTCGGCTCCCGAGACCGAGGGTCCCGCTCGCCGAGTCCAGGAACTGGAGCCCCGAGGGGCGTCGTCGCCGAGGAGCGAGCCTTCGAGCCTCGCTGCGACCATGAACGTCGACTCCCCTTGAGGGCGCCCGCCCGCTGGGAATGTCCGCCGAGGCCAATGTGCCGAGGAGCAGCTCGCCCTTGAGCGTGCTCTCGTACCTGGCGTACCCGCCCCGCGACGCCGGCGACGGCGGCGTGTCCCGCGCCGGATCGCTCGTCGGACCGGGAGGAGAGTCCGCGTTGCGTGGCAGCGGGTCCATGCCGCGCAGGAAGGCGAGCATCCGGTCGCGGTCGAGGCCATCGCTCTCTCTCGTCAGCGCGGTCGCCCGCTGCGAACCGAGCAGCGCCGCGCTCGCGACGACCTCGTCACGGGCGGAGCCGGCGTCGCTCGGGCTCAACGCCGCGAGGAGAGCGTCACCACGACGCTCGAGTAGCTTCGCCACGACGCGGCGCCCGGACTTCGCGATGTCCTCGTCGAAGCGCGCGAGGACGGCCGCCGTCGAAAGCTTCGCATCGAAGCTCCGCCGGTCGCGCGTCTCGCGTCTCCCTTGCGCGCGGTCGTACGCTTCGTCCTTCGCCGAGGTCGCGAGCGTCAACGCTGCTCGCTCTTCGCCGACGCCATCGAGGCGCGCGACGAGCGCGCCGCGGACCGACGCCTCGAACGTGCGGAACGTGTGCTTGTACGGCTTCGACGCGCGGCGTGTCTTTGAAGGCCGGCACCTCGCGCGTGCGTGGGACCATGGTGGGCGTGCAGCGAACCTCGTTGCGGCACTGGTTGACGACGTACTGCGTGCCGCCTGCGGCGGTCACGACCGCAGGCGCGCAGAACGGGTACGAGTCGCACTTTGTCTCCTCGACGTAGACCGTCTCGAGCTTCGTCCCGGCCGGCTCGGTGACCCAGTACGTGGCCGACTCTCGCGCACGTCGTCCTTCGCGCTCGACGCGCAGGACGCGCTGAGCGTCACGGAGAGCGGCAAGGTGCCGTCCGGTGGCGCGAGGGCCTTGTCGAGGGCCGCGGCGACGGGTCGGCATTCGGGCGGGCCCTCGAGCGCGAGGGTGACTCGCGGGGTCGCGGCGGCGGCGAGGGCCTTCGCCGGCGTGATCGGGCTAAGGGCGAAGTGCTCGGCGAGCGCGCGGTAGAGCGCCGACGTGAGGGGCTGGCCCTCCGCGAGGCGTGAACGCTCGCGGTAGTGGGCGCGGGCTTCGCTCGCGGAGCGCCTGGTGCGTGACGCGAACGCTGGCGGCAGGCCCGGGCTCGCGAGGATGCTCGACGCGAGCTCGTCGGCGGCCACAAACTTCCCGCGCGCGCGCGAGGCTCTCGACGCGCTGCCAGCGAAGCTCGGAGGCGCGCTCGACGAGCGAGCTAAGCATCGCGAGCTCGCGTCCGACATCACCGAAGGCGCCGAGCCTCGTGCGGAGCGCCTGGACGCGTAGCTGCGTCGCCTCGGATCGAGCGGCTGACGCTCGAGCGCGCGGACCTCTCCTCCGCGAGGCTCTCTCTCGCCGCCGCTCCTTGCGCCACGCGTCGAGGAACGCTTCCTTGGCGGCTGCCTTGTCCCACGCCTCGGCGTCGTCGCCGTCGAGGGTGGTGCGGTAGGCGCCCATCGCCTCCTGGAACTTCCCCTCGGCGAGGTGCCGGTCGCCGCGGGAAAGGCCCGGGTCGCGGCACCCGGGCAGGACCATCGAGACCACCATCCCCCACGCCGCCGCGCGCCGCACAGCGCACGAGGCTAGCGGATCCGCGGGGGGCAGGAACAGGCGGCGCGGCGCACGTGATAACGTCGGATGGGCATGAGGCGCCGCTGGACGATGGCCGCCGTGGGCGTCGCCCTCTCGGGCGTGGCCTGTCCGGCGCGTCTCACCCCGAGCGCTCCTTCGCCGTCGACCCTCCACCGAAGGGAGCCGACGCGGCCACGGCCGACGCGGACGCGTTCGCCGGAGGCGACGCGCCGCTTCAAGACGACGGCGGGATCGACGCGGCCGTGACCGGCGAGCCAGGCCTGGCCGATCTGTTCTCCGGGGCCGCTCGCTTTCAGCCGGATAGCGAGGCTGAAACCATCGTCTTCGACTTTCAAGCAATCGACCCAAGGTGTGGGATCAAAGAAGGTCGTGGTCGCCCCCGACGGCGCGGGCGGTCTCTTCACCGTGACCCGTGGCATCGTGAGCGACGACGCTGGCGGCGAGCGCTTTGCGCTCTTTCGACTGCGCTCGAACGACGGCGTTCTGTTCACCGAGGACGGGGCGCTGTTCCAAGCGCAGAGCGATTGGAACCTCTACGACGCACACCTGACGAAGGACGAGAGCGGGGGCTGGTTGTTGACGATGGAGTGCGACGACGGCGTCCACGGGCCGTCGCTCTGCGTCTCGCGGTCATCGACTCCGCTAGTCACGTCGAGTTGGAGTCCACCCGTTCGCTTGGTGACGGCAGAGGCGGCGCCCGCGCGCTCCGCTTCGACGGGGCTCGCGCTCGTCTTCGGCGGCGTGAGGTTCGTGAAGTGGACCGTCGTCGACGACGGGCAGCAGCCTTGGATCGAAGGCACCGAATCGACCTCCGTGCGGGTTGCCCAGGTCGCGGACTTCCAGACGCCCCTTAGCGGCGCGGGCAGCGCAGGGCTGGGCGTCTTCACAGCCGACGGCGGCCCCTTCTGCACCGATCGATGGGACTGCAACAACCGCGACATCCAGGATTGGGCCGTCGAGGGTGGGGTCGTCTACGCGGCGTACAACGGCGGCAACTACTACCGATGCGAGCGCGTCGGGTTCGACTATGGCTCCAACGATTGGCATCTCGCGCTCGCGCGCGCGCCGTCGCCCATCGGGCCGTGGGAGGCGAGCGCGCCATCATCTCCGCCCCCGTGAAGGACTACTGCTCCATCGCGTATCCGACGCTGGCGAAGATCGCGGGGCAGTGGTGGATGTACTACGCCACGTCGTCACCGACGGGGACCTTCGCCGCGGCCAGCAAGCGTGTCCGCCTCGGCTGGGCCACACACGTCGCGGCCGGCCCCGCCGCCCCGTGCTCGGTCCGCCTCCCCTGACGCTCTCGTCGACGAACGTGGCGGCGCGGGTCGAGGCGGTCCACTGCCTCGCGGTGGACGCGGTCCCCAGTGCGGCGACGATCGCCAGCGAGACGCAGGCGGTGACGTCTCAGGCGACGACGTTGCGGTCGATTCTTCGGGGACTCCTCGACAGTGCGGACTTCGCGGCCCGCTGGAAGGTCGGCAGCCTGAACGACGAGGCCTACGTCTTCCTGCTCTACGAGCTCTTCTTGCGGCGCCTGCCGAGCCCGACGGGAGCGAACCCAGTGGACCACATCGCTGAGCGCGAAGTCGGCGACCGGGCCGACCTCGCCGACAGCATCACCTCGTCGTCGGAGCTGGCGGTTCGGCTTCCATTCTTGGCGCCGTAGGGCCGCGTCGCTCTTTCAGCGCCGCGCTCCTTGCCGCGCGGGAGCGGTCTTTCGTCTTGAGTGGCCCAAGGCCGCCGACTTGGGTTAGACCTGTGCCCACGCGACGTTCGCCAGTTCAAACGGCGACGGTGAGGCGGTAGCCGCCCGCATCGATGGCTTGTCGCAGAGGAGATCTTCATGCAATTGCGCAACGCCCTCGTCAGCCTCGGCTCGTTCGTGTTCATCGGCGCGCTCATCGCGTGCTCCAGCTCGAGCGACAGCTCGAGCAGCGGGAGCGGCGCCGTCACGTGCCCCAAGGTGGGCGACAAAGCGTGTCCCAACGACCCGGCGGCGACGCAGGCTGTGGTCGACCTCTGCAACAAGTGCAGCGGACAAGCGAGCACCCTCGCGAAGTGCCAGGGGTCGTCGAGCTCCGCGGGAGCCGCCTCGTGCGACGCGAGCGGCAAGTCCTCGTCGTCTTCGACCTCAAGCACGCAGGTGAAGGACGAGTGCAAACAGGCGTTCTCGGAGTACTTCGCCTGCATCCTCGGCGGCACGGGCCTTAGCTTGGATGCCGGCGCAGGCGGCTGACGCGAACGCACGCGCGACGCGGCCCGGCGAGCGCAGAGGCGCCCGCCGCGGATGTTCTCAGGAGGCGGCTCGACACGTATCGTTCTCCCATGATCGACCTCGCGCGGCTCCTCGACGCGATCACGCTGAGCGGGACTGCCGACGAAGGAGCCGAGACCACGGGCCAGAGGCTGAAGTCGGCGCGCAGCGGCGCGCCGATCGCGCCCGCTTCTTCGCGTGGCTCGACGCCTCGGCGAGCCCGGAGCTGACCGCGTGGAACCAGGCGATCCTCGGACGGAAGCTTCGCGCGGGCTATCACAACACCTTCTTCGCAGCGACCTGCCCTACGCTCGCTGAGGCGCTCGCCGTGAAACACGACGCGGCCCGCGCGGCACGCATACGCGGCCTGTTCCTTGGAACGAGCGCCATCCTCTTCGATCGTGAAGAGCTCTGGTTTGCGAGCTGGGGCGCCACCGACGAAGGCAAGAGCGTCGTGTTCGCCTCCCATCAAGATGAGCGCGACCTGTGGCCCGTCGCCCCGTCGATCGCGGACTTCGTCCTCGAGGAGCTGCGAACCGACAGCTACTTCGCCAGAGAGCCTTCCATTGCCGCCCCCTTCGCCGCCGAACCCAGCCGACTCGAAGGCGCGAAGCTTCCCGTTGGCTTCGATCCGACGGAGGTCGCCCCGCGACTCGATTGGATCGTCGCGCTGCTCTTCCCCGAGGGTGACTGGTACGGGATCGGAGACGGCATAGGTGCCGCGGCCACGTTCGCGCGCTTCGAGGACGAACGCGCGATCCTCGAGCGCGCGCCGCACCTCGTGTCCTATTGGCTGCTTCATCACCTGGTCTTCGGGAATCACGAGGCGCTCGCCGAGCTGATCTCGGTGGGCCTCGAATCCGCGTATCCGCCGGCGCGTGAACTCGCGGCGCTCGCCAACGAGGTTCTCCAAGCCAAGCGAGACGCGCGCGCGCCGGTGACACCTTCATGGTGGGACGAAGCAGGAGTGACGCGCCTTCGCGCTGACGCCCTTCGCACGAGGCCAGCGCTCTTCGAACCGGCGGCGATGGCACGGACGGCATCGCTTCGACAAGAGCGCGGGGCGCTGCGAGCGGGCATCGCGGCAGCGCTGGCCACGCGGGGCGAATCGGCGGGAGCCATGCTGGTGCGAGCGGTGCTCGATGGCTCAACGCTCGAACAGATCGACGCCGAGGTCGTGCGCGACGCGGGGCCCGCCGATCCCGACGCCAACCTCGAAGAGCTGCTGCTCGCGAAGCGCGGCAACGCCCCGGCGCAGCGATCTTGTTCGAGCAGGTTGCTCTGGACGCCGATGCCTCATCGGCAAAGCTCGCCGAGCTGGTGTTGGCGTTGGTCGCTACGGGCGAAGGCGGCGAAGAGCAGCTCGCCGTCGCCACCGTCCTCTGCGCGAGCGAGCCGTGGTCTCGCATCCGCGGGCGAATGGAAGCCTTCGGTCCGGCCGTCAACGCGGGGCGCTGGATGCGCCACGCGCTCTCGGCGGCGGCGCTCTTCGCGAAGGGCGATGAAGGCGCGACGGCCTTTCTGCACGCGGAGGCGGTTCGCTTTTTCTCGCAGCTCCCCGAGACGAACACGGCGACGACGGAGCTCGCGGCGCTGGCGCTGCTTCGGCGTCGCGATGCGGCGGCGATCGCCGAGCTCGAGCGAACGCTCCGGGAGGCGCCGAGTCTCCACGCCGGCACGACGCGCGCGATGCTCAAGATCATGGCGGGAGAGGTGGCCTTCGCTGGCGCGCTCGAGGCCCTGGTCGAGCGAAATTTCGGACGAGACGCTGACGGGGAACCCGTCGTATATGCGGCGCGGTTCGCTGCGGCTGCGCCCGCCCGTGCCTCTCGGTTGTTCGAAGCGCGCACCGATGATGCTCCGCCCGCAAGGGCCGCCACGCTTGCGGGGCTCCTCACGGCGCGCCGGGATGACGCGTCAGCCCTCGCCGCGGCGAAGGCCCTCCTCGCACAGCTCGATCCCAAAAAGGAGCGTGAAGCCGGGGCGGCGCTGGCCCTCTTGCGAGTCGTTCACGAGGCGTCGATCCCCGGCTTCTCGGAGGTCGCGGCGCGCTTTCGGTCGAGCAAGGTGTCCAAGTACGTTGGTTCGGCGCTGACGACTTGGTTCGCGAAACACGGCGATTCCATCCTGTGAGGGGCGCGGGCTCGGTGCCCGAGTGACCGCGCGGCGCTCACGCGCGCAAGAGGGGCGTGGGCTCGGGCCACTGGCCGTGCTCCGAGAGCGGCACGAAGCGCATCGTCGTGAACTCGTAGTGGAAGTCCCGCCGGACGCGCTCTTTCATCGCGTCGCGGTGGCCTGTGCCGTCGATCTCCGGTTGGCGACCGCGGACCATGCCGAGCATGTCCTCTTCGCTCCGCCAGACGCTGAAGGTCGAAAAGGTGTTGAACGGACGAAAAGCTACGGCGGCGCGCACGACGCCGGGGTGATCGCGCACCTGAGCCTCGACGGGTTTGCCCCAGCGCGCGAAGCGAAACGTCTGGGACAACTTCAGGCGCGCGAAGGTTACGCCGACCACAGGCCCCTCGGGCTCTCTTGGCTCCGGGTAAGTCGTGGCGTCGTCGAGCCCCGCGTAGCTCCCCCAACGCCGGTAGAAGCGCAGGCGTATGTGCCAGTGCGGCAGCGTGAACACGCGATAAGCGGGCGCCTCCAGGAAGCGCTCGAGGTCGGCCTCCGCCTCCCAGAACGCGAACATCACGAGCGACCCGAAGCGGTATCGGCCCGGCGACGCCACCGCGTGCCCCATCTTCATGGGCAAGAGGCACTCCGCGTGACGCAACCCGGGCACGCGACGCAGCGCGGAGGAGCTCAGCACCCGGGCGGCGACGCCGTAGACCGGCGCCTCTATGAGGTGGTAGCTGAAGATCTCCATCGTCCTCGGCGTGGGAGTATTCCACGCCCACCCGCCGAGAGGTGCTCGCGCGATGTCCGAGCTCACCCTGCTCCGCGTTCTCTTGCTCCTGGCCATGGCCATGGGGCCGCTCGGCACGCATCGCTTCTTCTTCGCCGAGCAAAGCCGGCTTCGCGTCGGCGCGCACGTTTTGGCGCTCGCATGCGCGGCGCTCGGGCTCTTCCTGGACGCGCCGGTCCTCTGTGGGGCGTGGCTTCTCTTCTGCGCCGGGAGCTTCGCGCTCTTCCTCGGGGAGCGTGCGTCTCGAGAGGGCGCCGCGGCGCTCCGCTCCCCCGACGTGCTCGCGGCGAGCGTCCCCTTCCTCTTCAGCAACATCGCAGCGGTGTGGCTCGTCGGTGGGGCGAACGACCTTCGCATCCTCGGGTACGGGACAGCCTTCAGCTACTACGCCGCGCTTCACGGGAACGTGCTCGGCTGGATCCTAGTCGGCGCGCTGGCGGCCCTCGCCCAGCGAGGCGGTCCGGAGCGCCGCGTCTACGTCGCCTCGGTGCTCGTGTGCCTCGTCTCGTTCCTCTTGCTCGCGTTCGGCATCGACCAGCTCCGCGCGCTCAAGCCGCTCGGCGTCGTTGGCCTCTCGCTCGCGCTGCCGGCCTCGCAGCTAGCGTTCTTGCGAAGCGTGTGGCCACGCCATCGCACCGCCTTCGCACTCGGCTGCGTCAGCCTCGCAGGCCTCGTCTTCACGATGGGGCTCGCGTGGCACAACGAGCTCTCGATGCCGGCGTTCCTCGCCGTCGCTGGGCTCCGCGGCATGGTCTCGGTCCACGGCACGATCAACGCCCTCATCGTCGCGCCGTGCTTCCTAGCCGCCGTCAGGCTCGCCCCGGAGCTCAGAAGTTGAACCCGACCTGACGGTCAACGGCACGGCGCACGGCCGACGGCGCGCTAGAGCGCGCGGACCACGATCTTGTTGTCGATCGTGCACGCGACCGCATAGGTGTCCGTGCCCGGGACATGGGAAACGCTCCGTGGGTTGGCGCATCCCGTGAGCGTTACGGTCGTGTTGCTCACGACGCCCGCGCTAGCGTTGAGCACGACGACGTTGACGGTGCCGGCCGATGCATTCGCAACGACGGCGACGTAGTTGGCCCCGGTCTTCTTGATGTCGACACCTTGCGGCACGTTGCCCACCGCCACGTTGGTGATGTTCGCGACCGTGGCCGCGCCATTCCACGTAAAGACCGTCGCGTTGTTCGAGCCCGAGTTGGTGACGATGCACACCTGTTCCGAGCAGCGAATCATCCGCGGAGACTCGCCGGCGCTGCCGACGTGGGTGGCATCGGCAACCGTGCGGTCATGCACGAAGAGCTGCCCACCGGCACCGCCATCGGCGGGGACGGCGACCACGAGGCCCTGTTGCGTCACACTCGCCTGCGCGGCGCTCACGGGAAGATGCGGACCCACTCCGCCCACCTTCAGGCGCACGGAGCTCGTGATGCTGCTGACGATGGCGCTCGCCCCTGCATCGTAATGGCTGTAGCCAACCCGCGGATCGGCGCCACCGGTGTTGGCCGTGATGACGTGACCCGTCGGCGGAACCTGCGCCGGGCCCACGGCGAGATCGGAGAACGTGCACCCGTTGCACGGAAACGGCGGCAGGAGCTGCGAGAGGCCCCAATCGGTGGCGGCGGCGTTCCACGCGCTGTTTGCCTGCGTGGTGTTGTTGAAGAACTGGACGATGTCGTCGAGCTGCGTGCCGCCGTCGCCGAGGTTGATTCGCGTCTGATAGGCCACCGCGCCCCGCGGTTGTGACGCCGCCGTCAAGGAGGTACCCCGGAGCGCGCCGTCGGCAAGGGCGCGGAGCGTCACACCGCCAGAGGTCGACGCGACGACGACATGTTGAGTCGTCGTTCCTGCAAATCCGACCGGCACCGCAAACACGGAGACCGGCGCGCTGATCGTGAAGCCACCGCCCGGCGACGCATCGGGAGGGGCATCCGTCGGCGCATCGGTCGTGCCCGCATCGGTCGTTCCCGTATCGCCGCCGGCGCCCGTGTCGGCGCCGCCGTTGGCGTCGCTGCCTCCACCGCCCGAGTCGCCACCGCCCGTCGTTCCGTCGGCGGTCCCCGAGTCTCCCGCAGGAGGCCCGGCGGCCTCGTCGTCACTGCAGTTCGCGATCGCAAAGAGACCAAGACAGACGCCAAGGGCGCCCCAATGTGCACGACTACGCATCGCGACAGACTACGGACGGCGCTCGGCTCTTACGCTCCCCCGAACGGGGGAGGTCACGCGTCGCAAAGGCGAAGCACGAGCTCCGCTCGCGTCGAGGCCCCAAAGCGCCGCGCGATGACCCGCACGTGCGTGCGCACCGTCTCGAGGCCAATCGAGAGCTCGGCGGCGATCTCGCCAAGCGTGTCGCCCCGGACCAAACACGCAGCGATGCGACGCTGCTGGGGCGAGAGGAGCTTCACTGCTGCGTTGAGCGGAGGACGGCGCGCTCCGGCGTCGTAGAAGAGGAGCAGCGTTTCGTCCTTGCCGTCGCGCAGCGAGGTCGCGATATCGACGCGCAGCCCGCCGATGCGGAACGTGCGACCGCGGCCTTCTCGCGTGGTGCGTTCGACCTCGGATCGCAGGAGCGCCGCGAGTTCGGGGAGCTTGCGCCGACCGACGCCAAGGGTGCGCTCGAAGAGCGGGAGCGAGCGCGGGCTCCACTCGAAGTCGCCGTCAACGAGCCAAGCGTGCGCGTTGGCGGACCGGCGCGCCTCAGCGTCGTTGGCCGGGCCGTCGCTGTGGAGCGCGGCGAGGGCCGAACGCATCGCAAACGCCTTCGCAAGATGCGGCTCCATCATTCGGATCACGTTCGCTTCGACGCGGGAGAACTCTGGCGCGCCAGGCTGGCGATAGAAGACCATGAACAGCCGCGGCCCGAACGGATTGTGAATCGTCGTGATGCAGGCGTCGCCAAGGCCGAACCTCGCGAGGGCGGGTACGAGCGGGTTGTCCTCGGGCGTGACGCCATCGCGCACCGATCCAAAGACGCTGTACGAGTGGCCGCTCGGGTGCGGCAACAGGATCTCGGCGGAATGATCGTGTTTGGCGTGGGCTTCGTGAAACTCGATCCACGGCAGGGGAACGCGGTACGTACGCGCCCAAGGCCGAAACCCGAAGACCTGGGCGATGGCCCCGGAGCTCGCGCCCAGGGCCTCTGCGTAACACGCGAGGAGCGCGTCGATACGCTCCGCAGCGAGCATGCCTCGCTCACAGAGATCGACCAGCTCGTCGAGCCGTTCTTTTCGCCCCCCGCGCCCCACCGCAAGGCGAGCGTACGGCCATCGCCAAGGCACCGCCCTACGATTTTGCGGGCCCCGGCCTCTGGTCGCATTGCGATCGAAGGCGCCTGCTGATTTGCCGCAGTTGCGGAATCTTGCAGCAAAATAGCATCCCCCTTCCGGGGGATGGTTATGGCCCTTGCGCCCGGCGAGTCTCGATCCCAATGCGCACTCCCCGACGCTCGAGCTTTGCCCTCGCTTTCGCGCTCATGATTTCGCTCGCCCAGGCGTGCTCGAGCGACGATCCGGCGCCCGCAACACCCGGCGCCGATGCGGGCGGCGACGCCGAAGGTGATGCGGTCGTCACCGCCGATGCCTCTCCCAACAAGACTCCGCTCGCGTTCGTCGAAGCCAAGCCTGGCGTTCTCAGCGCGAAGGTGAAGGTCAACGCGGCATCCGGCGCGAGCCTCGAGCTGCCCGCCGGCGCGGTCTTCGACATTCCGCCCGGTGCGCTCGCACAAGACACCGAGCTCAGCATCGAGGTCCCAAAAGATCAGACGCGCGCGAGCCGCTTCCAGAGCTTTCGCTTCGAGCCCACGGCGACGGTCTTCTCGACTCCCGCCACGCTGCACGTGCCTTACGATCCCATCGACGGGCAGCAGCCGACGATCCGCGGTTGGTCCTCCGGCGACTTCAACCCCATGCGCGGGGCCCGCAGTGAGCTCACCGACCGCGAGCCCATGACCGTGACGGCGCGCGACTCCTCGGCGAACAAGATATCGTTCGAGGTAAAGCACTTCACGTTCTTCAACGTGTTCATACAAATCGACGAACTGCTCTATCTCATACCACACATCCCGGCGCGCAACCTCCGTCCCGGCGACATGTTGTTCGTGCTCACGTCCGCCGACAACGACAAGGGCCCGCACTGGAACCCGGGCCACGTCGGAATCTTCGGAGGCGGCGGCACACCGTGCGTCGGGGGGACGAAAGACGAGGTCTACGAGTCGACGACCGTCTCCCAGGAGGAGATCAAGTCCGCGATCAAACGTCGCGACGACGCTCGCAAGAAAGGTCTGCCGGAGCAGCCGATCCCACAGTCCGGCGTTCGCAAGGCTTCGTTGCCCGGGTTCAAGACCGACTCCGGTCACTTTTATCTTGGCGCTCGCCGACCGGGTGAAGGCAATCCGCTCTCTCCCGCCGAGCGCACGTCGGTGGTGGACTTCTGCAAGCAACAAGTCGGCAAGGGCTACAACATCATCGGCCAGGGCAACATCAACGAGAGCAGTTGGAGTTGCGTCGGTCTTGCCGAAGCGGCCCACGACCTCATTGGGCGTGGAAGCATGGGTGACGTTCGCGAAGCGTTCGGCGGCACGCCCATCGAGCTCTATTGGAACACCAAGCCCGTTGAGGAGGTCACGGTCGGTGCCGGCGAAACCTTCGAGATGATCGTCGCGGCGACCACCGTTCATCCGGCGTCGTTCTTTCCGACGCTGAATCCCGGCAGCACGTTCGTCACCGAAGGCTGGTATTGCGATGGCTTCCCCTGCGGAACGGGAGCTGAAAAGCCGACCATCGACATCACGATCGAATCGGGCAAACCACTCAACGCTGCGCTCAACAAGTTCGGCTTCCGAAAGCAGTTCGTCTACTTCCCCGACTCGAGCGAGGTCGGCAAGACGTACGACGTCGTCTTCAAGCTCACGGCCAACGTCGTCGCCGATGGCATCTTCGGGACCACGAGCTGGGGCACTCGGACAGCGACAAAGACGGTTCGCATCAACGTTGTCCCGTGCGCCTCGCCCGAGACGCCGCCGGGCTGCTACCTGCCGACAGACCCGCCGGAGCAGCGAACCGCGTGCCTCGTCGGGGGGGCAAAGGCCAAGACCATGGCGACCACGTCCACGGTGCCCGTCACCGAACGCGGCTTGCACGGCAGCTCGGACCCCACCATCCCGCCCAGCCCCGTCTTTGGTGGCGTCGATATCATCGCCATGACGTACGGCCTGTTTGTGATGGATGCGGCGGAGCACCAGAAGGCCTTCGGGAACACGATCTTCCCTTGTGGCGACGGCGTGTTCGGACGCACCTTCTGCGGAACAAACGCGGCCTCGACCGGCGCAGGCGACTGGCTCTATGCCTCGGCCATCTTTGGCGACGAGATATCGCTGTCCGATCCGAACTATCACTTCCAGTACGCGTTCGTGTTCGATCAGGACGACAACACCAGCAACAACTACCCCGCGACGCCGCCCTATACGGCGGACTTCTTCGCCGGGACCGATCGCTGGTACGAGGTCGGCTACACGCCGGCCGGGGGATGGCAGTTCAAGACGCGCAACGCGAACGCGACGAGTCAGATCACGGCGTTCGCGAGCGCGGCGCGCTTCATCCTCGCAGGCAACATCATGACGCTTGCGGTGCCCAAGTCCGAGTTCGCTTCGGCGACGCCGAAGATGCGCGCGACGGCGTTCCGACACCGGGGCGACTACGGGCTGAAACCGCCCTACGAATACATCGCGGACACGCATCCCGCGGTCGGCCAGCCGCTCTTGGTCGTCGGAAACTAGCGACGCGTCGTCGCCACGAACAGTCGGACGCTCGGGGGCAAGCGCAGCATCGCGCGCGGCACGTCGAGACTTTCCGCGAGCCGACGACGAGCCCCCCACCGCCGGCTCGCGAGACGAGCTCCAGCGACGGTGGCCGTCGAATGGACGTCGGCCAAAGGGGGCTTACGCCGTGCGACCGTTACCGAACGGGACTAGGCTACCTCTCGTGGCTGCGCCGCGGGCACGTCCAACCTTCGATCTCTCCGTCGCGCTTTCCGCACGCGAGGTCATGGCCCGCATCACGGCTCACCTCGATCGTGAGAGCGAATCGGTCGCGCCCGTCATGATCCGCGAACAGATCGTCGAACTCGTGCCGCACCCGTCGGCGGTCCATCTCTGGTCGCCGCAGCTCCGCCTCGAGCTCCGCGAGGACGACGGACGCACACACATCCGCGCGCGGTTCGCCCCCCACCCTCACGTATGGACGCTGTACCTGGCGATTCACGCCGTCGGGGCCTTCGGCACGCTCGGGGCTGGCGTCTTCGGCCTTTCGCAGCACCTCGTGGGCCAGTCGCCGTGGGCGCTTTGGGCGCTGCCCATTTCGCCGGTCCTCGCGGCCTTCGTGTGGGCGCTGGCGTTCGTCGGCCAGGGGATGGGCTCCGAGCAGATGTACGCTCTGCGGCGCTTCGTCGACACAGCCCTCGCCACCAGCGAGGGCCGGGACTTCGAGCTGCGGCACCCGCTCGACCCTTAGCGGCGTCGCGTCAGCGCCTCTATTCTGGTGTACCGATGGCCACGAAGAAGACAGCATCCTCGGCGAAGAACGCCGCCGCAAAGAAGACCCCCGGACCGAACGCCGCCTCAAGAGCGAGGGTAGCCCCGACCGGCGCGAGCGCGCCCCAAGAAGCGGGCGGCGGCGCCTTCGAGCCCGGCGTGCAACGGTTCTTCAAGCACACCGATGGGCGCACGTACACGCTCGAGGTCGATGGCTGCCGCGTCTACGAGTCGTGGACGCTTGCCGCGGCAAAGGGAAAGGGTCAGCGCAACGTCGCGACGCGCAATGACGAAGAGAGCGCACAAGGCTTCGCGTCCGACAAGGTGACCGCGCTTCTCCGGAAGGGCTTCGTCGAAGGCAAGCCTCTCGAGGGGCGCCGCTACGATACCGACGCCGATGTCATCGAGGTCTTTCACAACGACCTCGACTACGACGGTGAACGCCGCTCCGACTTTCAGCCCGTCGCGGGGCGCGCGCACGTGCATGCACATTCGAACGTGTCCGTCGCCGAGTGGCTGGTGACAAGTGACGATCGGCGCCTTGGCATTCTGCTTCGATGCGCCGTGTGGCAGAGCAAGGTGTCTCCGGACGCCCGCGCAAAGATGGCAGACGCGATCTTGGACTTCGTCACCACGGACCGCGCGGCGATCTTCGCTGACCGCGCGACGCCGCTTCGCAAGCGCCCGCTTCGGAAGCCCATCGGGCCGTTCTCACACCTCGTCGTGCTCTCGCCCCAGGTCGCCAATGTGACGGTCTCGCGCGATGTGAACGTGGAGAACGTGGCCATCGCTCGGAGCGTCTACGAGGTCTTTCCCGCGTACGCGTGCGAGGTTGTCGGCGACGAGACGTTGACGGTAGCGGAGGCGCGCACGACGGGCCGGGGCTGCATCCCGTCGGCTCACTGGGATCGGGCTCCGCACCCCGTGGTCGACCTCGCGTACCTCAACAAGCCCGACGATTCGCCGACCTTCCTCGTGTTCGATCCCGACGAGGTGGAAAAGCGTTTCGCGCCGACAGCCTTCAAGAAGATAAAGGAGGCCGCTGTGCTCGCCCGCAACCACGCTGGCCAGGTGAAGAAGTTGTCGCGCACTGATTCGCCCCCGAGCTTGGCGGATCTGCGCGCCTTCTTTGGATTCGCGTAACTCGTGCGCGCGCCGAAGCGTCCGCGTGTGCTGATCGCGCCTCCTGGTATGCTCCGCGCGTGGCCGCGAGGAAGAAGAAGGCCTCGAAGGTGTACCGGGTGTCAGCAAGCCCCGTCGCGTACGTCGCCATGGGCGGCGGCATCGCGACGGATCGCATTACCGTCGATGGCGCACCGATTGGGTTCATGCGGCGCGGGGTGCCGGTCGCGCCCGAAGACAGCGGGTGGGCCTTCTACGCGGGCGACGAGACGAAGCGATACCTCGCGGATCGTTCGAGGTCCGCGGTCTTCCATGTGAACGAGCTCGCGAACATGGACAAGACGATCGTCCCGTGGCTCTACGCGCTGCCCGGCGCCGCGTTTGTACGCGACCCGAGAGCCGGCCGCTTCACCGAGGCCCCGGAGTCGAGCCCCGAGCCCTCGAAGGCGGGGCTGCCCGACGGCGTCACCGTCGTGTCGCGGGAGGTCACGTTGGGCGCGGGCTTCGTCGCCACGCTTCCGACTCCGTTTCGCAGGCGGGTCGAAGACGGCTCGCTAGTCCTCTGGCGACCAGGCCTCACACTCTGGATCGCGGCCGGCGCGACGGGTGCGGTTCCTGACGTTCCGGCGGATGCGACCCGCGGGGAGCGCGCGGAGGACGACGGCACGACGCGCCTCGTCTTCGAGCGCGGCGCGGAGCGGCCCGGAGGCGCGTCGGTCGTGGTGGCGTACGTCGACGGCCAGAACACGCGAGCGCTCGTGCACGCGTACCACGATCGCCCGGAAGACGGCGAAGACGCGCGCGCGCTCCTACTGGGCATCCGCTGGCGGCAGGGCGGTACGCCCGAGTAGACGTCGCGCGAAGGCAAAGCTCGAGCGCCATGACCCACCCGCAGGCGCGTGCGCTGAGGCCCCCGGACAGGGCGCGGCAGACTGGCATCGCGCGCCGGCCTCGCGGTTCGAGGCGGTCCCCCAAGACGAACACGCTCAGAATCCTCGGTTCTCCACCCTTGCTCCGAGGTCCCGGCTCGGGGGCACTCCAAACTTGCGTGCGTACTCGCGGCTGAACTGACTCGCGCTCTCGTAACCGACGTCCAACGCGGCGGCTGTGACAGAGGCGCCACCTTTCTTCAGGAGTCGCCGCGCCTCGATCAGGCGGAGCTCCTTCTGATACTGCAGCGGCGTGGTCGACGTGACCGCCCTGAAGTGTTTGTGGAAGGACGACGCGCTCATGCCAACCCGCCGCGCCAGCTCCGGGATCTCGATGCGCGCGCGGATGTCGCCTCGGATGTGGCCGATGGCGCGCGCGACGGCGCTCTCGATGCTGTCGTAGCGAATTAGACTCCGGAGCATTCCGCCGAAGGGAGCCGTGAGCAGGCGGTAGTGGATCTCCTTTAGGACGAGGGGGCCGAGCACCTTCGCGTCTGCGGGGGCGTCGGCAAGCTTCAGGTATCGACGCAAGGCGTCGAGCAGGCCGGGATCCGCGCGATGGGTCTCCGCCGCGCGGCCGCGCGCACCGTCGAGCGCTGACCCCGCGACCTCGTCGTAGAGCTTCCTGATCGTGGCGACATCGACTGCGAGGACCAGCGCGAGGTAGGGGGCCTTCGTGATCCGGGAGCGCACCGGGAGGTCGTGACTGACGAGGAGGCACTCCCCCGGGCCGAACGAAAGGGTCTCGGCGCCGAGCGATAGCTGTTTCCTACCTTGGAGGATCAGGCACAGTACCGGCTCGTACAAGGAGGCCTCGATCGCGCTGGGGGCGTCTCGCCGAAGAACGAGAAGCCCCGGCATCGTCTGCGCGCTACCGCCGCTACCGGATAGCTTCGATACCCGACGCAACGCTTGTTCGATGAGCCCCTCCAGATGCATTCCGCGACCCCATCGGCCATCGTAGACCAGTCTGCACGCGGAGATGGATTCTCCGGATGCGAAGAGGATTGGGCAATATGTCTGCAGGAACAGGCAGGCGCACGGGGCTCGCGTCAGGTAGGGTCTCGTCACGTCCAGTCCAAGGCGACGCGCGCAGACACCCAGCCGGAGATTGTTCCATGACCAATAGCCCCAAGACGCTCGGCAACAGCAGTCTCCAGATCGGCCGCATCGGCCTCGGGTGCATGGGTATGTCGGAGTTCTACGGCGGCACGCGCGACGAAGCGGCCCACATCGAGACGCTGCACGCCGCCGTCGACCTCGGCATCCAGCACTTCGACACGGCCGACATGTACGGCTCCGGACACAACGAGGAGCTGCTCGCCAAAGCGTTCTCGGACCGCTGGAACAAGGTGACCGTGGCCACAAAGTTCGGCATGCGACGAGGGCCCAACGGTGAATGGCTCGGCATTAGCGCTCGACCGGAGTACGTGAAGGAGGCCTGCGAAAATAGCCTCAAGCGCCTCGGTCGTGAGCGCATCGACCTCTACTACCAGCACCGCCCGGACCCGAACGTGCCGGTGGAGGAGAGCGTCGGCGCGATGAAGCAGTTGGTGCAGGAAGGCAAGGTGCGCTTCATCGGCGTGAGCGAGTTCTCCGCCGAGCAGCTCCGCGCGGCCCACGCGGTGCATCCGATCACGGCGCTCCAGACCGAGTACTCGCTCTGGACCCGAAATGTGGAGGACGACGGGGTTCTCGCGGCGTGCCGTGATCTGGGCATCGCCTTCGTCGCCTACTCGCCGCTGGGGCGAGGCTTTCTGACCGGTGCGATCCCCAACAGGGAGGCCCTCGACGAGAAGGACTGGCGGCGCAGCAACCCGCGCTTCAGCGGCGAAGCGCTCGCGGAGAACGCGCGCTTCGTGGAGCTCATCCGAGAGATTGCCGCGCAGAAGGGCGCGACGGAAGCGCAGGTCGCGCTCGCCTGGGTGCTGGCTCAGGGCGAGGACATCTTCACGATCCCTGGTACGCGCCGGCTCGAACGATTGAAGGAGAACCTCGGAGCCTGGCAGGTCTCGTTCACTGCGGGAGAGCTGGAGGAGCTCCGCCGCCGCCTGCCGCGAGAGACGGCTGGAGCGCGCTACTGACGGGGGCGGGTTCCACGGCCAACTCGTCGCGGCGCAGCACCGGCATGGTCATGCGCCGCGGACCGCGAGGCCCCGCGTCGAGCTCAAGCGGAGGGCGAGCTCCGCTTGCCCGCGAAGGAGGTCTAGCGCTCGGAGGTCGGTGAGGATTTCGATGACAGACCGCGTGGTTGACGCCCGCGATTCGGCATGCGCGCCCGTCCTCGTGGGCGAACGTGCGCCAGGCTCCAACGGCAGCCTCCGCGGGACATGCCGCGTTGACGTGCCCGATCAGCAGAACCGCCGCGCCCACGAGGGTACGCCTCGCGGCGCGCGGCGTGATCGAGCGCCCTGTCAGAAGACCCAATGGTCGATGTGACAGGACATCGTCACATCAACGACGTTTTCCGATGGGCGCATTTGGTCGGTGCGAAGGCCACCACACACCGTTTCGAGATCTTGCTCGAGGACCTCCTCGAGCCGGTCGTCGTTGCATCGTTTGGATTCGTCGTGTTGGCTCATGAATCACCTCGCTTCCACCGGCTGCAAGCGATGTACCTGCGCCTTGCCGCTGACTTTTCGGTGCGCTCGCGGCCTCCGCTGCACGCCAAGTGCACGTTCCGCACTTCGTGGTGACCTTGGCGTCACCGGGGTCGCCGATTGGAACAAGGTCCGAGGTTCTCGTTACCGCGAGCCAGGAACAACCGCACCGTCGTGCGAACCGCACCTTGGTTCCGTCACTCGCCGTCCGCCAGGAGGTTTGCGCGGGCAATGCGCAGAAGGCGTAGGAGCGGCTTCAAGCGTCGGCTATCGGCGACGACTCTTCGTTTCCGCGGTGAGCACGTCCAGGATGATCTCGTCGACAACCGCCGCGGGTGCCGCCCCGACGTCGTCGAACTCGACGATCTTGCGCTTGACGACGAAGCGGTTGCTGGGCGCAGCACGGACGTCAGGCTTAAGACCAGCCCCTCAGCCACGTTGCCCTCGATCGTCGGCAAGGCGACGAAGCTCTTCGACACCGTGTCGTGGGTCGGCGCTGCCAAGCCTCCCCTCGCACGCTGAAGGAGCGACCGCCGTCGGTCTTGGCGCGGCAGCGGCGACCGTGCACGATGCGCGGATGTCGTTCGACGCGAAGACCTATCGCGACCGGTGGGCCAGCTGGGTGAACGATCCCTTGCTCCAGAGCCACGGGCTCACCTTCGACCGTACGCTCTCCGGTGTGATCACGGCCCCGCCTGGCAAGGTGCGGGTGTGCGGCTGGCACGTCGACTTTGACGAGCGGCCGACTTGCTGGATCGACGTCGCGTCCCGGGAAGAGGCCGAGTTTGTCTGCTCCAACCTGCTCGAGGCCTGCGGTCGCAACGTCGATTTCGCGACCGCCCACGACGACAGTGGTGCGACTTTGGTGAAGGCTGCGTACTAGCCGACCGAGAGGCCGTTGCGTTGGCGTGGTCGACGTCGAGACCGCGCCCCCTGCGCGCACCCAAAGCGCGACGTGACCGCCGCCGGCTCGACGGTCCCGCCGCCCGCCGAAGCTTCTAGCGCTCGGCGAATCCGTCGACGAGCTGCTCCTTCACCAAGCGCTCGATCTCCGCATCGAGCTCCTTCGCCGGTGTCCGACGCTCAACGACTTCGCCGTCTTGGTCCTTGATCCGAAGACAGACCGCGTTGTTGAGGCCCGCGATTCGCCATTCGCGCCCGTCCTCATGGGCAAAGGTCCGCCAGGGTACCGACGGCAGTCTCCGCGGGGCCTTCGTGGTTCGGCGCTTCTGCCATGCAAAGGCAGTCACGCGGATCCGCGACCCCGCGTCGCCGTCCCACATACACGCGAGGCCTTCTGCCTCGAGAGCCTGCGTGACTTTTTCTGCGACGGCGCGCGCCGCGGTATCGCTTCCGTCACGCGCTCCGAACGTGAGCCAGAGTCCTTCGCCGCTCACGGCGCGCTCGAGATCCTGTGAATGGTAGAAGGTCGCGCCCAGCACCTTCTTGTTCTTCGACTCACGCTTGGCAATCTCTTCGTTCACGGCCGCCCACCCGAGGGTCTGGGTCCCGCCTGCGTTCTGGACGGCCACGATGCCGGCGCGGTCGAGCGCATCGAACGCTGAGTCGAGCGCGTCGTTCATCGTTCGGTGGCTCCATTTCTTCTCCTCCGCAGCCTCCTCCTCCCAGAGCCTGATGCAATACGCGCGATACGTGCCTTCCGCCGAAGCGCCGACGAGCTCGCGTGCCACCTCGTCCGCCTCCGCAAGCAGGCGGTTCCTCTTCGCCTCGGGAGGATCCTTGGACGAACCGATGAATCCCTTCACGAGAACGCGAAGTCGTGCGAGGCCCTCGGGCGTCAGTTGATGCGCGTGCGCCTTCGCGATCTCGGCAGAAGGAGGAAGGTTGTCGGCGAGCCACGACATGCAGAGGAACATAGGCGATGTGGCGGCAGGCCTTGGCTACGGAGAACGAAGTCGCCCGGTTCGGTGACACCAACCCAGTAGCCATGGAAGGTGTTCACGATGCCCCAGAAACGAGAAGTGACCGAGCCTTGCGCCCCGGATGCAGCCCGCGATGTCAGGATGAGGCGGCGTGGTGGACACGCTGACTCCGGCTGGGCGGCCGTTGCGAATCGCGACCCTGACTTGCACCTTCATGCTGTCGGGCGCGCCGCACTCGCCGACGAAGGCGCCGCTGCGCATGGGACGGGAGAGCTGCGCATCGGTGAGGTCCGGCACTTGGCGCCCACCGATGGTGATCTCTTGTTTGTTCGACGCCAGGGCGGCTTCGTAGGTGGGCCCCGCGGGGCCGCGCCCGCGAAAGGGGGGCCTGAATTCGTCGCTGTCGTCGTCGTCGCTCTCGTCGTTGGTCTTGCTGCGGCTCTCGTTTGTGTTGGCGAGGCCGACGCCTGAGGCGCCACCACGATGGCTCGGCTTGGGGCCGTTGCCGCCGCGTGGTTTGCCTGGTCCACCCTTCTTCTTGCCGGACCTGCCCTTGCCGCGACCGGCGTCTGTGGACGCGTCGGAAGGGAGGCCACTATCGACATACGTGTTCGTCGGTGTGCGCGAGCGACCACTGATTCCACGCGTACGCACCGGCGCCCCCGAGGACGACGAAGAGCACGACCACGACCGCTGCCGTTCGGCCGCTTCTCATCGCGTCGATGGTAGCCCGCGCGCGACCGGTCGCGTCGCGCGTTCGTGCTCCTCGGCCAGCGGCGCCTTTCCGACGCCCGATCCGAGCGCGCTCGCGGGAGTCTCCGCGACTAGCGCAGGGCCAAAAGCGCGAGCCTCTCGGTCGCTAGCTGCTCAATCTCGGCGCGGAGCTGCGCTTCGTCGTCGGCGCTGAGCGCGCGGAACGCCGATGGGAAAGCGGCCTCGAGATCGACGAGTACGTCGAGGACGATCTCGCCCAAGACCTCTCTGGGAGCCGCCCCCACCTTGGAACGCGCGGAGGCCACGCGTGCGTCGTTCACCAGGCTTGCGGCATGCGACGCGAGCTGGCCCACACTGAGCACGACGTCGGCTTCGAAGGGAGTGGCTTCATCGAAGCGTGCGTCGTCGAACTCGGCGATCTTGCGCTCCCGAGAGCATGCGTGCATTGTTCAATCGTAGTGCAACAACATTCTCGCTTTCACGACTCGACGCGATCCGGAGCCAAGTTTGCGCCGGGGAGAGTTCCGGCTAAGGAGCTCCGATGGCGAACGGCGACCCGCCAGTGGCAGCCGAGCACGAGCTGCCGGCGATAGCGCCACCGATGCGCCCGAGGCTGGCTCCGCCGATCGCGCCCATCGGACGCTGCTTCCGCTTTTCGCCGGAGGCGAGGTAAGGATCTTCCATGGGCCCGCCCTATCGACCCGACGCCCCTCGCCCCGACCCCGAACTCGCACGGCTCGCCGCGCAGGGCGAGCGCCGGCGCGTGCAGGCGGCGGTCGAGGCCGACCGCGGCCGCAACCGTGCTGGCGACAGAAACCTGCGCGTCGCGATCGGAGGCTTTCGCGGCTCGACGCTGAAGCGAGTGCTCCTCGGCGTGGTCATCGCCGCGGCGGTGACCGGCGTCGCCGCGGTCGTCATGACGGAGAAGGGCCCGTCGCGTGGCGGCGTCGTGGCGATGGCCTTCGGCGCCACGATGTGCACCTTCATGCTGTGGGTCTTCGTCCCGCCGTTTGCCTCGCGAGCGACAGTGTCGGCCGAGGAGCGGTGGGTGGGCTCGCAACCGTTCCGACTCGTCGGCTACCTCGAAGTCCTTGCGTTGACCCCTCTCTTCCAGCGCTCGCTGACCTTTCGACTCCAGTGGCAACCCGGCGGACGGCCGCCCGACTACTCGCTGATTCATGGAGCGATTGGCGCGATCGATCCTGGCGCGCGGGTTCGGTCGTGCGACGAGACCGGCGCGACGATCGTGTCGGGCCCGGTGTCGGGCCACACGGGGATCTCATCCAACCGCGTCCCGGTCTATCGCAATCATCGGCTCCCTGCGCACGTGCATGCAGTCGTCGAGAAGTTCCTCGTTCCGCTGCATCGAAGCCATCCGATCACCGAAGTCTCGGTGGAGGGCTGACAACGCCTCGCACCCGCGCCGTGAGACAGAACATTCGCCGGTCGCGCGGCTAAATCAGGGCCTGCGAAGCGAGGCGATCGATTCGCGCACCCAGTCCTTGTACTCGGCGAACTTGCAGAACGGTGCCCCTTCCGTGCTGGTTTCACGGGCGCGAGCGCGTGGGTCGGGAATGTTCCGCAACACGGGACAAGCAACGTGCGGCCACAAGGGGCGTGGTGGAACCGCCGCGGCGTGCGGGCGCCTGTCAGAAGGCCCAGTGGTCGATGTGACAAGACATCGAGACATCGATGACGTTTTCCGACGGGCGCATTTGGTCGGTGCGAAGGCCTCCGGTCACGGCTTCAAGCGCTTGCTCGAGAACCTGCTCCAGCCGGTCGTCGTTGCATCGTTTGGATTCGTCCTGTTGGTTCATGAAGCACCTCGCTTCCACCAATCGCAAGCGATGTACCGACGCCATGCCGCTGACTTCTCAGAGCGCTAGCGGCCTCCGCTGCACACCAAGTGCACCTTCCGGCGCTTCAGGGCCCGGTTGGCGTCACCGGAGTAGCCGATTGGGACGAGGTTCGAGGTTCTCGTTACCGCGAGCCAGGCACAACCGCTTGGCTGTCGCGCGCAGAGGAAGGCGACGGTCAGCCTCGCCAAGTTGGAGCGGCGTCGCTGCCGAGCGAGGTCTCATGGGGCGCCGAGCGCGAGCGATTCATTCCCGTTAGCCGCGGCGTTGGCGCGGGCCGCCGCTCCGCTCGGCGCAACCATGGAGACCGCGGGGCCGGTCGTGAACGGCCGCGTCCAGAATCCCGCCGCGCTGTCGGCCACCGTCCCGATGCCGCCTGCGGCGCCGCTGACGATGCGCTTCGCGCTGTCTTGCCAACTGCCCGGCGTACTCGGCCACATGGAGTCGAGCGCCTGTTGCGACAAGCCTGATGCGATCGTCGATGCCGGGAAGGCGATCGCCGCCGCCGTCTGTGCGAGGTCGCTTCGCAGCGCGTGTTGCGCCATCTGCGCGCCGGGGAAGTTCGCGGCAGCCGCGCGTTCGAGCGCGAGGTCGGCCGCGGCAAACGCTGCTCCGGCGGCGGCGCCGCCCGCCGTTGCTCGCGCCGCGTTCGCCGCCGTGGCCGGAAGCGTAGACGGTGCCTCGAAGCCCGGGTTCGGCGCGAACTCGCCGATGCCACCCTCGCGCGTTACCGGAGCGACGGCCTCGACCCGCGACATTTCGACGGGCCCGCGGAAGACATGCTCCTGCTGGTCGGCGGTGTAGCGGAAGTTGTTCGTCGCGGCGGCGGCGTCGATCGCGCCCTGTCCGTTGATGCGATAGATCCACCCGCTTGCTCGTTCGCCGTTGCTGAGCGCGAAGTCCCTCGCCACGTCCATGCTGCTCGAGGTCGACACGAAGCTCGATCCCGCTCCGTTGTTCGATACGTGGGCGAAGAGGTCGTTGTTCGTTCCCTTCGGGACCAGGCCGTCGTTGAAGACTGTCTCGGGCCCCATCGACGGTCGTTCGCCGCGGAAGAGCGGCGCTGGTTGCTCGGCGATCGGCGTCTTGAGGAACGGATTGAACGTCGCACTCGGGTCGTTTCCGGCTGCCGACCCGTTCGGCAAGGACCAATCGGCCATGTCCGCCGGTGCGCCCGATCCGGACGCGTTCGCCTGGCCGAGCGTCTCCGCCGTCGTGAACCAGTCGCCTTGATGGGGGGCCGCGTTGCCAAGGACCTCGGCGCCCTGGCCTGCATCGGGCACACCGCCCCACTCCGCGCGACCCGCGGTCGTGTTGCTGCCGACGAGGCCGCCGTCCACCTCTCCCGACGGAAACTCGGCGCCATAGTTGTTCTCATTCGACGTGGCCGCGCTCGGCGTGTCGAAGCCGCTGCCGAACCCGGCATAGTTGTCGACGCTGTCTCCCCCTCCTCCGCCACCGCTCGTCTCCCCGTCGGAAACTCGGCGCCGTAGTTGTTCTCATTCGACGTGGCCGCGCTCGGCGTGTCGAAGCCGCTGCCGAACCCCGCGTAGTTGTCGACGCTGTCTCCGCCTCCTCCGCCACCGCTCGTCTCCCCCGACGGAAACTCGGCGCCGTAGTTGTTCTCATTCGACGTGGCCGCGCTCGGCGTGTCGAAGCCGCTGCCGAACCCCGCGTAGTTGTCGACGCTGTCTCCGCCTCCTCCGCCACCGCTCGTCTCCCCCGACGGAAACTCGGCGCCGTAGCTACTGTCGCTCGACGTCGACGTGTCGAAGCCTCCACCGTAGTCAGAGTAGTCCTCGCCCTCGCCGCCGTGCACGCGTTCGAGCGCGCTCCCCGCGAGCCGGATACCTTTCGTTGCGTGAGACTTGTTCGCCATGCAGTCGGCATTGCAGCCGACGCGCCAACGCTCGCGCGCGCCTCGAGCGCGTGCGTAGAGACCCGATCGCGCCGTCGCGAACGCCGCTGTGTCGTATGTTCTCGGAGGAAACGTGGATGAATGGTCCGTGCGCGGGGGTTAACGCTTCGTTCCGTCCGACACGCCACCCGGACATGCTCACGCCCCGCAGGGAGGGCCGCCTCCCTCGTGTCAGCGCGCCCCGTCTCGGCGGAGTTCCCTGCGTCCGACGCGAGACCGGGTGGGCGAAGCGGCGCCATCAGCTCGTCGATGGTAGAGCGTCTCGCCCAGAGCCCCGGCGGTGGCGACCTGGACGAACGCTCCCGGTGTCAGACCTCGGGATTGAAGACGTTGAGAACGCGGCCGCGGCGCTGAACGTGTAGCGGCAGCCCCGTTGGAGCGCGCCGCGCAAGGATGGTATGAGCGGCCCGTAGTGGGTCCCGAACCGCCGCGAGTGTTGCGCGAATCTCCGCGATTTCAGATCCGCGAGTGCCTCGGCGTGGGCGGATTCGGCGTCGTCTACTCGGCCTTCGATCGCGAGCGCAACGCGGAGGTTGCGCTGAAGTGGCTCCGGCGCGCCGACCCGAGCCTCATCGCGCGCTTCAAGCGCGAGTTCCGAGCGCTCGCCGAGGTGGACCATCCGAACCTCATTCGCCTACGCGACCTGGTTGCCCTCGACGACGACTGGTTTTTCACAATGGACTTGGTCGACGGCGTCGACCTCCTCCACTACGTGCGCCCGCAGCACGGCGTGCCGCGGCGGGCCAGCGTGGCGACCGCCGAGGCGGCACCCGTCGCCGCAGGCGCCCGCACGACCGCGTCGCTCCCGCCGTTGCCGCCCTTGCCGCCCTTGCCGCCGCTGGCGTCGCCGCTCGCCGCGAGCCTCGGACCGCGCTCTCGCGTCCCCGACTCTCGCCGACCTCTCTGCGCCGGCGACCTGCCCCGCCTTCGTCTGGTGCTCGAGCAGCTCGCGCGCGGTCTCGTGGCGCTCCACGACGCGGGGCTGCTTCACCGCGACGTGAAGCCGTCGAACGTGCTTGTCCGCCACGATGGGCGCGTCGTGCTCCTCGACTTCGGGCTGGTCGCCGAGCTCGACGACCACGGCGCGGCCATCACGATGACGGAGCACATCGTCGGGACGCCAGCGTACATGTCTCCAGAGCAAGGGCTCGGCGGTCACCTGACGGCGGCAACCGACTGGTATGCGGTCGGGGTGGTGCTGTACGAGGCGCTCACCGGCCGGACGCCCTTCGAGGGCGCCAGCGGGCAGATCCTCGTGCAGAAGGGCCTCGTCGACCCAACGGCACCTCTCGATCTCGTGCGCGGCGTGCCACCCAAACTCTCCGAGCTGTGCATGGACCTGCTCTCGCGGACGCCGGAGCGGCGACCCACCGGCCCCGAGCTGCTCGAGCGACTCCGCGGCGCCCTCCCGTTCGGCGCGGGCGCCTCCGTTGGGTCGACGCCCGCCGCCGCCAAGGCGACAGACGTAGAGCTTGCCGCGAGCCTCGTGGGCCGCGAGCCGCACCTCTGGGCCCTCGATGAGGCGCTGGACGAAGTCGAGGCCGGTCACTCGGTCATCGCGATGGTCCCCGGCGCGGCGGGCATGGGCAAGACCTCGCTCGTCCGCCACTTCTTGAGCGTGACACGGAAGGAGCGCCGCGACGCGCTCGTCTTCGAGGGGCGGTGCTACGAGCGGGAGGCCGTGCCCTACAAGGCCCTCGACAGCTTGGTCGACGCCATTTGCCGTCACCTCCTCCGCCTCCCCGAAGCCGACCTCGCAGCCGTCCTACCGCGCGACCTAGCGGCGCTTGCGCGCGTCTTCCCGGTGCTCGTTCAGCTCCGCGGCGCGCTCGGCAAGCGCGCCCAACCCAACGACGTGGTCGAGCAGCGCCGTCGTGCCTTCATGGCGCTTCGCGAGCTGCTCCATCGCATGTCGACGAAGAGCCTCCTCGTCCTCTTCGTCGACGACCTTCAGTGGGGCGACGCCGACAGCGAGCCGCTGCTCGCCGCATTGCTGCGCGGCCCCGAGCCGCCACCGCTTCTGTTCCTAACCGCTTACCGGAGCGAGGATGCGGCGTCGGCTCCGCTCGTCGCCACCCTCCACGATCTCGGTCGGGAGGCCGATGGGCCGCTCGTCTGCGAGATCCCGGTCGCTGAGCTTCCCGAAGACGCCGCACGCGAGCTCGCGAAGACGCTGCTCCCAATGGCCGACGCGTCTGCCGTCGCTTCGCTCGCCAGCGAGTCGGCGGGCAGCCCACTCTTCTTGCGTCAGCTGGCGGCGCTCGGGGCGGGCCACGGCCGAGCCACCGACCTCGCCGAAGCGATCCTCTTTCGCGTGCACGGCCTTTCACCAGAGAGCCGCGCACTCCTTGAAGCACTCGCCCTCTTTGGCAAGCCGACGGAGGTCTCGCTCGCGGCAGGCGCAGCCGATGTCCGTGGCGACCGCGACGCGATCGTGCACGAACTCCGTGGCCATTCGCTCGTACGCACCCACACGCGCGCTGGTCGCTCCGAGGTCGAGGTCTACCACGACCGCATCCGCGAGATCGTCGTGGGCGCGATGGACGGGGGCGTGCTCGCCGCGCTCCACCTCCGCATCGCGCGCGTGTTGGCCGTATCACAGAGCGATCCGGAGGCGCTGACCGAGCACTACCTCGCCGCTAACGAACCAGCGCTCGCGCGTCGCTTCGCCGAAGACGCGGCCGATCGCGCGGGCCGGGCGCTCGCCTTCGACCGCGCCGCCCGCATGTACGCGCTCGCACTCGAGCTCGACGCGAGCAGCGGAGCCAGCAACGACGAGCTCGTGCTCAAGCTCGCCGAGGCGCTCGCAAGCGCAGGCCGAGGCCCCGAAGCCGCCGAGCGATTTCTCCATGCTTCGCGGACCGCCTCGGGCGCGAGGCAACTCGAGCTTCGACGGCGAGGCGCCGAACAGCTCCTCTTCGCGGGCCACCTCGAGGAAGGCGGAAGCGTCGTCGAGTCAATCCTCGAGACCCTCGCCATCGCCTCGTCCCGCTCGCCGCTCGGCTCGCTCGTCGCCCTCTTGTTTCGTCGACTCCTGCTCCGCCTGCGCGGCATGCGATTCCGCCCCTCGACGCCCGACACCGTTGCGCAGCAGACGCTCGTCCGCATCGACACGTTCTTCAGCCTCGCACGCGGCTTCGGCATCCTCGACCCGTGGCGCGGTATGGAGTTTCAGTCGCGCTTCGTCCTCAGCGCGCTCGCCGCCGGCGAGCCGAGTCGAATCGCCATGGGTCTTGCCCTCGAGGCCGCCTATCGCGCGGCCGACGGCTTTCCCGCACGCCCGGCTATCGAGCAACTCCTGCGCCGTGCCGGCGCACTCGCGGACGCTACACGAGACGCGCGCGCGCGCGGCGTGACGAGCCTCATGCGCGGTGTCGCTGCTACGCTCCTCGGCGACTTCGCCGACGGCGCCGCCGCGTGTGACGCAGCCGCCGAGGAACTCCGCGATCACTGCACGGGGGTCTGGTGGGAGCTCGACAACGCCACGATCTTCGGTCTCTACGCACGGCTCGGGCTCGGCCGCATCAACGAGATTCGATCGCGCCTCCCCGAGGCGCTAGACGACGCTAGCGCGCGCGGCGATTTGTATGCAGAGGTCCTCCTGCGCGTGCAGGTGTCGTGGTTCGTCCGCCTCGCCGACGACGACACGGCGGCGGCGCGACGCGAGCTCGACGTGCTCACTGAACGCTGGAGTGCAAAGAAGTTCCTCATTCAGCACGCCTGGCACGCCCTCAACTTGACGGAGGTCGAGCTATACGTCGGCGATGCGGAGCGCGCCTACAAGACGATGCGCGACGTCTGGCGCCAGCTCGAGAGGCAGCTCTACTTGCGCGCGGAGACGATGCGCGTTCGGGCCATGAACGCGCGCGCTCGGGCCGCGCTCGCGTTGGCCGCAACGGTCGACGGTGCGGCGCGCGGTCGACTGCTCGCCGAGGCGCGCGCTCTCGAGGGACGCATCGCGCGTGAACGTTGGCCGCTGGCCCGCGGGTTCGCGCGCCTCCTCGGGGCGGCGCGGCTTGTGGCCGAGGGTGATGGCGAGGGGGCCCTGCCGCTGCTTCGCGATGCCGAGTTCGAGCTGCGCGCTCGGGGCGCGGCGCTCTACGCCAACGCGGCCCAGGTGCAACGCGGCGCGCTGGAGGGTACGGCAAGCGGCCACCGGGCCCTCGAGCTCGGGCTCCAAGGGTTTCGCGACGAGGGCATCCGGGACCCGAGCCGCATGGTGCGTGTCTTCGCCCCCGGCGCGTGGCCGGCGCGGGCCGCCGCCGACGGTGGCTCGCGCTCAGCGTAGGCCGGCGCGCCAGAGCAGTCGGTAGAAGTGAATTCGATCGACACCGGCAGCGCGGGCCGCAGCGCTGACGTTGCCCTCGTTCTCGGCGAGGATGGCGCTCAGGTAGGCGCGCTCGAAGCCGAGCACCCACCGGTCGCGCGCCTCCTTGAGCGGAACTCGAGTGTCGACGACGGCGCCCCGCTCGGGCACTAAGCTTGGCGGGGTTACGGCGCCGTCGAGCGGCATTTCTTCGCCGAGCGCGAGGCATCGCTCGACGTAGTTGCGGAGCTCGCGCACGTTCCCGCGCCATTGGTGTCGTGCGAGCGACGCCTGGAACTCCGGCGCGCGGACGAGCGACACCTGTGGAGAGCTCCCCTGACCCAGCCGTTCGAGGATGCTCTCTACGAGCGGCGGCAAATCCTCCGCGCGCTCGCGCAGCGGCGGGAGGGTCACCTCGATGACCGCGAGCCGATAGTAGAGGTCGGACCGAAAGCGCTTGTCGTTCACTTCGACGCGGAGGTTGCGATTCGTTGCGGCCACGATGCGTACGTCTACGGGCGCGTATTTTGAGCTGCCGACGCGCTTGATCTCTCGCTTCTCGAGGACCCGGAGCAGCTTCGGTTGAAGGTCCGACTCGAGCTCGCCGATCTCGTCGAGGAACAGGGTCCCACCGCTTGCCTCCTCGAAGGCTCCGGAGCGCGCCCGGTCGGCGCCCGTGAAGGCCCCCTTTTCGTGACCGAAGAGCTCGCTTTCGAGGAGATTCGCCGGCACCGCTCCGCAGTCAACGACCACGAACGGACCGTCACGGCGTTGGCTTTCGCGGTGGATCGACTCGGCGGCGGCCTCTTTGCCGGTGCCCGTCTCTCCGCCCAGCAACACCGTGGCCTCGGAGGCCGCGGCCCGCTCGAGCACGGAGAACGCTCGCCGCATGGCAAGCGACCGGCCAACCATCACGCCGAAGCGATCGCGTGCGGAGATCGGCACGCGGACCGGTTCCGCGTCGAGCGTGAAGACGACGCGCGTCTGACCTAGGGAGATGACCGCCCCGTTGTGCAGAGCCGCGTCGAAGATACGCACGCCGTCGACGAAGAGTCCGTTGCGGCTACCGAGATCGCGGATGCGCACCGCCCCGTCGTGGGCCTCGAGCTCGGCGTGAAAGCGGGAGACCGTCGGATCGGCGAGGCGAAGCTCGGCCGCCTCTCCCGAGCCGACCACTGTCTTTGCGCTCGTCGGTGCAAATGAGGCGGACGCGTCGGGCCCCGCCGTGACCGCGAGGCGGTAGCCCTGCACGGGCATGTGTAAGGCCGAGCGCGCGAGCTCGACCGTCTCGTCGGAGCCGTGGGTCATGCCTGCCTTTCTAGTGCAAGAGGCACAGTTTGGGACGACCTTCGCATTCGCTGGCAGCGAGCGCCTTCGACGAGGCGAGCGGATGAGGTTCGTGCCCACTGATTTCGCGAGCGCCGGGCTCGGGCGGGCCTAGGAGCGGCGCCACGGACACCACTTGGCCGACGCAGGTGGACAGCAGCGGTGCGCGCGCGCTGACTTGCCGGTAGGCTACCCTGGTGAACGACGTCGCCCAAGCAGCGCGGTCCCTTTACGAGCGGCTCGGTGGCGAGTCGGCCATCGAGGCCGCGGTCGTGACGTTCTACGAGAGTGTCATGGCCGACGAGCAGCTCGCGCCGTTCTTCGTGCACTTGGATCTGCGCGCGCAAATCGACAAGCAGATCGCATTCATGACGATGGCCTTCGGCGGCCCAAACCGCTACTCCGGCCGCGACCTCCGGACGGCCCATGCGAAGCTCGTCGCGACCGGCTTGGGCGACGCGCACTTCGACGCGATCATCGCCCATCTAGCCGACACCCTTCGCGGCATGGGCATCGATGAGGAAACGGCGAATGAGGTGCGCGTCATCGTCGAGGGCACGCGCGCGGACGTGCTCGGCCGATGACGCCCTCGAGCGACGATCGGGCTGCGTTGCCTCCTGCGGCCCCGGGCCCGCCCGCCGTGGGGTGGCCCTTCGACCGCATCTTGATCGCGCGGGATGGCGCGACGCGTGAGATGACGCCGGAGCAGTTCTTCGCCCTCCCTCTCGCCGAGCGCATCGAGGTCGTCGTCCAGCGGCGCGCGTCGTTTTGGGCCGGCAGCGCCGAGGTCGACGCCAAAGAGGCGCTCGCCCGCATCCGCGCCGCTCGGGCCCGCGCCCACTAAACCTGCCTCGGCCCTGGTCGCGCACACCGCGGGAGCCGACTGTCGCACCGGGTGGGTTGCTGCGCAGGCCGCAACGGCGTTGCGTGCGGCGCAACACCCGACCGCGCGTAAGTACGCGAGGTTGGGACGAGAACGCATGGCACCGGCCTTGCGACGGAAGGGACAACGTGCCCGGCAAGAACGCCAGGGTCGCTTTCCACAAAGGAGTATTCATGAAGCTCTCGCTCGTCGCTGCCGCCTCCACCGCCGCCCTCTTCTCCCTCGTCGCCTGTTCGTCCAGCCCCAGCCAGGAGGGTTCGAGCAGCGCGGCGCCGGGGGCGGCCGAGCAACCCGGGACGCCAGCCGCCCCGAACGCGAGCGGCGAGGCCACCGGAACGCCGCCGGGCGCGAGCTCGGACGCGGGCGCACCCGTTGAGGTCGAGCAGGACGCTGGCCTCATCACCGACGGCGGTGGCGGCAACCCGGACGACGAGCCCGACGCGGCCGTCGTGACCGTGGACGCAGGCGCGGACGGGGGCGGCGCGTGCGGGCCAGCCTCCGGCAATGGCGCGAGCTTGGCGTCGGCCTGCTCGTCGGGCCTCACCTTCTCTCTCGGCGGTGTCGTCCAGCCGGGCACGTACGACCTGGCGGGCTTCGTCCTGCTGGGCACGCAGGCCTATTGCGCGGCGTACAAGGCGAGCACCTACTCGGGCCGCCTCGACGTCGCGAGCGACGGCCAAGGCGGGTTCGTCTTCGGCGAACGCATCGTCAAAGCGGGCGGTCTCGCGCTCCTCCCAAACAAGTCGTTCAAGGTGACGACGGACTCCACCGCCCTCAAGGTCACTCAAACGTGCGGCGCGAAGATCGCTTCGGCAAGCTGGCAGTACTCGGTCTCGACCGAAGCGGGCAAGCCGGTCATCCTCTACACGCATGACTCGGGCACCGCGACGGTTCGCTACAAGTGGGTCATGCGCTGAGCCGAGGTCGTGTTGCGTCCATTGGGCCTCATCGGCCGACCCTTTCCCGGGCCCACCGACGTCAGATCCGCTCGTCGATGGTCTGCACCACCGTGCCGGTGTCCCCCCAGCTTCGCATCGGCCACGGCCAGATCCCCTCGATCGAGCTCTTCGCGGCCAGCTTGGCGTCACGGGAAAAGCCGATTGCGTCGCGAGTCTATCAAAGCATCAACCGTCTCGCTCCGACGACCGTGACGAGGAGCGAGGTTGCGAACTTCAGGGTTGCAGCGCGAGCGCCTCCGCACGTTTTCCTAATCCCAGCATTCGGCCCGCAGCGACGTATCTGCTCGTGGCGTGCTCGAGCGGATGGAAGGAGTCATCTACGCGTTCGACGGGATTGCTGCTGCGAGAAGAATTCGCCACGACGGCCACGGCGCGACCGACCAGCCGGGTTCACTGCTGTGCGCCATTCTTCCATTCCGTCACGCACGTCTCGCGCCCGCCTCCGAAGAGGTATTCGGAGAAGGCACCGGCGCGGACGCCGTTCCGGTACGTGACGAAGTCTTCCGGGGGAAACCCGAGCACGCCGTCGATGGGGTTCGTCTTCGTGGAAATGAACGCACGATCGGCCTTCGGAACGAACTTGAAGAGCCCCTTCCAGTTCAGCGCGGACCTGAGCGCGTTGCGTGCCCCTTCAATTGGCACGCGTCCCCTATGGCGACCTTCACCACGCTCGGCTCGGTGCCACCCAGCGCGCGAATCCAGAAGGGAATCGCCTCCGCGTTGCCATAACAGCCCTGGATTACGGCGAGGGCGAGGCGTTTGTCCTTGCCGCGAAGTCTGCAGTCGCAGTAGCCGACGTGAAATCGAGGAAGTGGCGGTGATGGGTTGCTCGCCGGATACGGCTTTGGGTGTCTAGGTCAAACCCCGCGCACCGCAGAGGCCTGCCACCGTCAAAGAGAGTTTCGCCGCCATTCTAGAGCAGCTCCCGAAGTAGCGACCGGCCGCCTCACCGGAACTCGTCTTCAGCTCACTCCTCGGGCATCACGACGTCTTCGGGCGACCTCTTCGGGCGACCGGAGCGGCGCCGCACCGCAGCATGGCCGCCTTGGAGATTCGGGTTCTCGAGCCTCGAAGTTCTCTCGAAGGATAGGATGCCCTCGTGGCATCGCCGGAGACGCTGGAGAGGAACGGCAAGGTTGTTCCCTTCGACTTCGCCGCACTCGAACGGAAGATCGCGACCGCGACCCTCCAGGTGTTCCGTGACGTGGCGCGTGCATACCCGGATGAGTCCGTGTGCGCGTTCGCACTCTATAGCGACGACGGCGCCGTGACCGTGTGTCCGGCGTTTGACCTCCAATCGCACCGCGCCGCGCGCGACGCGGCTGCCGCCGACGAGAACGAGGCGGATGCCGAGACCTTTTCGCCGGCGGAGTGGGCGCTCGAGGGCTTTGGCGCTGCGGCGTTCAACGACATCTGTACGGCCGTGCGCACGCACGTCCTCGAAGAGGTCTGCGGCGGCAGCGTCGGACTCCTCGAGCTCGCGTGCGGCCTGCACCTCGACCGCTATGGGGACGCCTTCCTCGCGTTTCGCGCGGAGCTGTTCGAGACGTGCGTGCGGACGTTGGAGCGACTTCGGGCGGACGGCGCGTTCGACGCGTATCCTGGGCTCCTCATCCTCTTCGCGGTCAGCGACACCGACCCTCTGGAGGAGGACGAGATCCGGATGTTGAAGCGGCTCAACGGCGACTCGCCCTACGTCGCTCGGTACGTGCGGTGGACCAAGCGCTGGGCCTGAAGCCACCGAATCCTCTTCTAGCGAAATGCTCCGACGCGCGCTCGCGACGTGATCCGGGCGTCTACCCCTCCTCAACGTACCCGTTTAGGCTCGCAGGGATGGTTGACCGCGTCCTGCTCGCATCTCTCGACGAGTGGCCGTTCTCGTCGCGGCTGGCTGCTCTGCTCGAGAGGCTAGACGTCAACCGCGCCGCCCTACGACTCATCCACTTCGCGCACTCCGCAGAGGCGCCCGACGACGCCCTCGACGGCCTCGATGAGCACGGTGCACGGCCACGTCTCGAGCCTGCTCTGCTGGCCGCCAGCGCCGCCGTTGCAGAGGTCGCACGCAAGGCGCTTGGTCTCTCGCCCGCCAAGCGAGGTTCTCAGTGGGTGAAGGTCGGGCTCGCCGGCGGCTTTCATTGGTCCGCGACCCGCGCCGAACTCCGAGAGCGCTTCCGCGGCGCGGGCTTTCGGATCATCACGCCCAAGGCGGTCTCAGCATCCCCGCCGCTCGACTGGCTCGAGCGCTTGTCGAGCTCCGATGATCGTGTTCTCGGCGAGGCGCTCCGCGCGCTGCCGGGCAAGTTCCCGGGTCTTGACACGTCGGTCGCCGGGCTGGCGGCCCTGCTCCTCGCCCGGGCGCACGAGGGTGGCACCACCACACAGCTCCGTCGGCGCCTGTTCACCCGGTTGGCCAGGCTCGAGGGTGTCGACGCGCTCGCGCTCGGTGCGTTCTTCGAGCACGAATCCGGCCCGGTGAAGGGTGCCGTTGACGACCTCCGAGCGAAGCAGGTCGCCGACTCTCGCCGACGGGTCGCCGCCGTCCGCACGCGACCAAAGACCGCGGCAAAGACCCTCGCTCCGGCCCGACCGCCGGGCGGACCGTCGATTCTCCGGAAGGATGCGGTGTTCGTGATCAACGCCGACGACCCCGCGTATCTCGCGGTTGTCGATCTCGGGACATACCGTCCCACGCTGCCGGGGTGGTCCTTCGACTCACTCACCCGCAAGATCACGTCGGAGATGAACGCGGGTCACCTCGTGGCCTTCGGCACGCCGGAAGACCAAGTCCGTCTCCGGCTCACCACGAAGCCATACCGGGGGTTCGCTGACGCGACGACCACGGCAACGCTCGCGGTGACCGGCGCCCTGTCCGTCGTCACGTACACGTCGCTCACGATGGCGGCCGACGGAGACAACTTCCCCGAACCTTCTGACCCACTCTTCCAGCTGCCCGAAGGGAAGTACCGCGTGGAGGTGCACCGCCGCTTCGCACACCGAGCGGGCGCGCAGTTTGCCGACGCGAAGCTCCCGAAGGGCGATCACTACGTGCTGGTCTTCCGCCCGCTCGAGCGCGCGCCGAAGAAGCACGCCTGGGTCCCGTGGGCGCTACCCCCAGCGAAGCCTCGCGCCAACCGACGATGACGACCTGCCGCGCCCGAGAGCACTCGCACGAGGCGGGCGCCGGGGCGGACCAAGAAGAACGGAGACAGCCTCGTCCGCGCGAGTGACTCGGTCGTGGTGAGCAACCGCGTCACGCGGATCGCAGCTGCGTGCCCCGGCCTCTGAGCGACCTCCGTCGAACGCGCCGTCGTTGAGGCGCGGATCACGCCCCGGACCTCGCGCGAGCCTTGCGCTATTAACCGTGGATGCCCCTTGCCCTCGCCCTTGCGACCACCGTGGCCGCGGTACCGTCTTCCTTCCTGGCGTGCAGCAGCGACTCGCAAACAGCGGCGCCTGATGCGGTCGACGCCGGCGCACGCGCCGAAGCCGGAACCGACGACGCGGCAGGTTCAAGCGACGCGCCCTCCGGCGGCGGCGACTCGGGCAACGTCGGCCGCGTCTTCGCCGTCAGCGACTCAACGACGGTCGACGGGGGCGTGCGCGCGACCCATCGCGCCGGCGCCTTCTTCGCGCGGCTGACGGGACCGGCCACCACGACGAAAGCGAAGACCGTTGGCCCGTGTCTCGTCGAGACGATCGGCAGCGGCGACGAGCCCACCGAGACCGCGCTCTCGGCCGGCACCGTTCGGATCACCGGCGGCAGCAAGGCCATCAACATCGTTCCCGCCAGCGACAAGACGTACGAGCCGGTGAGCGGCGCGACCCCCTTGTGGTCGGGCGGTGAAACGCTAGAGGTCTCGGCCCAAGGCCAAGACGTACCCGCCTTCGCGACCTCGTTGGTCGCTCCCTCGAAGCTCACCGTCACCGCGCCGGCCCTGCCGGCAGCCGCCGGTTCGCTCGCGGTGACGCGCAGCGCTCCGTTCACCGCCACGTGGGCCGGCGTCTCCACGGGCTCGGTGGTCCTCTACTTCGAAGCCGCGACCGGCTCCAATGCGTTCACGGCGACGTGCACGTTTCCCGCTGCCGACACGACGGCCTCCGTTCCCGCAGCGGCCTTCGCGGAGTTCCCCGCGGGGGAAGGCACCTTCGACTTTTACGTAAGACAATCGGCGCCCGCCGCCACCGACGGCTGGTCGATCCTCTTTACAGCCAGCCGCGCCCTCGTCGGCCCCGACGGCATGGGCGCGACCGGATACGCGACGTTCAAGTGACTTCCCGAGAGCTCCTCCCGCCGGCGCGCGACACCTGACGACAGGGCTTTCGGCGCGCCAGGCGAACTCGCCACCGGCGATCTTCCGCCCCTGGCCCGCCGGGCCCCGTGGACTGAAGCTCATCGAGGATCGAGGGCGACGTCGCTGAGGCACACACAGGCGCGTCCGCGACGCGGATAACATTCGGCCATGCAACTCCGCTGGACGCACCACGGGCCAGAGCGCGCGACTTCCATCGAAGTTCCTCCCCGGCCAAGCCTCATCGAGTCCTACGCCCTCGGTTACGACGAGGCGCTCGAGCGCATCTTCTATCTCTGCAAGCCAGACGACGGTTCGTACGCCGCCGTGCTCTACACCTTCGATGGTGCGGCATGGCACCGCGAGACCAAGGACGCCCACCGCATGGAGCACAGCTTCCTCGGCGGCGCCTACGACTCGTGCCGCCGAGCGGTCGTCGGTTGGACGGCCACGTACGATCGAAAGGCCGATCGCTGGCGCGTCCACGGGATCTCATTCGCTGCGGGCGGCGCGAATCCGGTGGCGACGCACGGAGACGATCCGCTGATCGAGCCCGAGAGCGAGAGCGATGCCCTCGGCACCTTCGACAAGCACGCGATGCTCGCGTTCGATCGACGGCGGGAGGTCTGGGTGTGCGTCACGCGACGCGGCGTCTGGGAGCTCGATGGCGACGGAGCGTGGACGAAGCGCGCCGACACCGGACCGATCCCCCAAGAGTGGCAGCACGAGAGCGGCGTGGGCGTCTACGATCCGCTGAACGATCGCACCGTCTTCTTGGTGCAGGGCAAGGCCGACAAGTACGCGCTCGTCGTCCTCGCGTGGAACGGGACAACGCTCGAGAAGCTGTCGATGGCCGGCCTCCCCAAGCTGACGATCGGCTTGTTCGATCCGATCGTCGCGATCACGGGACACCCGAAGCACGGGACCGTGCTCCACGCCGGCGGCAACACGCTCTTCGCGTCGACCGACTCCGGTTGGAAGCCGCTCGCCGAAACCCGCGACTCGCCCCCGAAGATGACGAAGGCGCACATCGCGTTCGACCCGAAGCACGATGCGCTCGTGCTGGGACCTGGGAAGCACGAGGGCGCAGGCGGCAGCGACTACAACGCCGTCTTCTTCGTCCTTCAGGGCGACGCATGGACGACGCAGGGCGTCTCCGTCGTCCACTCCCCGATCGCAAAGGCTTCCTACGGCAACCCGCGTGTCGTCCACGCGAACGGGGATTGGTACGCGCTCGGCACCCACTCGCTCCAGACCTGGCGGTACACGGGCGGCGAATGGGCGACGGTAACGTCGAAGGAGGACGGCGAGAAGATCGGCGGCTGGGAGCTCTCCGAGCTCGTCGACGCGAAGGGACGCCTCCACGCGGTCATGGCGACGGGTGCGGTCTTCTCCTTCGACGGGAGCCAGTGGGCGGCGGTGGCGAACAAGGACGCCGCGTTCAAGGACCGGACGGATTTCGCGCTCGCGGCGGCACCGGACGGCCGAATCCTGGTGTGGGGCGGCGAGGCGAAGGGGCGGAAGCTCAATGACTCGCTGTTGTTCGAGAAGGGCCGGTGGCGCGCCGTGAAGAAGGCATCGCCCCAACCGGCCGACTTCAAGCACGGAAAGAAGGACGACATTTACGTCGACACGCACGCGATCTTCGACAGCGCGCTCGGGACGTTCGTTCGCTTCGGCTTCGAGGACGTGGCGGTGCTCGGCGCCGACGAGACCTGGGAGCCGATCGCACCGAAGGGCTACAAGGAGAACGTCGGACCGCGACGCTGGGGGCACGTCCCGGTTCACGACGCCGAGAGCGGTGAGACGCTCCTCATCGACTTCCAGGGCACGAGCCCATGGGACAAGCCCGCGTCGCGGCCGGCGCAGGTGCTCCGCTTCGATCTGGGGCGCTGCGTGCCGCTCGCGACGATCGAATACCCGGCCGAGCTCGCGCCGAAGAAGCAACACGACCCCGCCGCCTTCCACGCACTCGCGCAGACCTTCAGCTACGACGCCAAGACCCGCGCGCTCTACGCGCAAGTGAAAGAGGATGCGTCCGGGACCTACCGACTCGATCTCGGTCCGCTCTTCGACAAGGCGAAGGCCCTTGGACCTCGCACGCTCCCAAAGGGGGGAACGTCGAAGGCGGCGGTGCCCTCGCGCTTCTATCGGGTCAAACCCGGAGCGCTCGCCAAGCTCGAAGTCGCGACGAGCGAACGAAAGGGCTTCGTTCGCGCGGCGGACCTCTCTCGCGACGACCTCGTCGCGCTCGTGGGCCTGCCGAGCTGCGAGCTCGTGGTGGGAAAGCCGACGCGCGCCGGCTCGCCGCCCGCGAGCCGCATCGGCGGAACCCCGTCGGTGCCGACGGCGAAGTGGCCGAAGCTTCGAAAGAAGCCCATGGGCTTTCTCTTTCAGCTCGAGACCGGGGAGCTCTTGAAGAAGCACGCCGGCATCGCGGTCTTCTGCGCCCTTGACGGCGAAGCGACGAACGAGCCGGACGACAACGTCGTCGTGCTCCTCGATAGCGCCGCGCTCGCGAAGACGCACGAGCCGCCCGACGGCGTGCCCACGCTCCCGATGCGACCGCTTCGCGCGGAGGCTCCCAAGAGCGAGATCGACGAAGAGCGCGCGCAAGCGTTGGGCGCGAGCGATCCCGAGCTCGGCGCCGCCTTGGAGCGACTAGGCAGCGCGAAGGGACTGCAGGCCACGAACGTGCACGACAAGCTCGGCGGCCTCCCGCGATTCCTCCAAGGCGATGTGCCGATGAAGGGCCACAAGCTCGTCGCCCAGCTCGACTTCGACGCCATCCCGACCGCGAAGGAGTGGCCCGACGCCGGTCTCTCGGGCTGCGTCTACGTCTTCGTCCGGGACGACGAGAAGAGCGCGATAGCGTTCTGGCAGTACACCTGAGCGTCGCCGGCGTGCGTCACGGCGCTCGGTCGCGATCCGGGAGACCACCCGCGACACGTAGCAAGAGCCGGAGGAGCTCGTCGGCGTCCCGGTCGTCGACCGAGCCGAACCATCCGGCGACGACCTCGTAGTCCGTGGCGTTCCTCCGCTCGAAGATTTTTTTCGCCGCCTTCGCCGCGCGGATGCGCTTCGTGCGCCGATCCTGCGGGTCGACGTCGACGTGGACGAGCCCTTTTCGCTCGAGCGCAGTGGTCAGCTGCCGGACGTTTTGGTGCGAGACGCCGAGCAGCCGCGCGAGCTCACCCTGAGCGAGCGGCGTCTCCGCGGCTCCTACGATCATGAGGCAGGCCGCCTGCTGCGTGGTGATTCCCGTGGGCTCGAGCTGGCGGTCCATGAGCGTCCGGAGGCGACCGGCGAGGCCGATGAGGAGGCGAAACAGCATGATCCGCGTTCGGACCGACTCACGGACTCCCTCGAGATCGGCCCCGAGCACGCTTGCGCGCGTGACGCTCATAGGTAATATATTACCCATCTCCGAAGGAGCGTCACAGCATGATCGTGCTCGTCCCCCACTGCGGGTTCCTCTCGGAGACATCGCGGATGATTGCGATCGCGCGCGCGCTCGCGGCGCGCGGGATTCAAACCTCCGTCGCCTCGCACGGCGGTCCGTACGCTCACTTGCTCGACGAGGCCGGGATCGCGTGGACGGCGCTCGAGCCCACGATGACGGAGGCCGAGCATCGAGCCTTCCTCGACGCGTTGCTCTCGATCGGTGTCGATGACAGGCCGTTCTACGAGGACGCGTTCATGCGCAGGGCAATCCGGGCGGAGGCTGACCACTTCCGCGAGGTCGGCGCGAAGCTCGCGGTCATCGGTTTCAACCTCACGACGTACTTCTCGACGCGCGTGGCGGGCATCCCGCTTGCCGCCTCGCACGGCGGCTCGTTCCTCCCGCCGGTCCTCGAGCGAGGGTTGTGTCCGCTCCCGGTGAATCCGTCGAAGCCCGAGATGGCTCGCTTACCCAAGTTCGTGCAGCGCTGGCTCGTCCACAACGCGCCCTACCTGCTGAAAGGGCCAACGCGCCACCTGAACCGCATCGCCGAAGAGCTAGGCGTGCCAAAGCTCGCGAGCTTCATGGCCATGATGTGCGCTGACCTGACGCTGGTGACCGAGATCCCCGAGGTGCTCGGCATCCCGCGCGACGAGATGGCCGCGTGGCGTCCGCGCTCGCGCAAGCTCTGGCCGTCGACGCGCATGCGATACGTCGGTCCGCTCTACGCAAAGCTCGATCGTCCGGTGCCCGAGCATGTCGAGCGGTTCCTCGGGGAGCCGGGGAAGGTGGTGCTCGTCGCACCGACGAGCGTCTCCGCGTCGTTCCTGCGCACGCTCGTCCCCGCGGTGCGTGCCGCCGGGGCGCGCGTCCTTGTCGCCGCGACGATCCACGACGTCGGGGACCTCACGGCAGACGGTGTGGTCGTCGCCGACGTGCTTCCGAACCATCTGGTCATGCCAAGAGTCGCCGCGGCGGTGATCATGGGCGGACAGGGCAGCGTACAGACGGCGATGGCGAGCGGCACGCCGTTCGTCGGCATGCCGTACCACGGCGAGCAGGAGCTGAACGTCGCGCTCGCCGAACGCAAGGGCATGGCGATCCGCATCTCGCCGAAGCTGGCGGGCGAGAGCGACATGACGGCCGCCGTGCGGCGCCTGCTCGAGGAGCCCAGCTTCCGCGAGGACGCCGCGCGGATGCGCGAGCTCTACGCGGGCACCGACGGCGCCGCCGGTGCTGCGGACGCGATCATCGACTTCGTCGGAGCCGGACGTGAGAGCCCGTTGCACGAGCGCTCGGCGACCGCCGCGACGGCGTAGGCGCACCGGCGCCAGATCAGGCTGGTTCCGTACGGTCCCGTTCGCGAACGCTATCGAATCGCTGCTCGATTGACGACCGCACGGACTGGACGGAGACTCGCTGCGGATGACGGCCGTCGTGGCGCTCACGCGCGGGGAGGGGGTCTTGCGAGGAGGGGGGGAATCTCAGGCGGACCTCCGTCCCCGCGATTTCGAGAATCACCTCGTCGCGGCGACGTTCGATCGTCATGATCCGAACGCGCCGCTTCGCGATGGTTGCGGACAGCACGCCGGTCATCGCCGAGATGGGGAGCGCCGCGGCGTACGGGCCGATGTCCGAGATCGGTCCGCGGAGGAGCGCGACGACGAAGTGCAAGATTGGTAGGACGGCAATCGCGCCGAGGAGAGGTGCGGCGACGCGCCCGCGGGCGACCGAGACGTGAGTGATCAGGAGCTGCGCCGGGAACGCCTCCTCCGTGCGTGGCCTCTCCCCGTTCATGACCGCGGTCCAGGCTACCAGGTTCTCCACCGCGTTCGCGTGCGCGCGCTCCACCGCCTCGAGGCGGGCCTACATCAAGATCGGGAGGCGAACCGACCGCGACGATTTTTTCACGGGATCGGTCGGGGCTGGCCACCCACGAGTGGCCCGCTCGCGTCGTCGAGCTCCTCAGACAGGAGAGCTTCCATGTTCCGCACTTCGCCGCTCTTCCGCTGGGCAGCCATCTTGCTCTCGAGCGCTGCTGCGTGCGCTCCCGGTCCTGCGACCGACCCCGCTACCGATGGTGGGACCACGGACGCTGGGCCCGCCGATGCAGACGCCGATTCCGACATCGATGCCACTGTCGACGCGTCGCTCGATGCCAGCGCCCCACCACCCACACACGGACTTTCGACGTGTGCGTCGATCGGGCGCGACGCGAGCCCCTTCAACGTTGGCGTTAGCGCGTTCGAGGACGGCGGGGTGATTCGCACGACCATCCAGTCGCCCATCGTGAACGGCGTCTCCTTGTACGTCCCGGAGCTCTCCGATCAGCCCCTGGCCAGGTGTGGCTACCTCGATGTGACCCGGGCGCCCTTCGGCGCTGACCCGACAGGAGTGGCGGACGCGACCACGGCGTTCACCGACGCCCTGGACTACGCGCGCAAGAACTTTCTCGCCGTGTTCGTCCCGTCCGGCACCTTTCGCGTGAGCAGGACGATCTCGTGCGCCGAGGGGAGCTACCGCAGGAACACGGGCACCGTGGGAGGCGACCGTCAGGGCGCCTGCATGCTCATCGGTTCGAGAATCGGCGCACGTCCACGGCTCGTTCTCGTCGACGGGGCGGTCGGGTTTGGCGATCCCTCGAGTCCGAAGGCCGTCGTCTACTTCTGGGGCTACGGAACGACGGGAGCTCCGGGTACCCCTGACTTCTGTTCGACGTACAACAACGGCGTCGAGAACCTCGACGTCGTGCTTGGCAACAACCCTGCCGCAGTCGGCCTCGATCTCGTCGGCGCCCAGGGAACGTTCATCCACGATGTCTCTGTCGACGCACACGGCGCCTTCGCGGGGGTCAGCGGTGTGCTCGCGTCCGGCGGCAGCATCGTGAACCTGTCCGTGGACGGTGGTGACTATGGCGTCTACGCGGACGCGCACGCCGCTGGCCGGCCCGTACCCACGCTGACCGGACTCACGCTCACCGACCAGAAGCGCTCCGCCATCTTCCAGGGCAGGGACGTGGCCGAGACCCTTGTTCTCGTGGGCGCGAACATTCGCACAGCGGCAGGAAGCGACCCCGCCATCGTCAGCTCGGCCGTTGGCGCCAACAGCGGGCTCACGACGATCATCGACAGTCGGATCGAGCTCGCTGGTGCTGCGACGGCCCTCACGACCGGTCGTAGCCTTCACCTGTCGAACGTCTTCATCAAGGGTGCGGCGACGCTGGTCGACGCGGGCGGCGCCGGCAAGCTCCAGGCACAACAGCCGATCACCGAATGGTCCTGGGTCAAGGAATACACGCTAAGCGTCCGTCCCCCACCGAAGAACATCAACGGGACACCGGTCCAGATCGAATCCCCGATCTACGAAGAGGGCGTGCGCCTGACAGACACCGCACGTCTGTTGGCGGGACCTGCCGGCGCGGCTCCGCCCGCAGACCTGCAGAGCAGACACGTCTGGGGAGCTTCACTCCCTGGACCCGAGTCGCCTGGTGCCGTCAACGTCAAGACGGCCTACGGGGCCAAGGGGGACGGAACGACCGACGACAGCGCAGCCTTGCAGAAGGCAGTAGACGACAACGACGTCGTGTTTCTTCCCAAGGGCTACTACCGCCTCTCGAAGACGCTGATGCTCCGCCCCCACACCAAACTCGTCGGTGTCGCTCGACAGCTCTCGGTACTGGTCGCCCTCGGGGGCAGCGGAAGCGACTTCAACGACGCCACCCTTCCGAAGCCCGTCGTGAAGACTGCCGACGACGAGGACGGGAAGACGGTGCTCTCGGGGATCGGAGTCTACGTCCCATTCGCCTTTCAAGGCGCCTTCGCGGTCGACTGGCGCGTCGGCGACGGCTCGATCTGGCGACAGACCGAAGCACGGCTATTTCCGATCAACGGGTACGGCAAGCAGGACCTGTTGCCTCGGCCAGTGCCACTGGTGCAGGTGTCGGCGCACGGCGGCGGCCGCTGGTATGCGTTCGAGGAGGGGACCACCACCGCCCTTTCACCCGACTATCGAATCCTTGCGGTGCGCGGCACCACCCGCCCGCTGCGCTTCTATCACCTCGACCCGGAGCACGCAGACCTGACGAATGCCTTCGTGGAGATCGCCAACGCCGACAACGTGGCGATCTTCGGCTTCAAGGCCGAAGGAGACGAGGCGACGCCGCTCTGGATCAAGAACTCGCACGGCATCAGCGTGTTCGGGACCGGCGGGCTCATCCATCCGCCGCCGAGGGACGGGAGCTATCCCGCGGGGCTTGGGCCGTTCACGCCGTCGACCTTTCGCGTCGAGTCTTCCGACGACTTCCGGCTGGTGAGCCTCATCGATCGACTAACCCCACTAACCAACCCGACGAACACGCTCATGCTCACGGAGAGGACGGGCCCCGGTGGCGTCACCGAGTTAGTCGTTCCTCCCCTCGACAAGCCGATCCTCTACAGGCGCGGCGCGATTCCATTCGCCGAGAAGCCATACCCACGCACGCTCCCCTGAGCACGCGGATGAAGACTCGGTGGTTCGAGCGAGTGTCGGCGACGTACAGGTTGCCCTTGCTGTTTTGCCAAGGTCCAGGTTGGGCCGCATGGTCGCGATGGCTTCCTGGCCGAGGAAGCCGCCTGCGATCTGGAGCGCGTCCGAGCTCGCCCACCGGCTGAGCGCTGAATCACCACGCTCACTCTCGACCGGGAGCGATGCCGATGATGGCCCCGCGGCGCCTGCGCGCATCAAGCTGTTCGCGGAGATGGGTCGGCCTGTGCTGAGGTCGTAGACGCTGCGGGCGCTGGTGGAGATGCGCATGTCGACGCGCTGAGCCTGTTCGGAAAGCCCAGTCGGCCGCGGGGCAGCTCCCCGCCCTCGTCAGGTGCGCTCGAATCGTGCGACACACGCGGGCGCTAGGCACCATTGCGAGTGCGGTGGTAGGGTCGTGTGTATCGTCGATATCGACTCGACACGGGCTCTTGTCCTCGCGAAGGTAGCTTGTGGGCAACACGATCTGGATCGAGGTTCGGGACCGCCCAGGGGCTGAGACGCATGAAGACTTGTCCGTCCTTCATGCTCTCACTGATCAGCTCGACGCGCTGGCCAAGAGGCTGGGTGTCACGCAACCATCCGCGTTCTACGACTACTCCCCGCTGCTCCCCGTGGAGGAGCACGCCAACCCGACGTGGTTCGATGCGAACCGGGGGCTTGAGTCCATGACGACCCTACACGCGGTCCTCCGGGAGGATTTTGGAAGCCTCCGCTGGACGCCGGACGCGTCCCAGCAGCATTGGCCCGAGTCACTCTTGGACGAACTGACATTCTGCGAGCGAATCCTGGCTGAGGCGGCGCGCGACGCTCGGGCTTTTCGGCTCATGATTGTCGACTAGAGCGTGCGTCCTACACGGACCACCGGCTCTTGGGTAACCCCTCCACGGTCACCTCGACCGGCAGTGGCCTTCGAAGCGATGGTGTCGCCGGCGCGAGCGGCTTCGACGAAGCGTCTACGCCCGTGTGCCAGCAGCCCGGACGATTGCCGCCGGAGCGCTCGAGGCGCGTGCATTGCCGCTCGATGGGCGAACGCTCAATGAACTTGTCGCGGAGCGCCTCGATGATGAGCGTGTCGCGGAGCTTGCCGCGCTCCACGATGGCGGGCGGAGGGGCGCCGAGACGGCGGTGTCATCCACGGGACACGCGACGACTTCCCTCCGTCGGCAAGCTGCACGAGTCTCCGGCGTGCGGCACGAGCACGCAGCTCGCCTCGGCACTGCGAATAGCGCACCACATCCACCTCCGCCCGCCAGCGCTCAATAACATTCCGGTCCGTGCGCCGGACTGTACCCGGTGTAGGTCTTCCGAGACGCGCGCAGCCGGACGCGTGGCGAGTCGATCTTGACTTCGAAGAGCAGCTTTCCGCCAAACGAACCTTGGGCCTCCACGCTCCCTTCGACGACGAAGGAGACTGCCGGCTCGAGCTCGCCGGCGCGGCCGCGGCAGAGAGCGTCGGCCTCGACGGAGGACGCGACCGCCACGAGCCGCATCGATCGCCGCGGACACGTCAGGACCTGGAACGGGTGCTGGGCATCGGTCGCGGTCGACGAATCCCAAGTGATCAGCGCGGCGAGCTCCGGTGGCACCGAAGCGCTGTCGCCATCGCCGTCCACGGCGGCGTCGCCATCCGCTCCGGCCTCGTCGCGGGCGGTGATCGCGGCATCTCCGAGCGTGCCCGCCTCGCCGGCCGCTCCGGGGCCCGCCTCGGCGTCGATGGCGGCGTCCGTTCCTTGGGCAGCGTCGACGACACCCGGCCCGGCGTCACCGCCGTCGGCGCCGGCGTCGACCTCGGGATCTGGGCGGGCATCTCGCCCCCCATCAGGAGCGGCGTCACGTCCCGCGTCGACACCACTCGTCGGAGCGAAGGTCAAGGTGATGGATCGGTCCGCGAGGTGGGCCGCAACCAGGATCGTCTCGTCGGGCGACACGTCGGCATTCCGCAAGCCGTATCCGTTATCGAGGAGCGTGCCATCGAGCAGCGCGAGCTCCGCATCGACATGGTCGCCCGCCGTCGTGTAGGAACCGCCGGGGGACCCCGATCCATGCAGGGTCCCGCAACTGCAGGAGTCGCGCGTCTCGCCGACGGAGCATGCGAGCGGTCCACAGAGCGTAGCCACGAGGAGAAGGCCGCGGAGCGCCTCCGAGCGCGCGGCGCGGAGCCGCGGGGCGGGCGACGATGAAGGATGCATCGACGCTGGCAGAGCACGCGCGATGCCAGCCAGCCCGGCGCCGATTTTGCGTGAGAAGGTGGCTCGCACGTCGACCTCGTGAACAGGAAGGCACGATGTGTGGTGCTCGCACCACACGCGGCGGCTGGAGCGTGGGTCGGACGGGGGATCGAATCCGCGCCCGGCGAGCGGCGCACGAGACTCGGGGCGGCAAGGATCTGGAGGCCGTCACTCAAGTGTAAGACGCCATTTCGGATCGGAGGTCGCTGAGGAGCCTGTCACTCTCGACCGTCACCGCCTTCTCGCTCGGCGTCGGAAAGATCGCGAACGCTCTGCCTTCGGCGGTGGCTCCGGGAAGCCACGAATCCAGGAAGTCGTGGAGCGCGATCGCCTTCGGAGTGAAGCCGTCCCATTCGCCGGTGGCGCAACATGCTGCAAATTCCCGCTCGGGCCAGACGGGTATCGCGGACGCCTGATGCTCCGTCATGCCGGTCGCCCAGCCTTCTTTGTACAAGCCCCAAATCGCCTCGAAGTCGCAAACCTTTCGGACGAAGTAGTCGTAACGACCTGGCGCGTCGAACGCGAGGATGTTCCTGAACTTGTCGGGATGCATGCGGCGTTATCACTACGCTCACTCTCGACCGGGAGCGATGCCGATGATGGCCCCCGCGGCGCCTGCGCGCATCAAGCTGTTCGCGGAGATGGGTCGGCCCGTGCTGAGGTCGTAGACGCTGCGGGCGCTGGTGGAGATGCGCATGTCGACGCGCTGAGCCTGTTCGGAAAGCCCAGCCCGCGCACCGCTCATCCGCTGCGTTCCGGTGATGTGGATTTCCGTAAATCCTTGGCCACGGGCCATCCCTTGGATGTCCCGCAGCACCCGCATCCCCTCTCGCGTCGCGAGGGGGTGCGTCTCCTCACCAGCGCGATACACCATGAGGTTGTGGAGAACGAGCGTGGTGCCATCCGCGCGAACGGACATGACCGCGACGTTGATCGTCCCCGCGGGCGTCTGCCACTGGCGGAAGAACGGTTCGCCATCCTGGAACATGCGGGTCATCTCATGGTTGAACAGCTGCGCGAACGCGCCCGACATCGCGCCGTTCTCGAAGCTTCCGCCAGAGACCTTGCTCGCGGCTCCCGAGATCGCCGCCGACAGCGCGACCCGCTCGAAGACGCTATCGCCCACATCGATGAGACGCTCGGTACCGCCGTGCACGAAGCCGGAGATGAACCCGTGCACGAAGCTTCCGCCGGAGAGGGCGTCGCGTGCGCCGGAGACGAGCCCGTGGGTGACCGACTTGAACGCGGTTCGCACGAAGCTGTCCTCGATGCCAGTACCAGCGACGCCGATGCCGGCGGTGATCGCGCCAGTCAGTGCACCTATCAACGCTCCTTTCACGCCGCCGGTGATACCGCCCATGATGGCGCCGCTCGCCGCAGCCACTACGACGGGCTGCCATATCGTGCCGGCGATGGCGGGCAACAGATACGGAGCCACCCACGCCACCACGGCAGTCACGACGACCGCGACGACGATCTTCACGATGGTGCGAATGGCCTTCCACATCTTCTTGAAGAAGTGCCCGCTCGGATCGATGACGCTGATCGGATTGTTGCCTCCGTAGACGTAGCGGTTGATGCCGTTCACGTCGCTCGTCGACTGCACGATGAGGTCGGCCGACAAGAATCGCCCGAGCATGGGGTCGTAGACGCGAGCGCCCATGAAGACGAGGTCGAGATCGTCGAGCATCTGGTGCCCGGTGAAGCCCTTGTCGATGACCTTTCCCGCGAGGAGGTTGCCCGGGTCGTCGGTTCCGATCGTGAAGCGGCGCTTTCCGTGCGCGTCGTAAGAGAGACGCTGCCGAACGACCTGCGAGCTGCTCAGGACGACACTGGTCGAGCCGAGGTGATCGTGGAGGAGTGTCGTGGTGCTGCTCGTCTCGGTGGTCGCTCCCGCGGCAACGGTGCCGGTGTGGACAGCGCGGACGAGGCCGCCGACCTTGATGAACGTCCGCCGTTCGCGCGAGCCGTTGGCGTTGACGAGGAGCTCGAAGTCGTCGCCGAAGAACCGCAGACCTGCGTTCGACCGCTGGACCGCGAGACCGTTCGTGTCGTCGTAGACGAACTCGACGTAGCGCGTGCCCTGATCGATGCGCGAGGGCTTGTCGAACCCGTTCCAAGTGAACGTCCGTCCGCCACCCGACGTCACGTTGCCGTTGGCGTCGTACGCATACGTCGCGACGGTGGTCGCGCCCTTCTTGACGCTCGTCACGAGGTGACCTCGCGTGGCGTCGTACGAGTAGTCGCCGAAGTCGCTCTTGGAGATGATGTTGCCCGCGTCGTCGTAGGCGAGCGTCTTGACCGAGGGGCCGCTGACGCGTGTGAGCCGGTCGAGCGCGTCGTATTGGAAGCTCTCCGAGAGACCGGTGACGTTGTCCTTGCGCGACGTGAGGTTTCCCAGCGCGTCGAACACGAACTCCATGTCTTGCGGCGTCTCGCCCGAGCAGCCGGCGGGAAGGCGCTCGTTGCGCCCGCTGTCGGCGTTGGCGAAGCAGCCGCTCGCGTCGCGCTTGGTCGACATATTCCACGTCGCCATGTCGGGCGTGCACACCGCCGGCACGCAGGCGAGCCCGTCGGCGCGCGGGGTCTTGATGCTCCGGAGCTGACCGCTCGTTGGATCGAACGTGCGGTACGTCGTGAGGCCGTTGTCGAGGCGCTCTTGAAGGATGTTGCCCGACGCGTCGGCGGCGTCGGCGCGCCAGAAGAGACGCCCGGTCGCGGTCGACAGGCGCGCCTCAACGACCCGTCCCTGCGCGTCGTACACCGGGAAGAGCTTGATGCCCTCGGTCGAAAGCGTGCCTGGGTAGACGAACAGCGAGACGCGCGGGCCGCTATACGTCCGCGCCCAACGGAGCGAGGTCCCCTCGGCCGTCTTGGTCTCGCTGGTGACCCGACCGAGGCTGTCGTAGCCAAGCACGCGGCTCGTCGAGGCGGCCATCGCGCCGGCCTTGAGCTCGCTGACCGATGCGCTGGCGAGGGCGCCTTTGATGGTCTTGGCGCCCGAAACGGCCGTGTCGAACGTGAACGAGCTCTCGCGCACCAGCGTGCCCGCCGCGTTGTACTCCTTGCGGTTCGTGACGCGATCGAGCGCGTCGAGCACGAAGTCGATGCGCTGGCCTTTGGCGTCGACCTCGCGCGTGACACGACCGAAGCCGTCGACCATGAACGTGCGGGTGCCCGCGTTCGGCTCCGTGATCGAGGTGCGGCGGCCGCGGCGGTCGTACGCGATCGTCGTGCGTATGCCCGTCGGATCGGTGGAGGAGACGAGCTGGCCGTGCGCGTCGTACGCATGGGTGAGCGTGAGCGTCCGGCCGCCGGTGACCTCGGCGACGGTGCGCGACTTGCCGTCGACGGTCTCGGTCTTGGTCTTCACGCGGCCGAGCGGATCGGTCTCGGCGACGGTTCGCCCTTGGTGCGCGAACAGCACCACCTTGCCGTCGGGGGACGTCGCGGAGAGCTCGCGACCGAGCGCGTCGTACGTGAACACGTGATCGTATCGGGTCTCGCCCGTGAAGTACGGCCGGGACTCACGCAGTTTTAGGCCACTCGCGCCGTACGCCGTGTCTACGTGCACGAGGCGCCCGCCGAACCCGTCGGTGGTCTTGCGGAGCGTGCGACCGAGGGCGTCGGTCACGGCGCGCGTCGTGCCGCTGTGGCTCGTGACCGTACGCGTGACGAGCGCCGCGCCGGCCGCATCACCTGCGCCCGGACCTTCGATGTAGATCGCGCTGACATGGCCGTCGGCCGTGGACTCGCCGATCTTGCGACCGAGCGGATCGTAGACGAACGTCCGGACCGCGCCGTTCGGATCGGTCAGGCGCGTCGGCGTTCCGAAGCGCGCATCGTTCACGTAGGTCGTGAGATGGCCGAGCGCGTTGGTCTCCTCGACGACAAAGCGACCGTTCGCATCGAACTTCCGCGACTGGGTGCGCGAGAGCGCGCCCGCGGTCTCGGTGGATGACACGCGATTACCGAACAGATCGTAGCCGTGCGTGGTGACCTGACGAAGCGACGCGTCGTCGGGCTCGATGGTCTCCGACGCTAGCAATCCGTTGCCCACCTGATAGGTGAACGCCGAGGTACGTGTTTCGGTCGGAGCGCCGGTTCGCGACTTGGTCACGGTCGCGCGCGTGAGGCGACCCAAGATCCAGCTCGCGGTGTCGTGCACGTAGGTGTTGGTCGTGGTCGAGGCCACGACCTCGCTCGTGTCACCCGAGGCGCGGCGCGTCTCGACGGAGACCGTGCCGGGGAACCCGAATGCGTAACCACCGTAAGACGTGCGCACGTATCGCGCGGGGCTCCCATCGAGTTCGCTGACCCACTCTTGGGTCTGTGTGCGCGTGAGGACGAACGGCGCAGCGCCGGTCCATGCGGTCTGGTGCTCGGTCGCGCGGACGAGCACGCCACCGACGTAGAGGCCCTCCCACGCTTCGGTCCCCGTGACGGGAAAGCCTCCATGGAACGTCTTGACCGTCACGTGCCCGGTCGAGTGATCGGTGGAGGTGACCTTGTGGAAGCCCAAGAAGCCCCGCCCGTTCGGGTCGATGTTGCCGCCCTCGTAGTTGTACGAGACGGCGCGAAGCCCACCGACGCCGTTGCTCGATCGCACCTGCTTGACGACCTCGATGTCACGGCCGACGGGGCTGAGCGCGTACTCGGTCGCGCGTGAGTAGAGCGGATCGCCATCGGTGATGACCGCGTAGTCGAGCTGGTGCTCTTGGCCGATGCCGTCGTTGATCTTGACGACGACGTCACTGGCGCGGCCCTGGGCGACGTTGACCCAGAAGCTTCCGCTGGCGTCGACCTCGATGACGTCGAGGAGGCCGTCGCCGTTCACGTCGGCCGGAATGGGCGTCGCGGGCGCGTAGCAGTGCACCGCGCGCACCATGCCCACGTACGCGACGTATTGGTTCCCATGGCAGTCGCTCCCTGCCGGGACGGCAAAATCACAGCGCGCGTCGTGGAGCTGGCTGTTGTGCACCGGCGACCATCCACCGTTCGCGCGGTACTGCGAGCTTTGGAGCCACGCTCCTGCCGACGGGCTCATCGTGCAGCCGCCAGCGTTGCACCATTGCGTGTCGCAGATGGTGCCGTTGCCGCAGCAATAGCTGCCCCCGCCCTCTCCGCCGGAGTCACACCACGCGTTGCACTCCTCGCGGCAGTTCACCTGCGAGGGCGTGTAGTCCATCGAGGGTTCCATGGCTCGCTGCCACCCCACCCGTTGCTCCTCCAGATCTGCGGCGTGTTGCTGCACTCGGAGTAGCAGGACTGTCCGCCCCCCTCGCCGCCCGTGTCGTAACAGTGGTTACTGTGGCTTGGGGCCATGCCGTCGACGTTGCCCCAGCGGTGACCGCACTCGAAGCCCGCGTTCGCGGGGGGATAGCCGAGCTCCTGACACGTGCTCGCCTCCCAGTAGAGATCGCCACCGCCGTTCAGCAAGGCGCCGGTCGGCGTGAGCCAAGTCGAATCGAGTCGAAACTGCTTGTTTGGCGCGGCGTGCGCCCCGTACCACACGCTCCACGAGGGCATGTGGTCGAAGCCGGTGCTTTGCGGCAGCGCGAAGCCCGCGCGAATGACCCCTTCCGAGTAGCCGAGCACGTCTGCTTTGCCGTCGCCGTTGAGGTCGACCAACACGTCTTGCGCGCCGAAGATGCCGTACGAGTTGGCGTAGACGAGCTTGTCACCCGCCGACCAGTACACTTGGTACTGGCCACCCGCGTCGCGCACGACGACGTCGGTCGTCCCATCGCCGTTCACGTCCGTGAACTGGCGTGTGCCCGCAAGCAACGTGCCCCACCAGACCTCCGGATCGAACCCGCCACCGTTCGCGCGGCGCACGAACACTTGATGGTCGCGGATCTCCATCATGTCGGAGCGGCCGTCCGCGTCGAAGTCACCAAACGACACATCACCGCTGATCGGCATCGAGGCGAGATAACCGAAGCCTCCGCCCGTCGAGTACCAGACGTGCACCCAGCCAGGCTGGCGGTCGACGAGGTCGGCCTTGCCGTCACCGTTGATGTCCGTCGCGTGAACGCTGCCAAACAGATCGGCGCGTTGACCCCAGGTTTGACGGGGCCCGAAGCCGCTGCCGTTCGAGAGCCAAACGAAGGCTTGCCCGTCGGTCCACATGGTCAAGAGGTCGCTCTTGCCGTCGCCGTTGAAGTCCGCGACGACCGGCATGCGCTGGGGCGGCATGTCCCAGACCTTCTCTTGCCAGCCCGTGAAGCTCGTCCCGTTCGAGTAGTTGACCCACCCGCGCCAGTCGCCGTTCCACCAGGTGAACAGATCCGTCTTGCCGTCGCCGTTGAAGTCACCGGGCACGAGGCCACCTTGGCCGCCACCGCCGAAATATCGCCGGTCGTAGGAGAACGACGGCGCCGACCAGGTGAAGCGCGTCGGCGCGTAACACACGTCGCCGGCGCCGCACTCCGTCACGGTGACGAGTCGGCTCCGTCCGCCGGCTGCGCCCGCGTCGTAGGCGAACTTGTATTTGCGGGCGACGCTCGTGCCGTCGCGCGAGGCGATCTGGGTCACGCGTCGATGCGGCCGGAAGAAGTTCCCGGACTGGAACACCGTCTTCACGTCCGGCCGCGTGTCGTAGTTGAACTCGATGCTCTGGCCGGTGCGCACGCCGTTCGCGCCGAACGAGTGGATCCACGACGGCGTCGCGGTGCTCGAGCCGTTGTGCTCGTTGTAGACGACGTCGTAGCCGTTGCCGACGCGGTCGCTTACGCGATTGACGAGCCAGCGGTGCACCTGGGCCGCTTGCCATTTCTCGACCCGCGAGTCCTCGGTCGCGCCGTATTGGAGGTACCGACCGTCGCGCGTCCACACGTCGAAGGCGACGGGACCCCCGTTTGCGGCGCCGCGCGAGACGATCCGCGAGAACGACTCCACCTCCGTGCGGTACTCGGTGCCGTCGCCGCCGTAGGCGCCGCTGATCGCGACGAGGCGTTGTCCGTCCAGACAGAAGCGGTCGTTGTAATCCCACCGCAACGAGTCGGGTGCACCATCCTGCGCGGTCGTCTTGTTGCAGCGCGTGATGCCTGAAAGTCCCGAGAGCGAGAAGCCCACGCCGAACACGCCATCGGCGCCGTCGTGCATGTACTCGAGCGAGAGCGTCGGTGTCATGCCGCCCGGCCCCTGCGTGATGGCGAGCGGAACCGAGTAGCGCGCTTGTCCGAGACGCGTCACGTTCAGCGAGCCCTGCATCGTGCCTGCGACCTGCGTGTTCGCAAGGGGTTGGCTGTCGCTGGCCGTCAGGCCTTGCGATGTGACGCCGAGGTCGACGACTTCACCGGCGCCGCCTCCCTCCCCTTCGTCCGAAGAGCCTCCACATGCGATCCCAGCGATCGCGACACCCAAACCGACCAACCACGACCGAACCGACAGCGCTTGGGGCATGGCTGCGCCCGAGCAAGGCCGATTCCATCAGACCCTGGTGGTTGCTGGCCGTGTGCCTACGAAATTCCCGCACCGAGAGCGTGGGTACGTGAAAACGCAGCGTGGATGCTCGAGTCGATCGTGGATGCAAGCACCGTCCCCTTGCGGCAATCAGCCCGTCGCAACGGGCTGGTTGCCCTGGTACCGCCGGCGAGCGACGCGCGTGCCCGCGCAAGCAGCCGAGACTCCTCCTCGTTCAGCGGCTCCCCGATCGGAGCGCTCAGGGCGGTTACAAACCAGCCGAGTGATCGACCGTCGGGACGTGACCATCCTGCCTCGGCAAGTGACGGATTGCCGCTCGTCACGTCGTCGGCAAGAACACGCTCCCGTTCATCTCGCGAGCACGATCCCGTACGACGAGAACAACGCGACGATCTCCTCGAGGCCACGCGCCTCCTCCCACCGGAAGGTGACACGAGGGGTCGCCACGAGCTCCCACCCCTCCGCCACGAGGGCGTCGAGCACGACCTTCGAGCGCATCACGGTGTCGGCGCGGAGCCACTGGAAACGCAACGCGGACGTCCACGACGCGCGCGTGTGCGCGGCGGGCACCGTTTGGATCGAGACGATGAGCCCGGCGTCTTCGACGTAGAACTTCGACATACCGTCGGCCCCGAAGAGTCGGATCGAGCCAGGGAGAGCAAGCGCGTCGTGCTCAGGTCCATTCGCGGCGACATCGCTGACCAAGAGAGTAGGCCCGGCGGGCACGAAGTAGGGCACCTGGAGGTCGTGCATCCACTCCTGAAGTAGCCCGAATACGTCCGCCGCCACGATGGACGTCTCGTCGAGGTCGAAGGTCCGCGGGATAAGACGGATCGAGGACTCTCCTCCGCGCGCGAGATCCTTTGCCGACCACCCCCAATAATGTCCATCATCGCGCATGGCGAAGACGAGCATGTCGGCGAGCTCGCCCTTGACGAATTCCCCACCGAGGAGGCTGCCATACGTCTGGAGGTAGTTCGGCAGAAGTAGCCAACACGAGCTGCCGACGGTCCCTCGTCCCAGCCTGCCCAGCGCTTCGCGATAGCTCGCCGGCAGGCGCACACCGAGCTTGGCCTCCGCCTCACGGAACACGGCCTCGGACGGGACGTCCTTCGGATCGCCCAGCATCAACATGTCCGCGAGTCGCATCATCGGCGCGCCAGGATAGCGCGGAGCGGCATACGCGCCCGTCGGTCAACACCGCCCAGCACCTCGCCGCGATGCAGCGCCAGCATCCTGACGAGGCCATGCACTACAAGTTCGCCACGCCCGAGTGGAAGTACGAGGCTACCGGCGCGGACGCGGCGTTCCGTGCGATCTGCTTGAAGGTCCGCACGCAGGCGCTCGCCTTCGAAGGCGTGTCGAAGGCCAATGCGAAGACGCTAGGTCCTGAACGACGACGCGCCCACCTCGCAGGCGCACGGTGAAGCGTGTCGTACTTCGCAACGCGAGGGCCGGGTTGAAGAGGGCATGAGCCTCGTGAAGCGAGCCGTCGGACGTTCCTCGAGGAAGCTCCGGCGGGCGAGCGGAGGAAGGTGCTGCCGCGCTCTTGGTCCGCGTCAGTACGTCGTGCAGGACGGAGTGGTTCCGGCGCCGCGGCCGTACGACGGCTGGGCGTAGATGTACGCGTCGATACGGCAGGTGCAGCCGTCGTTCTTGTAGCCCGCGGGGCACTTTGTTGCAGTCCGAGTCCACGCCACACTTGTTGTACCAGGGGCAGGAGCTCGTATCGGCCGAGATGATCTTCGAGTTGCGCTGACAGAACCAGCCGGTGTCGGTGAAGCCTGACTCGCAGTTCCTCCAACAGACCGGGCCCTCGCCACGGTAGCCCGCCGCGCACCTCGGGTAGCAGAGGCCGGCCTGGTACTCCTCGCCCGCGGGACACGCGCAGTTGTTGCCCGTGGCCTGCGGCGCGATCGTATCGGTCTCGACCGTCGGCATATTGCCTTCCGAGTCTGAACCTTCGACCGTCGACGCGCTCGGATCGTCGGAGCCGTCCGCGGCGGCGCAGCCAACCGCGAGGGCGAGGAGGCCGGCGACGGGAACGGCGAAGCGGAGAAGCGAGAGGACCGAGCGGCTTTGGGATGACATGAGACGGGCTCCTTGGTGGTGGATGCGGACGTCTCGATGGTTTGCATCATCCGAGCCAGGCATTGCAGACGCGCGTGCCCACGAATTCCGCGCAGTTGGCCGCGTGCGTATGGGCGTCCGTATCGGATGCACCCGCTGATACACCCGATACACGGGCGGTACAGTCCGCGTGGAGCGGACCGCCCAAGGTGGGAGCTGGCGTTTCGGAGCCCGCCACGTTCGAGTCATCGATACGCTGCGCTCATGCGCGCATCGTCCGCTTCGCTCCTGCCGCTCTCGCTTCTTGTCGCGCTCTCTTTCGCTGGCCATGCGCGTGCAGCGTCGATCGTCGTGACGAACACGAATGACGCTGGCCCGGGCTCGCTCCGCCAAGCGGTTCTCGATGCCGCGACGGGCGACACCATCACGTTTTCTGCGACCCTCGCCGGGCAGACCATCACGCTGACGACAGCCGATACGGCTACGCAGTTCGTGAACCAGACGGACGGCGTCGCGGCGCCGTTTGGTCCGACAGGCATCGTCGTCGACGGCAAGACGCTCGTGATGGACGGCAAAGGCGCGCCGGGCCTCGTCATCAGCGGCGGCAACACACAACGACTCTTTGCGGTCACCGGGCAAGGAGGCTCCGGGATCAATCGTCCGGCCACCGCAGGCGATCTCACGGTGCGGAATCTCACACTCGCCGCCGGACTCGCGAAGGGAGGCGATGGCGCCCTCGGCGGACGCGACGGCGGCGGAGGCGGCGGTGGTGGCGGCGGCGCGGGCGCGGGCGGCGTTCTCTTCGTGGACGTGGGCGCGACCGCCACGTTCGATCGCCTGTTCGTTCGCGACAGCGTAGCCCAAGGAGGCTACGGCGGCGGCGGGCCGAACGGAGGTGGCGGGGGCGGCGGCGGAGGCGGCGGCGGCATGGGTGGCGCAGGCAGCATCGCGGGCGTTACGAGCGGAACGGGTGGTGGCCCCAATGGCGGCGGCGGCGATGGTGCTTTTGGTGGAGGCGGCCAAGGTGGAGCGGGCGTCGCGGGCGTCGGCCCCGCGGCTGGCGGTGGCAACGGCGGCTTCGGCGGAGGTGGCGGCGGCGGCGGCAACCAGGGCAGCGTGGGCAAGTCTGGAGGCTCGGGCGGAATTGGCGGGGGTGGCGGGGGCGGCGCCGGAGGCTCGACGTGGGGTTCGGGCGCTGCGAGTTCCCTCGGCGGCGGAAACGGCGGTAGCGGCAGCGCGACAAGCATCGGCTACGGCGGCGGCGGCGCGGGAATGGGCGGTTGCGTCTTCGCACTGGGAACCTTCAACGCGGTCGGGAGCACGTTCGCACGGTGCGCGGCGCAGGGAGGCGGCAGCCCGGGCACCGGCGGCGACGGCTTCGGGGGAGCCGTCGCGGTCCTCGGAGCGCTTGTCTCTGCCAACAGCACGTTTTCGGCGTGCTACGCGAAGGGCGGGCCGGGACACGGTGGCTTCGACGCTCTGGCCGATGGGGTGAGCTCAGGGGGCGCCGTCGCCTCGTACCTCGGCTCCCCTGGAAACGGAGTCGTTTCCGTCGTCTTCAGCACGTTCTCCGAGTGTCGAGCGGGTCACGGAAGCGCTATTTTTGCCAGCGGCTCGCAGGCGAGCGTCAACGACTCGATCGCGTACATCGAACCGTCCGACCCCAATGGCGACGTCGCCTCCTACAGCAATCTTTCCGGCGCGAACAACATCATCGGCTCTCTCGCAAACGGCGGAGCGTTCACCCCACCAAAGTTTTTTGTCTCGGCCGATCCGATGCTCGCACCGCTCGCCGACAATGGCGGACCGACGCCCACGTGTGCCATCCCATCGAACAGCCCCGCGCACGGTGCGGGCGACAGCGCGACGGCTTACGCGGCACTGCCGACCGGTGTTGGAGGTCTGGACCAGCGCGGCGTCACGCGTGTCCCGACTTCCGTCGATATCGGCGCGTTTCAAATTCCCGCGCTGCTCCTCGTGTCGCCGAACCCGGCGAGCGTCGCACCGCTCGGAACGAAGGCCTTCACGGCGGCAGGGGGAGTCCCGGGCTACACGTTCGTGCTCAAGACCAACGGATCGAGCGGAAGCGTCAACGCATCGACGGGGGCCTACCAAGCGGGCGCCACAGGGAATGTCGTGGACGTCGTGCAAGTGACAGACGGGGTCGGCGCGACGGCGACGGCAACGGTCAACGTCGGAGCGGACGATGGCGGTATCCCCGAAGGCGGCGCAGACAGTGGTGCCGTCGATGGGGCGGTCGACGCCGATCTAGCCGATGGTGATGTGGATGCCGGTACGATCGCCGTCGATGACGCAACCGCACCCGCTGGTGACGTGGATGCGGGCTCTGTCGACGACGCGGGCGCGCCTCCTCCTTCGACCGGTCCTGGCCTCGTCAACAAGGCCGCGGAGGGCGCTGGTGAAAAGCGAGCTGCATGCAGTGTGCACACGGTTGGGGCGCGAGGCGGAGATGGCTCCGGTGGTCTTCTCTTCTCCGCGTTGCTGCTTCTAGGCGGCCGCCTACTTCCACGGCCGCGCCGCCAACGGCATGACCGAGGGCTTCAGCGGCAAGGCTAAGCTGGTCAACCGCCGAGCCGCCGGCTACCGGAGCAACCACGTGGTCTGGGCACGCGATTTCGTCCAAGCCTACGACGTCCGGTTCCAGGAGATCGCGACGAAAATTCGGCGGCGCCTTCAAAGGCGTCGGCGTCCGGGTCGCGCGGACGGCACCGCACGCGCCCAACATGAACGCCGCCGAACGGTTCGTCGGCTCGATCCAGCCGCATGACACAGCGATCGCATTGGTAGGCACCACGGCGACGCCGCGCGAACGGCCGAGCTACCGACCGTCGTTGGCGGTCGCCGTCGACTTCTCGAGAACCGGCCCCTCGAACGCGCTCTTCAGACTCACGCCCATCGCGTCGAGGATCCGACTCGCCCGGTCGACGGTGACGCCGTGGTACTCGTTGCGCTCGTCGCGTGACACCTGCGATTCGTTCACGTCGAGGCGCTCGGCGAGCTGCCTCTGGGTGAGGCCAAGGGCGATGCGAAGCGCGACCAGCGTGCGCCCGAGCCCGTGAAGGTTCTCGAGCTCGCCGAGATCGCCGCGCTTCAGGCGCTCGTAGGCCTCTACCTCCTCCTCGAGCTGAAGATGAAAGGAACGGAGCGGGTCCATCGCCCGCTTGATCTCGGTCTTCGTCAGCCCCGTCTTGGCCAGCGCCACCCGGTGGTCGGATAGACGCTTTCGCTCGTCCGCCAGGCGCTGCACCGCCTCCTTGTATTCAGCCTCGTTGCGGATCATGGCGCTCCTCCAATCTTGATGATGCCCCTCGGCTTGCCGTCCGTACGAGAGAGGCGAAATGCCGAGGGAAACTCGAGCTCGTTGCCGAACGAATCCCGGATGCCCGAGAACTGTCCGTAGTGCGGGTAGAGCTCGACGCGATACTGGTGCCACATCGGCAGCTGCTTCTTCGGGTACCCGCGAAATGCGCGCCGCTCGGCGGGATCCCACGTCCAGACCTTGTGGGGGTCGAGCAGGTTGAGCTGGCGCTGCAGCTCGCCGCTCGCAAATGTTTTCAGGTCGCAGACGAAGTAGCCATCGATGTCGTTCGGATGATCTTTGTCCTCGACGAACGAACCGTCGGCGAAGATGTCGCGAACGCCGACCTGCCAGAGCTGCCGCACGAGCGTCGCGAGACTCTCGACCAGATATGCTCGCCACCGCGCGTCCCACGTGCCGGACCCCACGCCGTTTCCGGAGACCAGCGCCGACGCGCGAAGCTCGTCGAGCGTGAGCTCGTAGTCCCCCGCGGGAAGCAGGCCGTCGTCATCGAATACGGGGAGTGGGAGCACCCTACAAACGTAGCTAGCATAACAAATATGTCAAGCTTGACACGTGTCAAACACGACCGCAGATCTTCGTGCCCTTCTTCCTCGACACTACAACGAGGCGCGTCCTCTTCAGGCATTGCTCACGCAGCGGCCGGACATTGGCGAGGCGTCCCGACATGCCGTACGCCTTTGGATCGAATCGGAGGGCCACCGACGACTCTCGCTGCGATCGATCCTCGACCTGCCGAAGAAAACGTATCGGGCGCGCGTGGTTCCGATCGAGATCCCGTCCTTCGCGCTCGAGAAGGCAAACGTATTCTTCGTCGGCGGCGACCGCGTCCTCGTCGATCACGCGACGCGCGGTCGCTTCTGGTTCCCGGTCCATGATTGCGGGCTTACGAAGGGCGACGCGGTGGAGATCGGCGACTCCTTCGACACCGCGAAACACGCTCGTCGCAGTATCGAGTGGCCCGCCCGAGAGGATTCGCACGAGGCTGGCGGGAGCCAGCCTCGTGATCGACCAGTCCTCGAACCATGAAGTCGGTCGCCGTGAGGCCGCAACACATGTGCCCTTTGACCATGAAGCACAGCCCGCTGAACATCTTCTTCTCCGCGACGTCCCCGCGATCGGCGAGCGCAACGCGAACCCTGTCCGCGAATGGCTCGTTGTAGCTCATCGCGACGGCGAGCTTCTATTCGCGCCGGCGGACGACGAGGCTCGCGCACCGCCTGCCTGCGCCTGCTCCTCCACGTGGCGCTTCAGCCCGACGAAGAAGCCTTTGATGCCCGAGTCCCACTTCTTGCGGACCATGAGCGCGTCCATCACCTTGCCCAAAGGTCCGAACTTGAGCTCGTACTCCATTCGCTGACGGACAACGGTCTCGTCGCCCGCCTTCTCGAGGGTGTACGTATGCCGGAGCGACTTGACCGGGAGCGCGCACTCGTAGAGCTCGAAGCCGATTGTCTCTGCGGGCTGCCATGACGTAACGCGCTCGCGAAACCAGCCGCCCGGCGCCAGATCGCACTGCCTTGCGGCGCCAACGCCAGCAGGCGCTCCGTCGAGGATTTTCGCCAGGGTGACGCCTGGATCGTACTCGTGCAGGGCATCGAGCTTGCCCAGGACCGACCAGACGTCCTCTGGCGAGGCGTTGATTCGAATCGAGTTCTCCAGGACCGTCATGGCACACCCCTTCGTGACTTGTGTTTTGCAAGCTTGGGTGTAACAGTGTGCCTTGCGTTTTGCAAGTTTCACCAGAAGGACCGTTCGCCGTGCCCAAGCGCCGACCGCAGCCGAGTTCACACTGCCCCATCCACTTCGCCCTCGATATCTTCGGGGACGCCTGGAGCTTGCTCGTCGTGCGCGACCTCATGTTCAAGGGCAAGAGCAGCTACAGGGAGTTGCTTGCGTCTGATGAACACATCTCGACGAACATCCTGGCGGAACGTCTAGAGCGACTCGAAGCGCACGGGATCATCACCAAGGACGTCATCCACACCGCGGCGGCACGCACGCGCTACACGCTCACTCCGAAGGGCGTGGATCTCATGCCCATGCTCCTCGAGATGATCGCCTGGAGCGCCCGCTACGATGCGAAGACCGCTGCGCCGCGAGGCTTCGCGCGACGCGTCCGCACGGATCGCGACGCGCTCGTCCGCGAGCTCAGGGCTCAACTCCACGAGAGAGAGACGTGACCGCGCTGCGCGTGCCTATCGTCAGATGCGTGGACGGCCGAAGCATCGCGCTAGGCGCGGGCTTCCGGAGCGCCCGGCGCGGCGGCCCTCCAGAAAAATGCACGAGGCAGTGTCCAAGACGCGTCCGCTCGGGCGTCATAGTGTGTCGATCGCGTTGACCGACCCAACCGCAGAAGGAGCAAAATCATGCCCAAGTACCTGTGTATGCAACGAAATCTACGGACTGCGAATGGCCCAAAGGGTGAGAAGCCTTCGCCCGCCCAGATGCAGGAGATGTACGCCCAGTTCGGCGCCTGGCAGGCGAAGTTCAAGAAGAACCTCGTCGACATGGGGGGAAGCTCGGAGAGGGACGACTCGTCACCTCTCAGCCGGCGGCGGACGGACCGTTCGTCGAGGTCAAGGAGTTGGTCGGCGGCTACATGATCGTCTCGGCAGAGAACCTCGACGAAGCGATCGAGGTCGCTCGTGGGTGTCCGGGACTGGTGGGCCCCAGCTCAGGCGTGGAGGTCATCGAGATCCACACGCCTTGAGCGCGCCGCGCCTCGCTCCGCACTTCTTCCGGCACGAGTACGGCCGGCTTGTCGCGACGCTCTCGCGCCGCCTGGGAGTGCACCACCTCGAGGCGGTTGAGGATGCCGTTCAGTCCGCGCTGATGAGCGCGCTCGAGACGTGGACCGTGGCGGGCGTGCCCGACAATCCGTCCGGCTGGCTCTTTCGAGTCGCGCACAACGGTCTCGTCGGGGAGCTCCGCCAGCGAACCCGTCGCCGCCGCATCGTACGCGAGAACGGGTCCGAGCCCATGGGGGCTTCGGAGGACGCTCCGGAGCCCTTCCTGGCCGGTGAGATGCAAGACGACCTGCTCAGGATGCTGTTCGTCTGCTGCGACGACGGGCTCCCGCCCGAGTCGCAACTGGTCTTGGCTCTCAAGACGCTTTGCGGTTTCGACGTTCGGGAGATCGCGCTCCGGCTGTTCAGCACCGAGGCCAATGTCTACAAGCGCCTCGAGCGGGCCCGCAATCGGCTGCGAGAAGTTCCGCCCTCTATCGACGAGCTGACGTCGGAGCAGTACGCCTCGCGCCTGCCTGCGGTGCACAAGATCCTCTACCTCTTGTTCACGGAGGGCTACCTCTCGTCGCACGCCGAGACCGCCATCCGCCAGGAGTTGTCCGACGAAGCGATACGACTGGCTTCCATCTTGGCGGAACATCCAGTCGGGGAGGCTCCCGAGACCTCTGCGCTCCTCGCCCTGATGCATCTGCACGCGGCTCGGATCACGGCGCGCCAGGACGCCTCGGGCGGGCTCATTCTGCTCGAGGAGCAGGACCGAGCGCTGTGGGACCAGGAGAGGATCCAGCTCGGGCTCTCCTGGCTCGCGGATTCTGCCCGCGGCGAGGTCTTCTCGCGCTACCACGCGGAGGCAGGGATCGCGGCCGAGCACAGCCTCGCCCCGTCGTTCGCGGAGACGCGCTGGGAGAAGGTCGTCGAGTGCTACGAGCTGCTCGAGCAGGTCGCCCCCTCCGCGCTGCACAAACTCAACCGCGCGGTGGCGGTCGCGCAGTGGCAAGGCCCCGCGGCGGGGCTCGCATTGCTCGAGGGCTTTGAACCGCCGAGCTGGCTCGCCGGGTCCTATCAGTGGGCAGCGGTGCTCGCGGACCTGCATCGGCGCTGCGGACACGACCATGCCGCCCGACGCTATCGAGATGTCGCGGTGAACTCCGCCCCGACCCATGCCGTGCGGGAGCTCTTGGAGAGACGGCTCCAGATCGGCACGTAGTCGAACGGCCAAGGCGAGCGCCCGTGCCGAGCCCTCGCGACCGGCAAACCGAGCGCTCACGTGCACCCCACACGGATCACCTGCTCTTTGTAGAGAGCACCCCGAGAGCCATCACCCGCGAATTCCAGCGCGACGTGCGCGCTCACGACCTCCGAGGCCGCCGGTCACCAAGGTTCACTCCGCCTTAGGCTCTGTGGCCGTCACTGGACTCCGTCCACGTCGCTCTAGGGTTGGGACGCGCTCGTGTGCTCGCGGATGAAGGTGCCCGCGTCGGCGATCGCCTTCGTACCCTCGGGCGTAACGCCGCGGAGGAGATGCCAGACGTGCACCATGTCCGGCGTCTCCGAATAGGTCACCGGAGCGCCTTGCTCCTTCGCGCGAGCAGCGAAGGCTCGAATCTGACCGACGAGCGTTTCGAGCGCGCCGGCCTGGACGAGCACCGGCGTCGGCCCTGCGAAGTCGGCGAAGAGCGGGGACACGTCGGGGCTCGATGCGTCCTTGCCGGAGAGGTAGTTGCGCGCAGCGAGGAGGCAGTGCTCTCTGCCGACGAAGTCGTAGCGTTCGTTCGTTGCGAAGCTTTCGCCGGAGCATCCCAGATCGACCCAGGGGCTGATCGCGACGGCCGCTCCGGGCAGCTCGATGCCCTCGGCACGGAGTGCGAGGAGCGTGCTCAGGACGAGACCGCCGCCCGCCGAATCGCCGGCGAGTGCGATGCGCTTCGGCGCGAGGCCGCGTGCAAGCAGATAGCGATACGCCTTCACCGCATCGGCAACCGCGGCCGGATACGGGTGCTCGGGCGCGAGCCCGTACTCGAGGGCGAGCGTCTTCGCGCGCGACGCGCGCGCGAGCGCGCCGATCATCTCGCCGTGCGTGCGCAGGGACCCGAAGACGAAGCCGCCGCCATGGAAGTAGAGGAGGACCGATTCGCCGGCATCGGGTGGCTCGAGCCATGCCCCGTAGAGCGGCCGACCTTCGCCCGCATCGATCTTCACGAAGCGAGGCGGAAGGCCGTCGGTCTTGAGCGGGCTCATCGCTTCACCGACGTTTCGCCACCGCACCATGCCGATCTTCGGCATGACCGCCCAAGAGCCACGCGTCGCGGACACGACGAGTTCGAACGCGAACGGCCAGTTCGGATGCCGCCGTCGTCCGACGAGACGACGGAACAGCGCGCCGAGCATTGCACCGAGCGCGGCGCCGACGACGCGCATCGAATCCCACGCCCTCGCCTTCGGGCGCGGCAGCGCAACGGCCGTGTCCACGGACTCTTCGCCCAGGTCCTTCACGTCATCCGGCATCGGTCACTCCGCGTACGTGTTGCTCGACCATCGAACGAAAGAGGGGCAACGGCGCGGCGACCTGCCCTTGGACCCACCCAATCAGCGCCATGTAATAGAAGGAGAAGACCGCCGCCCCGAAGACGGTCACGTCGGCGTCCTTCGCGATCTCTCCTCGATCGCGCGCCGTTTCCGCAACCTCGACAATGCGCACGTGGACACGCATGGCTTGGCCGGCGAAGCGTTCCTTCCACGGAGAGGCCGCGAAGAGCGAGCTCTCGAGAAGCGTCCGCGAGAGCTCCGGACGGCGCGCGTAGTACGCGTACGCCGGCTCGAAGATGTCCGCGAGGCGCGTGACGAGCGATCCGCGTCTGCCGCGGGTGAGGCACAGCGCGATCGCGCGCTCGAGGTCGTCGTAGAGCGCGGCGTGCAGCAGGCTTCGCTTGTCCTCGAAATGCAACGCGACGGTTCCGACGGCAACCGTCGCTTCCTCGGCGATCGCCCGAAAGCTCGCCGCCTCGAAGCCATGGCGCTCGAAATGCGCACGCGCAACGTCGAGGATGCGCTTCTTCGTCTCCTCCTTCTGCTCCTTGCGACTGACCATTCTATGAACGCGTTCAGTGACTAGGTTCACAAGGCGCGCGTGTCAACCGCCGTCGCGGGGGCCGATGCCATTGCCCTGCGGCGCCGAAAGGTCTGCCCCGGAGAGCGCCCGATTCGGTCCCATAACCCGTCTTCCCGGAAAGCAGCGCTCCGGAGGCTCAACCGCTGGAACTCGCAGGGGTTCCGATCGCGGCGACGCTCGGAGAGAATACATGCATCTTCCAAGGGCACGCCCGAGAGGATTCGCACGAGGCTGGCGCGACCGCGCCCTACCGGGCGCCATCGTCGTTCACAAGGTCGCGGCCTACGACTCGTGGAAGAACGTCTTCGACGGCGACGCAAGCGCACGCACCCGGCTACGCGGTCAACCGCAGCGTCGACGACCCGAACGTCGTCGCCTATCTCCAGTCGACGACGCTCGACCAGGTCCGCCAGTTTGCCGCATCGCCCCTGGACGAGGACGCCAGCCCAGCCGAGATTCGTCGCCGCTTCCGTGAGACGTAGGCCATGGCGCGCGCGATGGTCGCACCCCCGCGCGCCCAACCCCGCGAGGACGTGGAGGAGATGGCTGCGGAGCACCGCACGTGGATGAAGCCGGAGAGGAGGCCGGTAGGCTCGCTCTTCCGGCAGCGGCGGGCCCGTCGTGCCGGTGCAGCGTGGCCGCCTGTGCGAAGCGATGACGAAGGCGTTCAATTTTGCTTCGGCGCAGTCAGGCCCAACCTTGCCCGTGGTGTCCTGCGCGCCCCGCATAGCCTGCTCATAAGTGATGCTGAGGACATGACGCGCACCCCGAACGGTAGCGGTTACGAACCGCTCTTTGTCTTGATGGGAGCCGCTCTCGTCTCTTTATGGGAACCGCTCTCGTCTTAGGTGGTCCTCGGAGAGCGGGTGGAGAACCGAGGGGGCGCTCTCAACGGCGCGCGGCTGCGCGCTTGCGCGGCGTCTTGGGTGCCGCGACGCGTGGCGGCGGGAGGAATCCGTCGAGGACCTCGCGCGCGTCGTCGGCGAGTCGTTTGCGGACGCCCTTCGCATCGCACTGGCTAGCCAGCTCCCGGCCGAGCAGCTTGGCCGCGAACGCGAGGTGCGAGCGCGCATGGTCGAGGTGCTTGGGCAGGCCGTCGCCGCCTTCGAGGTAGGCGACCGCGAGCTCCCAATGCGCGTGGGCCTGCTCGAACCCGTCGTCGTCGAATTCGTCGCACGCATCGAGGACGTCGCTGGCGAGCTTGGAGGCCTTGGCGTGCCCGAAGTCGCGCGCTGCGCAAAGCCACTTGTAGGCCGCGAGGCTGCCATCGTCGTCCTCGTCAACGAGCGCGTAGAGCGCATCGAGGTTGCCGAGCCGTGCATCGCGTGCCGGTTTGCGGCTCGGCTGCGGGGCCTTGGCCTCGGTGGGGCCCGCACTCGACTGCGCGAGCAGCTTCGCGACCTCCCTGTGCTTGCCCCCCAGCATTCGCACCGCGGTACGTCCGTTGGGGAGACGGCGCTTGGGGTCAGCGCCGGCGGCGAGCAACAGCTCCACGTTCTTCGCGCTAACGCGACGGGAGCCGCACGCCCGCATCAGCGGCGTCCAGCCATCCGGCCTTGTTGCGTTGGGATCGAAGCCGTGGTCGATGAGGAGGCGGAGGATGTCCGGATCGCCGTCGGATGCGAGGTGGAGGGCGGTGTCATGGTGCGCGTCGCGGAGATCCGGCGTCGCGCCCTGCGCGAGGATGAAGACAACGAGTTCGCGGGCGAACTTGCGCCGCGAGACGCGCTCACCACCCGGCGTCTTGCGCCAGGTCGCGTCGGCGACCTCGTCGCTGGTGGCGTAGCGAACGACCGCGTGCAGCGCCGTCCCCTGGAGGTGGTGCGGGGTCGTGCTGCGCGCGTCGACATGCGGGAGGCGGAGCACTGCATTCCGCGCCGCGTCGGGCTTGCGCGGCGTACCTCCGTAAGCAAGATCGAGCTGTCGGAACGCGAGCGCAATCACGTCGTCCGTACCTGCCATCTCGCGAATGGTGTCCGATCCAGCAGACGCCGTCACCCGGGATCCTAACGAGGGAGGCGATGCGCCGCGTCGACGGAACGCCTCTCGAAAGAGCGCGATGGCGCGATCGCTGTTCCTACCGGGACGCGCAACCTCATTGCGGGCTCGATGGGAACCGCCAGCTACGTGGTCGAAGAGGTTGGTAACCAAGACGCCTTGTATCGTGCTCCCGGGTGAGGGACGGTCATGAACCGGAAGGCGGACGTTCAGCCATTCGTCCCGAAGCACTGAGACCTGCCATTGGTCACGTCGTCTTCCCCGAACATTGCATTTCTACAACAAGGCCCGTCCGCATCAGGCATTGCTGCACGAGCAGCCCATCCCGAGAGCACCGGAGGTCGACGGCTCGATCCGAGCCGTGCCGATCCTCGGAGGCCTACACCATGACTACCGCCGCGCGCCATGACGCGCGGATCGCATTAGTAGCCAGCACGGCCCCACGCATGAACCCCATGCAGTAACGGTTACGAACTCGTGGCCGATCGAGAGAACACGGCCACGAGCGATCTCCACGACGTGCCTGCTTGCTCCGTAGCCGTGGGTCTCTCCTCCGGAGCCGCGGGTCACTTCGTCTCCCCGAGTCTGCCCCGGAGAGCGCCCTCGCAACCGGTAAACCGAGCACTCGCATGCACCCCACACGGACCGCGTGCTCTTTGTAGAGAGCGCCCCGAGAGCCAACCCTCGCGAATTCCAGCGCGTCGTGCACATTCACGACCTCCGGACCCGTGGGTCGTCAAAGTTCGTAAACGCTATCGAGTGGCACAAATTCGGCCTGCCATGCTGAGCGGGCACGTCGTCACAAAATCACGTTGTTTCGAAAGGTCTCGTCTCCGTAGCCGTGGGTCACCCCTCAGCGAAAGCCTCGAGAGAACCAAGCGCTCGTCGCATCCGCGAACGCTTGGGGTCGCCCCCCGGAGATCGCCGAACTGGCGCACGAGGCCGTACCGCGTTACACCATTGTTAGTACTAACGTGTAACGAGGCGCCCCATGATCAAGAAGCTCTCCGCCGTCGGCAACAGTCTCGGCCTCATCATCGAGCGCCCCATTCTCGAGCTGCTCGACATCGACAAGGACACCGAGCTTGAGGTCAGGACCGACGGCGAGGCGCTCATCATCCGGCCGGCGAAGCTGACGAAGAAGGCGCGCATCCGGGCCTCCACCAAGAAGATGATGGGCATTCACGCCGAGACCCTGCGGAAGCTCGCGAAGTGAGCTCGGGCGATCCGCTGCTCCTCGACGTCGACGACGTGCTCGAGATGCACGCTGCGCAGCTCGAAATAAACGGCGGTTCGGCGGGCCTTCGCGATCGCGGGCTCCTGGAGTCCGCAGTCGCGCAGCCGCAGACGTCGTTCGGGGGCGAGCTCGTCCACGAGGGGCTGTTCGCGATGGCGGCGGCCTATCTGTTCCACATCGTGAGCAACCACCCGTTCGTCGACGGCAACAAGCGAACGGGGATGCTCGCCGCGGTCGTGTTCCTCGACGTGAACGGCATCGGCATCGATCATCCGTCCGACGACCTCTACGAGCTCACCATGAGCGTCGCCGAAGGCCGCATCGATAAGAGCGCCATCGCCGCCGAGCTCGAACGGATAGCGAAGTCGAGGACGTAGCGGCCCACGCACTGCCGTCATTGGGCGCTAGACGCTCTGGGACTATCGGCCGGGCAATAGCCCGCTCATCTCGGTCGCTAACCGCTCAATCTCGTCGCGCAGCTGCGCCTCCTGATCGGGCGTGAGCGCACGGAGCGCGGCCGGGAAGGCGGCCTCGAGATCGACGAGCACGTCGAGGACCATCTCGTCGAGAACCGCCGCGAGCGCCGTCCCGACCTTGGAACGCGCGGAGGCGACGCGAGCGTCGTTCACCAGGCGTGCGGCATGCGAAGCAAGCTCGCCAACACCGAGGACGACGTCGGCTTCGAAGGGCGTGGCCTCGTCGAAGCGGGCGTCGTCGAACTCGACGATCTTGCGTTTGATGACGAAGCGGTCGCTGGGCGCGGCACGGACGTCGGGCTTTAGTACGAGCCCCTCGGCCACGTTGCCTTCGATGGGGGGTAGCCCGAACCATGCGGGAACTCGCGTTGGCGCTCGAATGGGGAGGGCATCGACGACGCTGCGAGGTCCGCGTCCGACGAGCGGCACGACCAAGAGGCCGTGGGCGGCCGCGAGCCGTTCGACCTCCGAGTGGGCGAGGAACTCGGCCGCGTCGTCGGCCGCCGTCTCGACGACGACGTCGAAGAGGGCAAAGTGCAGGTTCGGCGAGTACCAGATGCCGGTCTGCACTGCCGATATCCCGGGACTCGGCGGCACGGCGGGGTGCGGGTAGGCGCCGCCGAAGAGCTCGCCGTAGAGACGAACGGCGCGAGGCGAGGCGAGCGCCGCGTGGACGCCTCGCGCGGCGGCGGCGAGCTCTGCGCGGAGGAGCTGCCAGCCGAAGAAGGGTTCGCCGTCTGCGAGCCAGGCCTTGCGTTTGCCGATGTGTGTCTCGCTGCCGTCGCACCCCACGACGACCTGGGCGCCGTGAACTTTTTCCGTCGCGACCCAGATGCCGGCGGGGCTCGACTGCGACGGGTCGGGGCGCGACGGGATCTTGGGGTAGGGGCGGTGTTCCATGGGCATCGGGGCGGACGCGGTGAGCTACCAGCGAGATGAGCCGTTCGACGTAGTCAGCCTACATGAAGCCAACGGGCCTCCGGAGGCCCAACCCCTTGACGCCGCAGCGATTCCGGCCTCGCGGGCTCTCCAGAGACTTACATGCATATTACAATATGCGCGCCCGAGAGGATTCGCACGAGGCTGGCGCGAGCCAGCCGAGTGATCGACCATTCCTCTCGGCAAGCCAAAGCCATGTTGGCTTTGGCACCCCATACGATAACGAATACGAACCGCTCTTTGTCTTGATGGGAACCGGCCCAGACAAAGAGCCAGAAACACCGGGGTTCTCCGGAGATGCGCGCCGCTCTCCATGGAGACGAGTTCGTGCTCGGTTTGTATGGGGTCCACTCGTGTGGTGCACCTTTTCTTCTCGCTTGATCTCGCCGGCCGAGTGGAGCGAACGGTCGTGGGATGCGAAACCGAGCAAACGCCTCCCCGATTCCGACCCCGCCCGAGCCGTCGCCAATCCCGCCGTACGTGCCGCCGAAGCGATCGAAGTACGACGACCTCGTCGACGTGCTCGCGGACGGGCTCTTCGAGATGGTCCTGAACGACGACGCGCCGGTTCCGATCCCCAGGAAGCGGCGCCGTGGAGTCCCACGCGCGTAAGTCAGGCGCCCGGACGCACCGGTACGCGCGGGGCGACGCGTGCGCGAACCTCGTCGCAGATCTTCGTGTTCACGCCGGGTGCGACCTTTAGCGTGACGGCCATCGCGTACGGGACGCGCTCGTCGAGCGAGCCCGCGTCAGCGAGACACGTCACGGGAAGCTCGAGCTGACCGTCGGCTTGGATGTTGACGGCCCCCGTCCGCGAATCAGGATGCTCGCTGGTAGTCGCCAAGACGCCGAATCGCTCCGCCGGAGACTCTGATCTCCGGTGATCGTTTCAAGGTGTATCTTTCACCTATGGTCAAACCCGCAGCCGTTGCGCGCGAGATCGAGCACCTTAGGGCGTGCCTCAAACGAGTCCGCTTGCAGGCCACGAGGTGGGACCGCGACCAATTGGACACGGTAGATCTCAAGCGCTCCGCTGAAACGAACGAGGTCTTGGCACAATGCCATATCACGCTCGGCCGCGAAGCATTCCTCATCGCTGAGCGTGCTTTTTGGAAGCGACCGCGCGTGGAAGACGGTCCGGATCTGTCCTGCCGATTCAACGATCTGGACTTTGAGCCGGTGTACAAGGCGATGGTAGCCCCCGCGAAGATCACACGACGCCGCATGAAGCCGGCGACGCGCATCGACTACTCGCTGGCCGTGCGCCATTTCGAGCGGGCGCATGTTCTCAGCGGTGACCCCGAGGCTTTGTTTTATTTGGGAATGATCGCGCTACGAAATGATGACCTCACCGAAGCTCGCGCTCGATTCGGCGAGGTGAGTGCCGCGCGGAGAACTCGCGAGCAGGGCCGGCATAAACTGCGCATCTCGGTCGCGGTGTTCGCGTCCCTCGTCGCGCTCCTTCAAGGCAGGCTCGCCGAAGCTGTGAGTGCAATGAAACGAGCGCACAGGGTCGATCCTCAAGACGTCACGGTCTTCAAGAACCAGGGCTACTTGTGCGAACGGCTAGGCGAACCCGACAAAGCAGCTTTTTGGTACAGAAAAGCGCTGGAGTGGGAACCGCAGGATGGCTACGCGTTGCGACGATTGAAGCCTCTGGAGGGTGCACCGGTCATCGAGCTCAAGAGGCCGAGCGATTTCCACGAGAAGTTTGGGGAGATCGCCCGTGCGCTACAGAAGACTCACGGCTCTAAGCGAGCTCCGAAGCCATTGCCTGAAGCCACCATCGATCAGCTCCGCCTCCCGAACCGCAGGGTGAACGGCAACAGCGTGAAGCTGCCGGAGAGCGCGAAAACCATCTTGCGATACGATCGCAACTTCGCGCTGTGGGAAGGCGACGCGCCCCTGCTCCGCGCAATGATCGGAGCGAAGCGCGCGGTACGTTCCGCGAACGTCGACCAACTGGTCCGCACGGACAAGTGGACACCGTTCGCGAAGGCATTCAAGAAATTGCCCGCGCGCGTCCCCGTCTGGAACGACGACCCGAACCTGCCCGCGTGCATTCCCCTCCACTCGAACCCCAAGGGCGAGCAGCTGATCTTCCTTTACGTGGGCGAGCCCGACGAGACCGGCGAGTATCCGATCGCGCGCTACCAAGCGGAGCCCGAGCTCTGGGTGGAAGAAGCGTCGCTGATCCACTTGGTCGTGAGCGAGGCCGTCAGCGCGGGCGTCCGCATCACATGCGCGTTTGACTTCGACAAGCTCCGCAATAGAGCGCGCAAGCGGAACGCGAAGTACGACGAGCGGCTTAGCGACCACCCGCTGGTGAAGGCCATCGAGGCGACCTAGATTCCTGCACTGCCGCGGCGAGGAGGACTGGCGCAAGCGGACCGCTGCCCGCCGTCGGCCCGGACGGCTGACCTGCGGCTACGGAGAAAACCTCCGGTAGCCTTCGGTCACTTCCACCGAAGCCGTGGGTCACTCGGTCTCGGAAAAGTCTTCTCCGGAGGCCGCCGTTTTCGACCCCAAAACCGGCTCTCTCGTGCCCGACCACGAACCTGCGCCCCACCGCTCCGGAGCTCCGGAGCGGCAACCCGTGAACCTCGCAGCGATTCGCGCCGCGCCGGCGCTCGATGTCGATGGGCGCCAGCGCCTCGGTCTGCGCCTGCAACAGCCTCGACTCGAGCACGGCCGCCATGCCTCCGAGGCGCAGCTTCATCAGCGCGTGGGTCAATTCGATGAGATTCATGCTGTCTCCTGGGTCCTTTGCGCGATGAGATCGCGGTAGTGCGTGAGGTCGCGTATGAGCGGATCGATTTGTTTGAGCGCCAACTGCGGCCCTCGCTGTTTCTCGAGGTACTGGCGCACGAAGCGATAGGTCGCGTTGCCCACCTCGAGAGCGAAGGCGCACGCATCGTTCACGGCGAAGGGGCCGTGCTTCTTCACGAGCCCGACCAACGCCACGATCCGGCGCACCCCGAGTTCCCCATCGCGGCGGTGGACTTCGTCGGCGACGGCGCCCACCGACTTGCCTGCACCGCGCGCTCGCGCGAGTAGCTGCTCGGTCGACGCGGGCGTCCTCTTCGGCTTGTCGGCCTCGTGGGTCCGGTGCTTGCCGCGCGCCTGCGGCACATGCTCCCGGAGAAGCTCTCCCGTGGCGTTTAGCATCCGCACTCGCCGGTCGTCCCACTGCACGGCAAGGACGTGTCCGATGGTGCCGGGCGGCGCCGAGTAGTACGCACCGTCGACTTCCACGTGCCCGTCGAGGTGCACCGTGCGCTTTCCGTAGCGGTAGTAGCGAAACGGTTCGACAGGGAGCGCCAAGAGGTGTGGCTTCTCTTCGGCAAACATCGCCGCAACCTGACGCTTCGTCGTCCCGTGGATCCGCGTGTCTGCCCACCGGGCGGCCCAGTGGTCGAGGTGGCCCTGGGCATCTTCGAGACTCTCGAAGCGAAGGCCCTTCAGCGCCGTGCGCTGCGTGTGCCCGATCCCCGACTCGACTTTGCCTTTGCGATCCGGGTGCCGGATGCGGCAAGGCAACGCCACGGCGCCGTAGTGCATCAGCACGTCTCGATAGAGCGGGTTGATCGAGAGCGGGTTGATCGCCGGGTCGTAAATGTCCGGCGCGAGGACGCCCTCCTTCAGGTTGTCCAGCACCGTCACGCGCGGTGCGCCGCCGAGACGCCGAAAGGCTCGCTCGTGCAGCTCGCTCCAAATCTGCGCGCTCGAGCGCCACGAAAGCAGGCGCACCGACTTGCGGCTGTACCCCAGCGTCATCACGAAGAGCCGCGTGCGCTTGTACTTTCCCGTCGCAGGGTCGCGGACCATCGAGCCCTCGCCGTAGTCGACCTGCGCTTCCTCGCCAGGCGGCGTCTCGATCACGGGGTGCGCCTCAAGCTCTCGCGTGCCGTGGAGCTTCTTCACGAAGCGCGAAACGCTCGCGTAGCGCGCCGCGAAGCCGTGGCTCACGACGAGGTCCTGATAGATCGCCTTCGCGTTCCGGCCTCGCACGAGCGCGTCCTCGATGAAGGCACGGTGAGGCTCGCACTCGCTCGCCCGCGGCGAGCGGCTCGCGCCGGCGGTCGAGTCGGGGATCGCTTCTTTGGCCGGTTTTGGACCTGTCAGCTCGAGCGCCGCCGATCCTGCAGGCCCGCTTTCCGCATCAGACTCGGGGATCGGCTCTTTGGCCGGTTTTGAATGTCCCCATCCCCGGGCCGGACGCACGGCAATTCCTGCCTCGCGCAGGTACCTGCTCGACGTCTCGCGCCGAATCCCCGTCGCCGTCTCGATGCGCCTTAGCGACCATCCGAGTCGTCCAAGCGCCAAAACCTGCTGCTTTTTATCGTCGCTCAAGACGTTGCCCATCCCGTCGTGGGGCCTCAACCCCGCGACTTCGTCAACGCCTCCCTCCGCTACCTCGTTGGCCGGTTTTCAGGCGATCCTCTTTGGCCCCCTTTTTTGGGTGATCCCCGAGGTGCGGAGCGACAGTGTCCGCCTCGCGCTTGCGTCGAAGCCATCGCTGCAGGGCCGCCGGAGCCACCCCGAAACGTGCGGCAACGACGAGGATCGACTCGCCGCCCCGCTCGTACGCTCGGACGACACGCTCTCGAAGCTCGATCGGATGCGGAGCGGGCATGACCGCCTTTGATCACGCCTGACGCATCCATTCAAGGGAGCTCTGGGATTAGTTGGCGCCGCCAGCCGGGACGAAGGCGCCGGCCTCGGCGTTCCATGCGAGCCGACCGCGATGCTCGTCGAGCCACGCATTCCATCGCGCCTGAGCGCGAGAAGGCTGGTACGGCGACAACGCGCAGGCGAGCGTGTTCGAGGTGCCGAAGCCGCCTCGAACGAGGAGCACCCGACGATGAAGCCAGTGGAGCTCGTCGCGACGATGCTCCGGAACAGCGTGCCCGTCGGCGGGATCGTCTACGAGCCCTTCAGCCGTCGCCCTCGAGCGCCTCACCGCGCTGGGGCTCCAGCCCGAGCTCGACTCGTCCGAGGTGCGTGACCGGGTTCATCCGCATGCCAGGGCGGGAGGACGACAGCGAGCGCGCTCCTTGGCGACCAGCGCATTCCTTTCTACCGTTGCTCCGTGAGCAGCCAGCGGGTTCCCGGCGGTGTCGTGCACAAGCTTCCCGCAGATCTGCGGGAGGCGCTGATCGCGAACGATGCAGCGCTCGCCGCCTGGATCGACATCACGCCTTTGGCCCGCAATGAGTTCATCTGCTGGGTCGAGGATGCCAAGCAGTTGACGACCCGATCTCGCCGCATCCGCCGAACGCAGGAGGAATTGGAGGAGGGTCAGCGCCGACCCTGCTGTTGGCCTGGGTGCAAGCATCGAGAGCGCACCGGGCGCTAATTAATTAGCAATTGCCGCTTCCTCCTAAGGCTCTGCATGACGCTTCAGGCGATCGAGGAGCACTCGGGGTGGACGAGAAGACGATCCGAAACATGTTGCGAATGGCGCGGTTGGCTTCCGCCGCTCACACCTTCTTCACGTACATCGACTTGAGGCCCACCTGGCCGAAGCCCTCGATGCGGCAGTCGATGTCGTGATCGCCGTCGACGAGCTTGATGTTCTTCACCTTCGTGCCTGCCTTGAGCGGCTTCGGCGCACCCTTCACCGGGAGGTCCTTGATGAGCGCGACGGTGTCCCCGTCCGCCAGGACGTTCCCGTTCGTGTCCTTCCACACGCGCGGGCCGTCCTCCGCGTCGACCGCCTTCGCCGCGGTGTCCGCGCTCCACTCGTGCCCGCACTCGGGGCAGACGAGGAGTCCGGATCCGTCCTCGTAAGCATAGGTCGACGCACACTTCGGGCAGGCCGGCAGATCGCTCATGACGCGCGTATACCATGCTCACCAAGCGCGTTCGCTCACTCCTAATGGATCGATCCACCGCACCATCGCCGTCGCTTGAAGCGCTGACGGTAGGGTTCGGGCTGTGGAGCCGCACCCTGCTCAATGCACTCCTCTCTTAGGGAACCAGCTGCACCTGCGTTGCGTTGATGGCCAAGAACGGCCGACTACCGCCATCGGGTCGCAGGTTGATGTCCAGCTCCATGCAGCCGAGTGACGCGATCCCATCGACCTTCACGCGCCGTCCGTTCGCAGAGCGCACCTGCTCGCAAACGGACCCGCGGGCGCCCACTTCAACCCTCTCTTTTTCGTCAACGAGCTCCGCCTGACACGATTCACCATCGGACGAGACGTTCTCCAATATCCCCGTTGTGGCAACGCGCTTCCCTGGGCCCCCGACGTGGAGGTCGAGGCTCCACACCTCGGACAGCGGGAGTTCGCGCCCCGTCGTGCATGCGATCGCCATAAGAGTGCCCATGAGAATGGCTCGCATGTTTCGTTGTACGTGCCCGCCGACGAGACCTCCCTTGGTGCTCACGTCCAACGAGGAACCTACACTGCTGTCCTATACGGCATGGCTGCTCGGCGACGCCAAGGCCACGGTGGACCGGAGGCTTCGGGCCGGCCAGCGCGCCGCGCTCTCGCCGTCGCTCGGTGCTCCCCCGGCTGCGATTCTCGCGCCCACCATGGACCTCCGCGTCACCGTTCACGAGGAGAAAGGGAGTGCTGCTCGGATGGAGATGGATTCACGCGAGGGCGTTGAGCCGCTACGTCAGCGCGCGAGGAGGATTCGTCATGGGTCCAAAGGCGAAGGGCCGTGGTCCTTGTAGACGTCGTCGCTCGAGACGCAAAGCTCCACACTGCGCAGCGCTCTTGGGGTCGATGGATCCAAAGCGGGCCCGTTCGTGTAGAGCGGGGCGACGAAGAGCTCATGGGAGGTGCATGTTCGACCGGGGGTTACGGGACTCGACGACATGCCACTGTCGCCGGTCTTTCCCACCTCGCGACCGCGACGTGTCCTGAGGCGAGCGCCGTTGACGAGCTCGAGGCGTCGCTCGTCCGCAGCGGCGTCACGGCCAAGGCCGCCGCCGCGGAGGTCGCCGCCACCGTCGACGTCCGGTTCCGCGAGATCTTCGTGCTCTTCTTTCTCGACCTTCGCCGTCGCACGGTGGTTCACGCTGCAGTGACATACGCTCCGACCGACGCGTGGTGCGCGCAGCAAGCCCGCAACGCGACGATGGATCAGGCTCCGCAAGTCCTCGTCTGCGAACGCGACGGAAAGTTCGGCGGCGCCTTCGCATCGACCTTCGAGGGTGTCGGCGTCCGCATCGTGCGGACAGCGCCGCGCGCGCCGAACATGAACGCCTTCGCCGAGCGGTTCGTCGGAACGTTCCGTCGCGAGCTGCTCGATCATGTCCTCATCTTCGGGGGAGCAACACCTCCGCAACCTCGTCACCGAATACGTGCACTTCTACAACGAAGCCCGTTTGCTCCACGAGCAGCCCATCCCGAGAGCACCCGAGGTCAATGGCTCGATCCGAGCCGTCGCCGTTCTCGGCGGCCTGCACCACGACTACCGCCGCGCTGCATGACGCGCGGATCGCATTAGTAGCCAGCACGGGACAGAATGCCCAGCGAGAGACCGACCGCAAATGGAGCCTCCGCCTGCGAGCCTCGCTGGTGCAGACCGCGCGTCCGTGCGCACGACAGGCTCAAGCGCTCCTCGACGTAAGGTGCAAAGCGCTCGCCTCATGAGCAACGCCGCGTCTCCCTGGACGATTCAGCGCTTCAATGGGCAGCTGTCGCAGATCGGCCTCGGCGGCGCGCGCATCGTGACCCACGGCTCGCCCTCGTGGAGCGTTCCGGTTTGGCATCTCGTCATCGAGAAGGCGGGGGCGCGGTCCACCGCAAGGCAGAGCCCGAGTGGCGCGTGGACGAAGACGCGTTGTACGCGCTTCACGCGAGACTCGATTCGATGCGCCAAGAGCACGTGGGAATTGCACGATCGTGAAGCCGATACCGAAGCCGGTCGATCCGTGCAAGGCACGTTCGTCATCGACACGCACGACGTCGCGCAAGCGCTGGCATCTGTGACGCGATTGGCTAGCGATCGCACACCGGCGCTTCACGGACCCACGTCCCGCGTACGCATCGTAAGCGGACGCCGCCGCCAACTTCCCAGCAAGAGCCGTAGTCACACGTGAATCCTTCGCGCGCGCACCCATCCCCTACGCGCGGACGAGGCGAGGCGCACTCCGCGTCGAGGAGCCCAAGGAGGCACTGGTGTCGAGCGATCGCGTCGGTGCCGCGCTCGCATGCACATCGCACGTACGTGTTGTCCTCGACGATGGTGCACGCGCCCATGGCTTCTGGTGTGCATTGGGCTGGCAAGCCGCTCGGCGGCCCGAGCACGGCCCGACAAGTCGCGACCGGAACGGTGCCGGCGCACGCGCCCGCACGGGTCGTCGTCCAGCGCCCGTTCGTGCACGTCCGCTCGTCGTTGCATCGCGGATCCTCCTCCCCGCCGTATTCACACGCGAGCCCCTCGCGTGTGCAGGCCTCACCGCTCACCGGGAGCTCTTCAGGGCACGACGAGGCGGCGCGCCTCCCGCTCCCGGGCGGCGGCACGCCAATCCGTGACGCGCCCCCGTCTGGCTCCGCGGGCCCCGTGGCGACGGTGCCGCCACAGGCCATTGCGATGATGATCGTCGGCACGGTGAGTACGAAGAAGCGCATGTCGCGGCATCAGCAACGCACGTGCCGCACGTCGCCCTGCGCGATGGATCGCGCGGGTGCAGCCCGCGATGCGATCGGGAGATCGCGCGCGACGCAACGTGGCACACCGCGCGTCGCCCGAGCCTCGCTTCCGATCGAAATCCTTCCGCCGCCGACTGGACTGCACCACACAGCGACCATGCTCGAACGCGTAACGCTGCGTCGTGACGGGTTGCCCGGTGTGTCGATGAGCAGCTCGTAGCGCGCTCGCCTCGTCGAACGCGCGAGGCTCGCAAGCCGCGGAATGAAGACGCGCTACATTGCAGCGATGGCAGCCGCAGTGTCCGGGGTCGTGCACGGCAACGTGATTGAGTTGGACGAAGCTGTACCCGCGCTCGAGGGTCGCCGCTTTCGCGTCACCGTAGAGGCCGTGGACGATCTGCCAGCAGAGAAGCCTGCCGAACAACAACGCGCTTGGGACGCGTGGGCTAAACGTGGACCGCAAGGCCCTGTGACCGACGACGATGAGCCAGAGCTCTCATGATTCGCCGCGGTGACGTGCGCTGGTTCCGATTCTCGTCACCGGACAAGCGGCGGCCTGTGCTCGTTCTCGGTCGCAACGACACTTCGTCGCTTGGCCAGATCCCGATCACCGTCCACGCCACCGTCCACCCCATCGACCGACGGCATGTACAGCTGAAACCTTGCGCGAGCTGGGGCGGCAACGGCGTCAATTCGGGTGCGCCGTGCCGCACGCGGAGCGTGGTTGAGGAAGTCATCGCGGAGTGGCCAGATCGACGAGAACAGCGCCGCGGTTCGCGCCTCGCGCTGCGTCAGCTGTCCGGTTCACCGACGAAGCGCTCACGGCGCGGGCCGCCTCCTGAGCTTGCCGAACGCGGCCCACTCGTACGGGACGAGCTCGAAGTGTCCACATCGCCGGCTCTGATCTTCGCCTTGCTCGATGGGGATCTCGCGCACGCCCTCGGGCGTAACCTCGACGCACGAGTCTCTCGTCTCGACGACCAAGGGCTCCTTGGTCGAGAGGAGCTTGCCCGCACGTAGCCAGAGGACGATGGCCGGCCCATCCACGGCGGCATCGATCATGTGGTGATGGATCGTCGCAGCGACGCGAAACGTTGATCGTCGCAGGCGAGCCGCACCTCGCCTCGCGAGGCACCTGGGAAGAGGGAGTCTGCTCCAACGACGATCCATACGCAGGTGTCGTCAGCCCCCATCGGCAAGAGGGGGGGTAGGAAGTCATAGCGACCTGAGGTCGGCATGTGCGAGCGGGGGAAGGGGCGCGGTAAAGGGGCGGATGTCGTCAGCGGTGCAACGGGGCGAAATGCGGCGCAAAGCCCACCCGAGAGGCGCACGTCGCCCTCGGCTCGCGGTCGGTCAGACGAGCGCAGCGTCGTACGCGACGATTGGGTCGGCGGGCCGAGGAGCGCGAGCGGTGGTCGGGATGGCGTCAAGGGCACGCACCTGGAGCCTACCGCCGCAGCGGGCGCAGGAGCGGTACCTTCGCGGCAGCCAACGCGGGTTGCCGCTCGGCGACGCCGGCGCCAGTGCGAACGTCCTTCGCATCGTGATCGCCCCGAAGGCGGCTGCGACGCTCTACGCGCAGACCAACGGCGCCGGTCTCTTCAAGAGCACGAACGGCGGCTCGAGTTGGGCAGCGCTCTCGACGCCTGTCGCGACGCGTTACGCCGTGCTCGCCGTCGACCCCGTCGCCACCGCGTCCATCTACGTGGGCGCAGACAACGCGAGCGGGACGCAGGGGCCACTCGCGAGCACGACGGGCGGTACGGGGTTCACGGCCATCGGCCCGGCGGCGATTCCCGCCTCCGCCGACGTCGCCCTCGACGGAACGCTCTGCCTCGGCACGTCCGCCAGCGGCATCTTCCAGCGTCGCGTGCGGTCTTCGGCGCGCGAGGGCCACGACGCCTTGTCCGTGTTCGTGGCGTCTCACCAGAGCGGATGGTTCACCCAATCGTGGCCATCGAACTGGCGCAACTCGTTTGGGCCAGCGAGCCACAACCGCCCGTTGGCGACGGTGAGACTGTTGCCGTGCCGGTCGCTCGACGGACGAAACTCACCCGATTCGTTGGAGTAGAGAGCGCTCACGGCAGCCCGACGTGGCAGCGGAATGTGCGTTCGATCGTGTCGCTGCCCAACTGTGGCGTAGATCGCCCCGCGGAACTCGACCACGGATCCGACTGGCCTCGGGAGCTGGGCAAGAGGCTGGACCGCGCCAGACGCGGATAGCCGCAGGACGTGACCATTCGACGTGCCCGCCATCAGCTGCCCCTCACCCGCGCTGAGCGCGGTGACCCGACCGGCGGGCCAGCCCCAGCTCTCAGTCACTTGTTCCTTCACGCGCATCACTTCGGGCCCCGATCCGCCGAGGACGACGTCATGGCTCCCACGTGCCGAGATCAACTCGAACCGGGATCGACGGTGACCCGCCGGCGCCTCGAGCTCGAGCCATCGATGCCAGCTTCCACCGCCCTCGCGCCGGAAGATCCCCGTCGACGTCAGCACGAAGGCGACATCCCCCGCGCTTGCGACGCTCTCCACGCGCGTCGCCGGCAGCTCACCTTCGTCAGGCTCTCGCGCCCCCTCCTCGAGAGGCCACTCAACCCACTTGCCCGACTCCTCCACCATCAGCGCCGACGCCCGCTCGCTGCCGACGATCACGGCTCCGGCGACCGTCTCGAAGTCGAACCGTTCGAAGGATCCCGTCAACGGCCCGAGCGCCAGCACGGTGTCGAAGTCGACCGTCAGCTCGACGCGACGCTCGCACTCCTCTTCCGTCATCGCTTCGAAGTCCGCGAGCCACTCGTACGCGGCTTGGGGGTCGAACGGCTGTTTCCAATTCGACGCCTCCGCTTCCCGCTTGCCGGGCCAGCCCCAATCGTCGGTGACGCGCTCGCGCCCGACCACGAGCACGATGCTGCTTTCGCGAACGTCCGCGGACGCAATCGTCAGGCGGGTCGTCTGACTCACGAAGCGATGCTAGACGATGCGGACGCACGCGGTGAGGGCAGGGCAAGCGCTGCGCCGGATGGCTCAACCTGCTTGTTCGGTTCGCGAGCGACTCACGCGGAAAGGTCCTTGGCATCCCCCGCTACGAGCTCGACCACTACTTCGTCGAGCGCGATGCCGACGCAGCGCGCGGGCCAGCGCTCGACCTCGGCGATTGCCTCCCCTTCGAAGAAGGGATGCGCCCGCTCATTGAGCAGGCGGTTCATCTCCTCGACGGTCACGACATCGGCCACGTCGCGCGTGTGTAGAGAAGCGCCGCGGGCGCATCCCTCAGCTTCGGGTGGCCTTCGAGAAGCCGCATCGCGTCGACGTTCGCCACCTGCCGCGCGGGCTGCGAGTCTGCGACGAAGACGACGCCGTCGAGGTCCTTCGCGACGGAACCGATGGCCGTTAGATCGAGCCCACCGCGCGTCGAGTCGTGAGCCGGCGAATTGGTGCACGCCACGCCCGGACCCCTCTCAGTCGTGTTTACAACCGACCGTTCTTCGTCGCGATCGCCCCCCGAGCAATCTCCAGGCATTACGCGCGGACTGACCTGCGCCCTCCGGAAGGTCTGCCCCGGAGAGCGCCCTCGCGACGCGTAAACCGAGCACTCGCGTGCACCCTACACGCACCGCCTGCTCTTTGTGGAGAGCGCCGTGAGAGCCGCGCCTCGGCAATTCCAGCGGCTCATGCGCTTCGGCGACCTCCGGAGCCCCGGGTCACCAAAGTTCGTAACCGCTATCGAGTGGCGCCCCAAACGATAACGTTTACGAACTGCTCTTTGTCTTGATGGGAACCGCTCGGGTCTTAGGAACCATGCAGAGAACAGATGGAGAACCGCGGGGTTGAGCGTGTTCTCCATCGAGAGTCTGCGAGTGCTCGGTTTGTATGGGGTCCAATCGTAGGTTGCACCAACTCGGTGCGTCGACTCATTCTGAAGCGCGGCCTACCACGTTCTAGCGACACGGCCCGCGGGCACGCGCCACTATCTCGTGCATCCGCGGTCATCCCACGAGCCCCACGCTCCGAAGCTTGCCGCGTTCGCCGGTCGCCTCGACGAAGTGGCCGGCGAAGAGCCCGCCGTCAGCCAACAAGAGCGTGAAGCGCGCGCCGTCGAGCGTTAGCGTTTTCGGCCTCACGCGGCGGAGCACAGTCACGGCATCGACCGGCGGCTTCGACGTGTCTGCCCAGGATCCTTCGTGCAGCACCGCGAGTCGAGCACCGATAGCGGTCATCAGGGCAGGCAGGTTCCCGAGCAGAGCCTCGAGCTGCAGAGTCGCCTTCGCGCGCGCGGCCTCCCCATCGCTCTGTACGCGCAGCACGACCGGCAGCCGCTTGCCCGAAAGATCCGCGGTGCCCCGCCATTCGCTCGAGACAGTGTCGAACCGGAGCGGCTTCTGCCACCCAAGCTTCACCGGCTTCGCGGGCTTCGACGCGGGCTTCAGGCTCCTCGTCTTCGCGGACTTCACGGGCACGGACTTCAGGGTCACGTGCTGCTTCTCGACCCCGAGCCAAGACTTCGTCGGCTTCCCCTTGGCATCCGTAGGCGTGTCGATGACGAGGTACTTTGGGACCCCGCGACTTACGAGCAGGTGCGCCCCGCGCCCCCCGAACTCGCGCATCACCGGGAAGAAGAGCATGTACTCGTCACCAGTCTCGCCGGCGTTGAAGAGTAGTAGCGTCGGCTTTGCGGCCTTCACGAAGTGCGTGCCGTCGAGCGCCTTCTTGGCTCCTCGCCACTGCGTGTTCCACAGCTTTGCCAGCTCGCCGGCGGCGAGCTTCACATCGCCCGGGATCCTCGAGGCTACGGCTTCGGTGCGAGAAGTGAGCTTCTTCTCAACGCGAGACGGCGGGGCACTGCCCTTGCGGAACTTTGCGGCGCCATACCACGTGCTGTGCACCTCGAGCCCGCCCCAGACCCCGCGCCACCTCCCGTCTGCATATGTCGGCTCGCGCGTCCACATGCGCTCGACGTATCGCTCGGTCGGAGAAACGTCAACGCAAGAGGGACTACAAGGAAAGCTATCGTGCCGGGACCTGACCCGACCGGTGCAACAGGCGTGCGCATTGATCGACTAATGCACTCACGACCATCGCCCCATCACCGAGCAGTCGTGTGATGGTCTCGAGGCGCTCCGCCCGTCCCCCCCGGGAACCCGTGGTCGCCGACCAAACGCTCGGAGCAACCTCCGGAGCCGTGGGTCACTTCTCTCCGAGAAGTCTGCCCCAGAGAACGCGGTTTTGGACTCAAGACCGGGCCTAGCGCGCCCGTCGGCGACTCTCGACCGACGGCTCCGGAGGCTTGTGCCCCGGAACCCGCAGCGATTCCGACCGCTCGGGCGCTCCGCGATAATAGGTGTATCTTACAAGGGCGCGCCCGAGAGGATTCGCACGAGGCTGGCGCGAGCCAGCCGAGTGATCGACCATTCCTCTCGGCAAGCCAAAGCCATGTTGGCTTTGGCGCGCCCGAGAGGATTCGAACCTCCGACCTACGGCTCCGGAGGCCGCCGCTCTATCCAGCTGAGCTACGGGCGCGAACCAATCTCTCGTATCCCACGCGGGTCCTGACGTAAAGGCCGGCGGTCGGCAGGCGCTCCGGTCGTGCTGGCCGATGCCCGGCGGCCCGATCGCAACTCGGCCGCGCGCGACGACAAGATCTCCTCTAGCGTCGCCCCATGTCCCCCGGCTTCGTCCACTGGGTGCTGCGGACGCTCGACGTCGACGCGGCGCGATCGTTTTACGAAGGAGTCCTCGAGGAGGGCGCGCCCGACGTGACCAAGCTCCCCGAGCTCGCGCTTGCACGAGGAGCGAAGCCGCACTGGCTCGGGCAGCTCTCTGTCCCTGACGTCGCCGCCTCAACCGCCGCCTTCGTCGCGCGTCGCGCCCTGTTGCTCGGCAACGGCTACGCGCTGCGGGATCCCAGCGGGGCGATCCTTGGCCTCACCTCCGAAGTCGTGCCCTCGCGGCGCGACGTGCTCTCAGAGCAGCTCCTCACGTCGGATCCGATGACCGCAACGAAGGACTACGGCGAGCTCTTCGGGATGACGATGCGGGGCCACCTCGACGTACCCGGCCACGGCGTCTTTGAAACGTTTGCGTGGGGCGACGGACCCATCGTCGGCTCGCTGGGCGACATCACGGGCAAGCCACACATTCATCCCCAGTGGCTCTTCTTCTTCCGCGTCGCGGAGCTGCGCTCAGCCACGGCGTATGTCTCGGACAAAGGCGGCCACGTGATCGGACCGACGACCCTGCCGGACGGCCGGCAAGTGGCCGTGTGCGACGATCCTCAGGGAGCGGCCTTCGCGCTCATCGAGATTCCAAGGTCGTAGCTCGCTCGGCAACCAGCCAAGAGCGGGCGCCGCGACGAGTCTCACCACGTGACGACGACGCGCCCGTCGATGCCTCCGTTGGTCACCGCCGTGTACTTCGTACCGCTGCCACCCTTGCCGGCGTTGCCGGCGTAGTGAGGGCTGGCCGTCCCAGCAGGGGTGGTCGCGCTGCCCGCGGTCGTGGTGCCCGACACGACGGGCGACGAGCCGCGAACGTAACCGGAGCCTCCTCCGCCGCTGCAAGTATTGCCGCCGCCTCCACCGCCGTAATAGCCACCACCGCCACCTCCGGACTGCGACGACGTGGCGTCACCGCCAACGCCGGCGGCACCGGGGTTGCCGACTACAGCGCCCGAGCCGGGCGTGCCGCCGGCCGTCTGCGTTCCGCCGTGACCACCGCCGACGCAGTTTGCGGTGCCATCGGTGCCTTGTTGGCCGCCCCCGGCGCCAGGCACGTTTGGGGTGTGGTACCCGGCGCCTGCGCCGGCGCCGGCGACGAGATACGGCGTCGCGCCGAGACCAAGCTCGCTGCGACCACCACCACCACCGCCGTAGTTTACGCCGGCGCCGCCGCCGCCAAACGCCTTCGCCGTGGTGGGGCCGTTCAAGCCCGGGCCGCCGCCGGCTCCAACGAGCACGTCGAGCGTCGCGCCGGGGGCGACGATGAGCGAGCCCGTGGTGTAGCCCCTCCGCCGCCGAAGACGTTGTTGCCGATCGAGGCGCCGCCGCCGGCGCCCCAGAGATGAACCTGAATGGTCGAGACGCCCGACGGCACGCGGAACTTGTACGGGCCGCTCGCGGCGTAAGCGACGACGCAGCCGCCGCCGGGGCAACTGCACGAGAACCCACCCGTGAGATCGGTGCAGGTGCCGTTGCCGCAGGGGTTCACCGGCGAGCACTCGTTGATGTCGACGCACGTGTGTCCGTCATCGGGAGTGCCGTAGCCGCTGGGGCACGAGCACACGACCGACGCGTCGACGAAGCTGCAGGTCGCTTTTGGATCGCACCCCGCGAGCGCGCACGCGCCCGGCGCCGCGTCGCTCGCGTCGGTGGCGCTCGCGTCGGTGGCGTTCGCGTCGATGGCGTTCGAGCTGTCGGTCAAAGCGCTATCGTTTGCTCCGCCGTCGAGAAGGGAGACGTCTGCTGTTGAGGCGTCGGCGACGGCGCCATCGATGGACACACCACCGTCGGCGGCTTCACCGTCAACGTTGGCGTCGACCTCGTTGGCCGCATCGGCGGCGGCTGCGTCTGACGTTGCGGCCGGGCGCTCGCGAAGGAAGAGATCATCGGCGCCGGTGATGAGCTCGCACGCCGTGGTGAGCGCGACGAGGGCGATGAGGCCGCGAAGGGGCCTCTTCTGGCGCGTCTTGGCGATCTTCATGGCCACGCTCAGAAGCTCCCCGCGACGCCGGCGCCGGTCGCGTTCACGTAGGCCTCGACGCGCGGCGACGATGCGGCCGTGGACCGCGTGAGAAGTCCAACGAGCCCGATGCTGGCGCCCACTAGGCCCACGGCAAACGCCGCCGTGGACACGTGACTGAGCGACTTGGAAGCCTCGATGTCGTTGCTCGCCGCGGGATCGCACTCGTTGCCAACGCAGAGCTCCCTTGCGCGGCTCACGCGGGACAGCGCCATGGCCCCGACGACGGCGCCCACGCCGACGCCGACGGCCCCAACGCCGAAGGCGACCTTCGCGTAGAGCGGCACCGCCGCGTGTTCTTCGGGAGCGGGTCGCGCAGAAGGCGTTGCCTCGGCCCTCGCGGGCTCCGCCGCCAGTGGTCTTGTCACCGGCGTCGCTGCGGACGTCAACGCGCGCATCGCGAGGTCCACGCGCTGGGCGCTCCGCTCCGTGACCGCGAACGTTGCTGCCGTGTCGTCGTACCCCGGCGCAACGATCACGACGCGGTGCGGCCCCGGGTTTACGCGACGGAGCACCTCCAACGAGGTCCCGCGAACCGGCACCCCGTCGATGGTCATCTGGAAGGCATCGGAAGGCTGAAGTCCCGTGATGCGGAACGTCACGCTCGGGATTCGGTCGCCGAGCGACTGCGCGAGGGTCGCACAACCTTCGCGCGCTGCCTTGAACGGCGCCGGCTCCGTCGCCTCGCTCGGATACGCGAGCACGAGGCGACACGCCTCTTTGGCTTCGAGGAGCTGTCCGAGGGCTTCGTGGGCCTTCGCGAGCTCGGCGCCCGTCGTCGGCACGTGCATGATCGCGTCGGCGTCGCGGTAGGCGCGGAGCGCATCGGCGAAGCGCTTCTCCGCGTAGGCGCGGTCGCCCTGGTCCATCAGCGTCCGCGCCGTTTCACGATCAGCCGGCGACGGCGTCTGCGCCGCAGAAGGCGACACCCACAGGGCAACCGCCACGACCGTGAGGAGACTCCAACGCTTCATCGAGCTCGCCGCGCCGCGGCGTCTTCGGAGCATAGCGTCCCGCCGCGGTGCCTGTCGCTAGCTTCAGCGATCGGCGTTCCTGTTGCGCGTTGCGTTGGTTGGGTCGCTGTCTCTTCTTGAGCGTGCGCCGCATCGGCGGAGACGCTCAAGTCATGAGCGCGCCCTACAAGCGCGGCCCGAAGCCGCTCATCGTGATCGTGCCCGGTGCCACCGGGAGGTTGCGCGTCCCGAGTGACAGGCCGGACGAAGGCACGGCTAACGTCACCGACGCTTGACCCGGCGGAACATTGAAGAAGCCCAACTCGCCTCGTTCGCCAGTCTCCGTCGCGGTCGTACTGGGCACGCCGGCGACGACGTAATAGCCAGCCGTCGTCGGCCCCGGTGCAGCGAGGCGCGCGCTCATTCCGCTTGCCGGCTTGCCATCGCAATCGACGCCCAACGCCAGCACGGCGCCGAGGCTCCGATCGATCGAGACCCCCACAACCGACGCGATGAGCTCAACGTCCGCGACGCTCAAGAGGTGTTGGGCTTCCGCCGTTGCGATCTCCCGCGCGCCGTCGTCGCTCTCGTACTTCGCGGGCAGATCCGTGAGCACCGGCAACATGTCCGGGAACGACGAACTGGGCCGAAGCGCGAGAGCGGCGGTCTTTCCTCCGGGCAACGCCAAGGCCACGTACCCAGCCGCATCGGTGGTGCCTTGTGCGAGCGGCCCGACGCAGCGGAGGGGACTGCCGGCGTCGGGTGACGCGGCATCGACCTCGAAGCGCTCACAGGCCTCCACGGGCATCCCGACGACGGCAGTCTCCGTGAAGAGTCGCAAGAAGCGATGACGGCTCGTCACGGTGGCCGGCACCGCGGACGGCCGAGTCGGCGGCTGACTCAGGCAGCGCCACGCCGAGGGCAACGCGCCGCCGTCGTCGCTACGTGCATCTTGCACCGATGCGTCTCCGCAGGCCTCTCTGCAGGGCGACGCCTGCTCGCTCTCGGGGTCGCACGCGCTGCACGCGCCCAAGGCGACGATGAGGAAAACGCGGGCCAAACGCACGCCACGTCTTACTACGTTCTCCGCTGGAAGACGCCTTCGAGAGGCGGAGCGCTTGGCTCATTTGTCGAATACGACGAGCGCGCCGTCGGAGCCCACGAAGAAGGGAGCCTCGCCGGGCCACGTGACGTCGAGCGGCGCGAGGTTCGTGTTGTCTTTGGGGAGCAGCACGCCGACCGGGGCCTCGTAGAGGTCCATGCTGCGGCAACCGAACGTCCCGCACTCGTCGGCGCACCACCCGGGGAACTTGAAGTGAGCGCGCTCGGCGAGCGGCTCCGCGAACGAACCCTCAGGGTCCGACGCTGACGCCGGGGGCTCCTGATAGAGGAGACGCGACGCCACGAGGCTCGCAACCAAGTGCCGCCCCTCGACGCGCAGGGGGATGAGGGCCTCCGGCCGAACGATGGAACCGCAGCCCGGGTCGAGGGGGTCCGCCAGATCCCACGCGACGCCGGTCGTGACGAAGCCACGCGCGCGCTCAACGACGAGCTGCGAGGAGGCGGCGACGCCGTCGTCGACGCGAATGGCGTGAAGCGAGCGGAAGTCACCGCTCGGCACAAACGGCAACCTCGCGAGCTCTTTGCACGACGGAACGCCGGGCGAGAGCTCATGGCGGGCTTCTCGAACCCGAGCGGAGAGGGTGCGGTGCGCGTCCCGCACCACGGCACGACACAACCCCTGCACCGTGGCGAAGGCGCCCGTCGTGGGCGCGGCGATGAGCAAGCCCGGCACAACGCGTTGGCGAGGCTCGGGCTTCAGCGCGAGGGGCTCTTCGGCAAGGGTCGGTCCAGCATCGGCGGCGGGCGCCATGGGCTCAATCGACGCCGCGCCTTCGGCGAGCGGGGCCGACCGATCGTTCGCCCCGAGGTCTCCGCTGCAAGCCGCGAGGAGGGCCGTTGCAACGGAGCAGGCGAAGACGACTCGTAGCGTTCCCATGCCCAAAGAACGCTCATGCGGGAGAGGCTCTTCCCCGGGCAATTCCGGGTATTTTCGCGGCGACGTCAACGAAGTCGGTCTTTCCGCGAGGGCTTCCTTGCGCCATGCTGCGAGGCCGTAGTCCCCATGGCCTCCATCTCCGACGACGACATCCGCCGCTGCCTCAGTGTTCTGGAGGCACTCGTGACCGATCGCACGGGACTGACCGACCTCGACGAACCGACGAGGCGGGCGCTCTTGATCGCGGCCGGCCGCCTGTCACGCCCCGTTCGGCATGAGGTGGTGCGAACGGCGAAGGCATTCCGTCGCGTGGAGGCCAAGAAGAAGAAGAACCAGGATCGTGTGCTGCGGAGCGAGACCGGGATTCGCGAGGCGCGGAAGGCCGAGGTCTTCTCAGCGCCGGCACGGCTCACCGAACCGGGGGTCACCGAACCGGGGGCGCGTCCCGAGCAGCCAGGCAACGCACTGGCGCGGCGCGAGCTTTCGCAGCCTCGCAACTGCTACATCTGCAAGGCCGAGTTCACGCGGCTCCACTTCTTCTACGACGCTCTGTGCGCGAGCTGCGGCGACTTCAACTACGGCAAGCGCTTTCAGTCGGCGCCGCTCGACGGTCGCGTCGCGGTCATCACGGGAGCACGCGTGAAGATCGGCTTTCAGGCCGCGCTGATGATGCTGCGTGCTGGCGCCCGCGTCGTTGTAACGACCCGGTTTCCGCATGATGCCGCGAAGCGCTACGCCGCCGAGACGGACTTCGCGGCTTGGGGCCATCGGCTCACGGTGCACGGTCTCGACCTCCGGCACGCACCGAGCGTCGAGATCTTCGCGCGCTACCTGGAGGAGAACGAGCCGCGCCTCGACATCCTCATCAACAACGCGGCGCAAACAGTCCGGCGGCCGCCGGCCTACTACGCGCACCTCCTGGAGCGAGAGCTCTTGCCGTCGAGGCAGCTTCCAGAGCTGGAGCGTGCCCTCCTCCGCGCGCATGATCACCTCGCTGAGCTCGCGCTCGGCGGCAGCGCAGCACCGCAGATGACGGCGCTTTCTGGGTCTGGCTCGCTGGCCGGTGGCGCCCTGCTCGGGCCGCTCAAGGACTCGCGTGCGGGCGTGGGCATCGCCGCGTCGGCGCTCCTGTCGCAAATGCCTTACGGAGACGGCGAGCCGGCGGCCGCGAGCTTCTTCCCCGAAGGGCGGCTCGACGCGGACCTTCAGCAGGTCGACCTCCGCGCCATCAACAGCTGGCGCTTGACGCTCGCCGACGTGCCGAGCCCCGAGATGATCGAGGTGCAGCTCGTCAACGCCGTGGCGCCGTTCATCCTGTGCAGCAAGCTCAAGCCGCTCATGTTGCGCACGGCCAATCGCGACAAGCACGTCGTCAACGTCTCGGCCATGGAGGGGCAGTTCTCGCGCGGCACGAAGACCGACAAGCACCCGCACACGAACATGGCCAAAGCGGCGCTCAACATGATGACGCTCACGTCGGCGCCCGACTACGTGAAGGACGGCATCCACATGAACGCCGTCGACACGGGCTGGGTTACCGACGAAGACCCGGCGGCCATCGCGGCGCGCAAGACCGACGTGCACGACTTTCAGCCGCCGCTCGACATCGTCGACGGCGCCGCCCGCATCTGCGATCCGTTCTTCTCGGGCCTTCTCACGGGGACGCACGTGTACGGGAAGTTCTTGAAGGACTACCGCACGACGGGCTGGTAGGTCACGCACGCCCGGGGTGAGGCCGAACGGTGGCGCCCACGAGGCGACTCTGCTAGCAGACCGCTCATGCGTGGGTCCGCCATTGTGTTCGTTTGGTTCGCGCTCGCGGCGGCCGGTTGCGAAGCCTCTTCCGAACCGAGCGTGACGCCCGACGCGGCAGCGCCGGCGGCCAAGCTGCCTTCGCTTGGTCTCAACGACGTGTCGGTACTCCTGCCGGTCCCGAGTTCGCCGTCCGCTCCCGGGTACCTGGGCCCGACCAGCGCGGGCGAGCGCGGTGAGCTCCTGCCCATGGCTGTCTACGACGCGATCCCGCCCTTCCCTGTCGTGCCAAAGCAAGGGCTCGACTACACGCGCTTGCGCGCCGTGGCGGTGCGCTTCGACGGATGTTTCCGACACCCGCAGAGCGACTGCGAGGCGCAGATTCGTCTCGTCATGCAGCCGATCACGGACAAGGGCGACACGCGCGATTCAGCCGTTCACCTCTTCTACAAACTCTCGGACGCCGAACTGCCGGGGCTGGTGCGGGAGCTGCGCCGCCTCCGCTCGCTCGCGCCGGAGGTAGCCGACGGACCGCTCGACGTGCATGCAGGGTTTGCGGCCCAGGGCGGCGAGGGCCCGTACGCGACGGCGCTGAACGCGCTCGTCCTTCGCCTCGCCGGCGAGCAGAACTTCATTCGCATGACCTTCTTCCTCCGGGCCCCGCCCACCAACGAGGTCTGGTTCTTTGGAGGCTTCGACCGCAAGGACGGGGTCCTTGCGCAGCTCGACATCGTCGGCGTTGGAAAGAGCAATCAACGGGTTATCCTCACGCCGTCGGACGGCGGCTACAGCTTCGACTTTCTTCCCGTCGAGAAGGCCCCCGAAGACACGTCGCTGCTCCTCTCGAGCGACGGCGCGAAGGCCGCGTCGCGAGAGGCGCTCGAGAAGGCCCTGGGGGCCTTCGCGCGCATCGAGAATCCCGCGAAGTACTCACCCGACGACCTGCCCTGCGCCGGGTGCCACGTCTCGGCTGCCGTCACCGGCTATGCCAAGCAGAACCTTCAGGCGGAGCTGTCGAAGATGCCCGACGCGTTCACGTCGACGCGCGACCTGTCGCTCCGCGGCGGGGCCTCAGGGTTCACGTCGTCGCTGCGCGCGTTCGGTTGGTTCGGCAAGAACGCGATGATTAGCCAGCGCGTCGTCAATGAGAGCGCGGCCGTGGTGGACGACTTCGAAAAGCGGTTCCCCGAGAAATAGGGGGGGCGACTCACCGGTTCTGCGACCAGAGCGCGATTTCTGCGGGATGGTGGAAGCCTGAAGCAAGAGGTACTCGCGTTCCGCGAGCGCACCAGCAACCCAGATCGAGGCGTGCGCGGACGTCCGGGAGATGCGCAGGTTTGTAGGGCGGTGGTTCTTCGACAACCGATGCCATGCAAGGGCGCACGACGCCCGGCGAAGGAGGAAGGTAGAGGACTCGCACCCCACGCCGCTCTTCGCGGCGCGCACTGTTTTCGAGACAGGCTTGGCCCTGAGGCCAATTTACCTTCCACACGCGGCTGACGAGCGCGACGCGCGACAGCGCCGATATCGTGCTGACGTGCGACCAGCCGGTGCGGGGCGAGAGGATCGAACTCTCCTGGGTCTGCTTGTAAGGCAGGTGCTCTCACCAGAGAGCGAGCCCCGCAAAAGTGCCACCGGAGGGAGTTGAACCCTCATGCGCGAATCGCGCGCAGGTTCTCAGCCTGCCGTGTATGCCGTTCCACCACGGTGACGCGTGAAGCACGCATCGAGTCGAACGACTCGACGCATGAGTACCGACGGTCCGATTCGAACGGACACTGAGCACGTTCTAAGCGTGCGGCCTCTGCCGTTGGGCTACGTCGGCGAAGTTGGCTACCGCGAAGGCGCGGCAGCGGTGCGGGGAGCGAGGATCGAACTCGCCCAATTCTCCTTGTCACAGAGACGCCATCACCAGATGGCTTCCCCCGCGGATGCACCATGACGCCGCGCGGGCGGCTCACGGTGCCTTTGGTCTGAGTGGCACGGATCGAACGTGCATCTCTCGGTCCCAAGCCGAGAGCTCTGCCTTTGAGCTACACCCAGATGATTCATGCGGAGCGGCAGCGCGCGGCAGGCGGCGGGCCGTTCGAAGCTCCGGAGGAAGGATTCGAACCTTCGTTCTGCGGGTCAAAGCCGCATGTCCTGGCCGTTGGACGACTCCGGAAGAGTGGGTCGCTGCGGATGGAGTCGAACCACCACGGTCGGGCTTATGAGGCCCGCCTTCCTGCCGGGACGCAGCGTTGCTTTCGTGACTTGCTTTCGTGACTTGCTTTCGTGACTTCGCGAGCGCGCGAGCGTTCGCGCCGAGCCGCCCGAGGGAATCGCACCCTCCGTCTCCTCGTTACCAGTGAGGTGCCCCGCTATCTGGGCCTGGGCGGCGGCTTGCAAGGACGTAAACGGCAGCAAGGTGTGCGAAGACACGAGCGCAGCGATCAGCGATCGTTGCTCTCAACGCCCAAGGTTGATGTAGTCCTCACGGCATCTGCCGCTTCCGTCGTCGTTTCTGTTGTGCCTCCGCTCGGAGTCGAACCGAGCCATCGAGCTTCGGACGCTCGAGACCGCTTCCGGCGGAACGAAGGCGCGAGTCAGTCGCCAGCGTCCCCAACAGGAGTCGAACCTGTGTTTTCTGGATGAGAACCAAACGTCCTTGGCCGCTAGACGATGGGGACAGGTAGCAAGTAGGCGAGGCGGAGGCAGGCTCCGCGACGACGCTCCACTCGAAACGACGCCCCTGCTTCCGCGAGGCGAAGACCGATGCGGAAGCGCCTCGGCCTGGCGAGGCGGCGGAGGGGAGGCGTCGCGGGGGGGGGGGGGGGGGGGGGGGGGGGGGGCGGGGGGGGGGGGGGGGGGGGGGGGGGGGGGGGGGGGGGGGGGGGGGGGGGGGGGGGGGGGGGGGGCGGGGGGGGGGGGGGGGGGGGGGGGGGGGGGGGGGGGGGGGGGGCCCCAGACCGGAACCACTCCAAAGCATAGCAATAGGCGGAGGCAGGCTCCGCGACGACGCCCCATTCGAAACGACGCCCTCGCTTCCGCGAGGCGAAGACCGAAGCGGAAGCGCCTCGGCCGCCGAGGCGGCGGAGGGAGGCTCTTTCTTGCGGAACGCAAGAAAGAGGGAACCCGCCCAGGGTTCCCCTAAACCGAGAGCCGAGAGGGAATCAAACCCTCGCGCACGGATTTGCAGTCCGCGCTCCTCTCAGAGATTCGGCTCGAACGTGGCCACGGGCGACGCTTGGAGGAGCGCCGTGTGGCACGTGGAGCGGACAGCGGGAATCGAACCCGCATCAGCAGTTTGGAAGACTGCGGTCTTGCCTTTCGACGATGTCCGCGGATACCGGCTACCACCACGACGCGCGCCACTTTTTTTTACGCGCGACGTGGTGGTACCTGGCGGTGGAAGCCGATGGGAATCGAACCCACATCCTCCGGGTGCAAACCGGGTGCTCTCCCGTTGAGCTACGGTCCCAAACTTCATGCACGGAGCGTCACGCTGAGCCGGCGTGAGCGCTTCGCAGGGTGACGTACGGGGATCGAACCCGTCTCCGTCGGTTCACGGCCGACCCTCGTCCCAGACGAGCAACGTCACCATCGATGGAGCGCGCGACACACGACGAAGCGGCGTGCGATGCGCGATCGGAGTTCCTGGCGGGAATCGAACCCTGCATCTTCCGGGTGAAAGCCGGAGATCTTCTCCATTGGACGACAGGAACGAGCGCGAGAGATTTCGCTCCAGCGGAAGGACTCGTAACTTCGCGTCCGCGAGCGCCAGCGAGCGGCGGCGCGAAGTCTAAGTCCTAGCGACTTGAGCGGCTCCAGCGGAAGGACTCGAACCTTCACACCCCCGGTTAACAGCCGGGTGCCCTGCCATTGGGCCACGCTGGAATGTTGTTGTGGCGCGCCGTGCGCCGAGAGTCGCTTGAGGCGGCCTCCGCGCACGAAGCGGTGATGGCGATCACCGCGCGCGCCAAAACGTCTTGGCATCGAGTTGTCAAAGAACAGCGCTTGGAGGCGAGCGCGGGCGCGCGGCACCCTTCGATGCAGCGAGCTCGCAACCGACACGCAAGCCAGGGCTCCGGGCGCAGGATTCGAACCTGCGTTTCTGGGTTCAGAGCCCAGCGTCCTCCCGCTAGACGATCCCGGAACGTCGCGAAGCCATGAGGCTTCGGGCCATCAAGTGTGATTGAGTTAACGTTTTACCGTGTTGAATATCTTGTTTGTATTTGCCCGCGTGGGGTAGACGCGGCGGCATCTCCGAACCGGCCCGCCGATGGTGGAGGTCGGACCTTCGGGCAAAAGAGCGCGAGCGGCACCCGGAACACGGGCCCGTGGCACCGGCCAATCCCGAGCGCCCCGAACGGGACGACTCGAGACAGGCGCGCACCGGCGTTCGACACCGCGCCGGTGGGCCGCACGCGGCCCTGAAACGCGGAAGGCCACCCGGGGGGGTCTCCCAGGTGGCCCTCGAAGGTCTGAAACCTTCTGTTGGCGTACCCTAGGATGGCCCCCGCTGGACCGGCATGACCGCACCCTGGAGGGTGGCATGCTCGGCTTCGAGCCCGAGCCCGGCTTGCGCCGCCCGACACTCGAGCGTCGCGACGGTCGCGCACAAGCCCTGCACCGAGGCAGGTCGCGCGTTTGGCTGCGAGTTTGAGGAGGGGGAGTTCATGGCGAGCTCGTTGGATGCGTGGTCTTCGACGCGGGAAGCGCGCCGACCATTCACTTGTGCATCAGGATCGCCCGGCGGTCAAGTCCGCGGCGCGTTTTTCAAACATTTTGTTTGGGGGTTGTGCGCGCGTACTTCAAACCTCATTGTTTGAAGCTCAATGCCGCTTAGGCTCGCCGACCTCGACGCGTCCGAAGCTGTAGCCGAATTCGCGGACGAACGTTCCGGCCTTGTCGATGCCCCACATGCGAAGGCGCTTCGCGTTGCCAAAGAGCACGACCTCCGAGAGTTGGTAGCCGGACTCGATGCTCGCGAGGAGCTGCACGTCGACGGTCCCGCCACCAGCGCGCACGAGAGGCGCGCCGGCATCGGCACTTGGCGGCTGGTCCATGCGCTCGTCAACGGTCGGCTCCGCTTCGACGATGCGCGCGACGAGCACGCCGCAGCGCGCGCGCTTGTCGACGCCAGCGTCTACACGGGGCGCCGCAACGCTGTCGATGCATCCCGACACGATGCGCAGCTCGTCGTTGGGCGTCGGACGCCAGAACCAGGCGACGCGGGCGACGAACTCGGCGTCGCCTTGCCCGCCGCCGAGGGCCTTCGTTCCGACGCTCCTCAGCGCGGTGGCGGCCTTCTGCAGCTCAAGGGCGCGCTCGAAGACGATGACCTGCGGGTCCGGCACCTTCACGACGGCGAGGTTGGGCTCACCGGCGCAGCAGCGAAAGCCGGTGGCCGGACTCTTCGTCGTCCCGCCGCGAGCGATGGCGTTGGCGCACCGGCCGACGATCTCACCGGCCTCGGCGTTCCCTCCGCGCAGGACATGCAGCACCGCGGGGCGAGCCGCGGCGCCACGATTCCACACGCTGTCGGTCCATTCCCACGCACCGCCGTGCAGCTCCATGACGCCGAAGCCGCTCTTGCACGCGGTCCGTTCGCCTGATGGCCGCCGTGCGGCCACGAGAGCCGGTCGCCCCGTGTCGCAGACGTTCTCCTTGTAGGCGTCCCCGTATTCGTAGGTGCTGTTGCTGGGGCCCTTGCACGCGCGCTCCCATTCGAGCTCCGTGCACAGGCGCTTCTTCTCCGCGGAACACATTCGCGCCGCGTCATCCCGGGTCACGTTCGTGGTGGGGATCCCGCCCGCTTCGTTCGGATACGGCAGACGGTCGATGTAGAAGGCTTTGAGCGCTACGGGGACGCCCGCGGCTTCTTCCTCGGCGATGCGAGGGGCGCGACCCCTGGGCGTGCCGGCGCGCAACACGCCTTCGGGGATGAGGATCATGCCCGGACGCTCGGGCGCGGTCGCCGCCTTGGGCAAGGCCGCAGGGGCCGCCGAAGCGTCGAGGCTCCCCCCCTTGTCGCGAATGGAGCAGCCGCCGAGCACCAGCGCGGTGGTCGCGAGCGCGGCCGTGCGTCGACGCATGAAGGCGCCCCTTTAGTCGCCCTTCGGACCTTCGCTCTCGCGAAGGCCCAGCTCCTTCATCTTCAGCTGCAAGCCCTTGCGCGAGATCTTCAGCAGGCGCGCCGCGTGCGTCACATTTCCGCTCGTCTGCGCGAGCGCGCGACTCACGAGCTCACGCTCGAGGCGGCTCATGGCCACGCGCACGTGCTCCTTGAGGCCGCCGTCGCCGGCGAGGGCCTCCGCCAGGTCGTGGCCCTCGGCGGCGATGAGCGCGGCGTTCTCCGCGTGCGAGCCGCGGACTTCCGGCGGCAACGCGCCGATCGTGAGCCTTTGCGTGTCGCAGAACAGAACTGCTCGCTCGATGACGTTCTCGAGCTCGCGAATGTTGCCGGGCCACGGGTAGCTCACGAGCACGTCCATCGCCTCCGCGTCGACGCCCGTGATGGCCTTCTTGAGGCGCTCGTTGAACTTGCCGAGAAAGTGATCGACCAGGTGGGGAATGTCGCTCGTACGGTCGCGGAGCGCGGGGAGCTGAATCGGAACGACGTTCAGTCGGTAGAACAGATCCTCGCGAAACGCGCCCGACGCCTTGAGCTTCTTCAAGTCTCGGTTCGTCGCCGCCACGAGCCGCACGTCGACGCGGATGGTCTTGATGCCGCCGACGCGCTCGAACTCGCTCTCTTGAAGCGCCCGGAGGAGCTTCACCTGCATCTCGAGGGGAATCTCGCCGATCTCGTCCAAGAACAAGGTTCCGCCGTTGGCGAGCTCGAAGCGACCGGGCTTCGACGCCACGGCGCCCGTGAACGCGCCCCGCTCGTAACCAAAGAGCTCGCTCTCGATGAGCTCCTTGGGAATCGCGGCGCAGTTGACCTTGATGAACGGCTTTCCGCGGCGCGACGAGTGGTCGTGAAGCGCGCGGGCCACGAGCTCTTTGCCCGTGCCGCTCTCGCCGGTCACCAGCACCGTCGTAGGCGTGTCGGCCACGCGTTCGAGCACGGCGAAGAGCTCCAAGATCTGTGGCGACTGACCGATGATGTCGAAGCGCGCGTCCTTGGCGGCCTTCGCTGGTGATGCGTCGGCTTCGGCGAGCTGCTTCGTCTTGAGGGCCTTGGCGACGATCTGCCGAACCTCGTCCCAATCGAAGGGCTTGGTAAGGTAATCGAAGGCGCCAATCTTGAGCGCTTCGACGGCCGTATCGACGGTGCCGTGCGCGGTGATCATCACCACCGGCAGATCGGGCATCTCCTCCAGCGCGCGCCGCAGGAGCGTCATGCCGTCGACCTTGGGCATCTTGAGGTCGGTGATGACGAGGTCGATGTGGTTCTCACCCAAGAGGCGCAGACCTTCGGCGCCGTCTTCCGCCGTCATGACGTCGTAGCCGTCGCGCGAGAGCTGCGCCGAGAGCACCTTCCGAAGGTTGACCTCGTCGTCGACGATGAGGACCTGCTTCTTTTCCGGGAGCATGCCGTCAGCCCAACTGCTTGAGCATCGTCTGGGCGTCGCTCACTTCAAACTTGCCACGCGCCTCGACGTTGACCTGCTTGACGACGCCGCCGTCGACGAACATCGAAAAGCGCTTCATGCGAAGGCCCATTCCGCTCTCGCTGAGGTCGAGTTCGAGACCGAGCTTCTTCGTCAGCTCGCCGCTGCCGTCGCCCAACATGCGGAGCTTGCCGATGGCATGTTGCTCGCGACCCCAGGCGGCCATCACGTAGCCGTCGTTGACCGAAACGCACCAGACCTCATCAACGCCCTTGGCCTTCAGGGCCGGCAACGCTTCGAGGTAACCGGGGACGTGTTTCGATGAGCACGTGGGCGTGTACGCGCCGGGCAGGCCGAAGACGACGATGCGCTTGCCTTGCGTGGCCTCGCGGACCGAGACCTTACCCGGCGAAACGGGGCACGCTTCGCCAAACTCCGTGGACTCGTAGAGCGTCGCGTCAGGAATTGGGTCGCCGATTTGGATGGTCATGGGGCCTCGCGAGAAGTGAGGCGACCACGATCGTTTATATGTTTTCTTCGCGCAAGGGTCGTCGGTTCCGGCGGAAGAGGAGTCCTAGGCGGCAAACGGCGGCAAAGACCAGCCTGAGAGCCACAGGAACCATCGCCGCTGCGCGTCGAAGCGGGGCGCCACTGGCCGCTTTCCAACGAACGTGAGGTCATGGCGCCTTTGCCGCAGCTCGCGCGGCGAGGGCACCCGCGGCGGCGCGACGCCGACGGAGCACAGCGTGCGGGCGCTCGGCGGCGGCGGGCTGTCAACGACGAGCATCATCTGAGGGGTGTCACGGGTGCCGACGCGAAGAACGCCGCCTCCGAGTCGTCAATCTGGTCGGCGCGGCCGCGCTCTCACCGATGTCGGCCAGCTGAGCGTCGACCTCGAAGGGGTCGGCCACAGCGATGTGTGGCTCCGTTGGCGGCTCGCGGGCGTCGACGTCGGTGACCGAAACTGGTGCCTCGTCGTGCTGGTCCCCTTGCGAGATAGCGTTCGCGGGCGGCGCCTCGCGCACGTCGGGCGCAAACGTCTCGAGCACATTCTCGGGGTACGTCGCCGGGAAGAGCACCGTCCGCTCCGAGTCGACGGCCGCCGCGGCAGGAATGCGGATGCCGCTCTGCGGCGTGAGGAGCCCGTAGATGAGGGTCTGCTTCCTCTGCTGTTGCATGAGCGGCAACGGAGCACTCGACGTGCCAGCGGCATCTCCGCGAGATCGCGCGCACGCGTCTGCAGCGGTGCCGCTCGCGCGCGTGAGTCGAGGCCGCTCGATGCCGCAGCGTGCAGTCGCTCGCAGCGATGATCGGCGAGAGCACCGCCCATGATCGCTGCGATCGTGGCTAATTTTGGCGGCTTCCGCCCCCGCCGAAACGTCGCCTTAGAGAGACGCTTCGTAGAGCGCTGCAAGATCGTCAGCCGTCGTCGGCTTCGGATTCGACCGATGGCACGCGTCCTCGAAGGCCTTCGCGGCGAGCTTCGGAATGTCGTTCTTGGTCACGCCCTCTTTGCCAAGGCCGCTCGGAAGACCGATGCGTGCGCGGAGGTCCCGGAGCGCGTGCGACAAGCTCGGCGCCTTGCTGTCAAAGAGGTTCTTCACACGTTCGAGCTTCTCTGGGGCCACGGCCTCGTTGAAGTCGACAACGGCAGGCAGGCACAACGCGTTGGCGAGCCCGTGATGCATGTCCTTCTCGCTCGACAGCGGATGCGCGAGCGAGTGACACGCGCCGAGACCTTTTTGGAACGCGACGGCGCCCATCATCGCGGCCTTCATCATGGCGCCGCGCGCCACGAGATCGCCGGGCACCGCCACGGCCTGCGCGAGGTGTTTCGCGCACAGCTCCAAGCCCATAAGGGCGATGCCATCGGCCATGGGATGATCGCCAAGCGCCACGAAGGCTTCGAGGCAGTGAGTCAATGCATCGAACCCGGTGGCGGCCGTGATGCGCGCCGGCATGCTCGTCGTGAGCTCGGGATCGAGCACGGCCGTCTTGGCCAAGAGGTACGGGCTGAAGATCACGGTCTTTCGCCCCGTGGCTGCCAGCGTCACGACGCCGGAGCGCCCCACTTCGCTGCCCGTCCCCGCCGTGGTGGGCACGGTGACAATAGGGGGCACGTTCGCGGTGACGAAGCGGTCGCCTCCCGTCGCGTCGTCGTAGTCGACGAGGGGCCGCTCGTGCGTGGTCTTGAGGGCGATGAGCTTGCCCACGTCGAGCGGCGCGCCGCCGCCGACGGAGACGATGATGTCGGCGCCGTGAGCCTTGTACGCGGCGACGCCGTCCATCACGTTCTCTTCGACGGGGTTGGCAGCCACGCGATCGAAGAGCGCCGCGGGAACGCCGCCCTTCTCGAGGATGCCCTGCACCTTGGCCGCGATGCCGATCTTGACGACGCCAGGGTCGACGACGACGAGCGCTCGCTTGCCTCCCGCCGCTTTGACCACGTCTGCCAATCCGGCGATGGCGCCGGCGCCGAAGACGATGCGGGTGGGAAAGCTCCAGGTGACGAGGCTCATGCGAACTCCTTGGCGTGCGCCGCAACGGGCGGCGCGGCCGAGTCTATCGCGACGGGGCGCGGCGCGAACCGCCAACATGGCGCCACCTTGGCGGCCGACGGAGCGCCCGTCTTTTCCCGCCCGGCCTCAGACGGGGACCACGCCGGCGGCGTTGGCCACAGCGTCTTCCGCGGCGATCGTCGGCTCCGCGAGGGCCGCCGCGAGGACGTCGCTCATGTCCTCGGCGAAGACGATGTCGAGCGAAGCGCGAACCTCCGCCGGCACGTCGTCGAGGTCGCGCGCGTTCTTCTTCGGCAGGATCACGCGCTTCATGCCAGCGCGATGCGCCGCGAGCACCTTCGCCTTGATGCCGCCTACGGGGAGCACGCGACCGCGAAGGGTCACCTCACCGGTCATCGCCGTGTCGGGGCGCACCGGTCGGCTCGTGAGGAGCGACGTGAGCGCTGTGAAGATCGTGACGCCGGCGGAGGGACCATCTTTGGGCACGCCGCCAGCAGGCACGTGCACGTGCACGTCGTTGTTCTCGAAGAAGTCCGGGTCGACGCCCAAGAGCTCGGCGTGACTTCGCACGTAGGTGAGCGCCGCGCGCGCTGACTCCTTCATGACATCCCCGAGCTGCCCGGTGATCTCTAGGCGGCCCTTTCCGCGCATGCGCGACGTCTCGATGAAGAGGATGTCGCCACCGACCGGCGTCCAAGCGAGGCCCGTGGCCACACCGGGAAGCGCCGTGCGCTCCGCGACGTCGGCGAAGAAGCGCGGCTTGCCGAGGACCCGATCGAGATCGCCTTGGTCGAGGGTGATGGGCGCCAAAGGGGCATCCGCGGCTTGGGTCTTTGGACGCCGCGCAACCTCCAGCGCTACGGAGCGACACATGCGCACGATTTGGCGCCCGAGCTGACGCACGCCCGCCTCGCGGGTGTACGCGGAGATGGTCTCCTTGAGCGCATCGGTCGTAATCGAGACGGCGCCTGCCGCCATTCCGTGCTCCTTGAGCTGCTTGGGGATGAGGTGGTTCTTCGCGATGTGGAGCTTCTCTTCGAGCGTGTAGCCGCCGAGCTCGACGACGTCGAGACGGTCACGGAGCGGCGGCGAGAGCGGCTCCAGCGTGTTGGCGGTGCAGATGAAGATGACCTCCGAGAGATCGAACGGCGTCTCGAGGTAGTGATCAGTGAAGGTCTTGTTTTGCTCGGGGTCGAGGACCTCCAAGAGCGCCGCCTCCGGTGAACCGCTCCACCCGACCATGAGCTTGTCGACCTCGTCCAAGAGGACGATGGGGTTTTTGACCTTGGCCTTCCGCAGCGCGTGAACGATGCGCCCCGGGAGCGCGCCCACGTAAGTGCGACGATGGCCGCGCACCTCCGCTTCGTCGCGCACACCGCCGAGGGCGATGCGCACGAAGGGGCGGCCCGTGGCGTCGGCGATCGACTGACCGAGGGACGTCTTGCCGACGCCCGGCGGCCCCACGAGGCACAGGATCTGACCGCGACGGTTCTCCGGCGAGAGGCTGAGCACCGCCATGTGCTCGAGGACGCGCTTCTTCACGTCTTCGAGGCCGTAGTGATCTTGGTCGAGCTTCTGGGCGATGGCGTCGATGTCGTGTTTCGCGTCGGCGCGCGCCGACCAAGGCAAGTCGGCGAGCCACTCGAGGTACGAGCGAATGACGTTCCACTCGGCCGACTGCGCCGACATGGACTCGAGCCGCTTGAGCTCCCGGTTGGCGACGCCGCGCGCTTCGTCCGGCAGCCCCGCCGCGTCGAGGCGCTCTCGAAGACGCTGGACGGCGTCCGAGTCGTCGTCACCGAGCTCCTTCTTGATGGCGCGCAGTTGCTCACGAAGGAGCGCGTCTCGTTGGTTCTTGCCGATCTCTTTGCGCACCTCGCTCTCAATCTTCTTCTTCACGTCGGCGGCGCCCTTCCGCTCCTCGGCGAAGGCGGCCACGAGCTCGAGTCGCTCCGCGACGTCGAGCGCCTCGAGGACGCGCATCTCCTTCTCGGTCGAGAGCCCGAGGCTTGAGGCGACTTGGTCGGCGAAGAGCGACGGGTCATCACCCTCGGCGAAGGCGAGCGGTTGCGCGAGGCCGCGCTCGGCGAGCGCGAGGACATCTTGGTGCAGTCGTTCCGCGAGCGTGTTGGCGTTCGCGACGTCGGTGTTGACGTCCAAGAGCAGCTCGCCGTCGCCGCGCCAGTAGGGTTCGCGCACCGTCAGGCGATCGAAGCGAAAGCGTCCGAGCCCTTCAATGACCAGGCGCATCTCCGAGTCGGAGACGCGTGTAAGTTGCACAATTCGGGCGAAAACGCCGGTCGTGTAGAGATCGTCCTGACCGGGGTCGAGGAGCGACGCCTGCTTTTGCGTCACGAGGCCGACGATGTCGCCCGGGTGAACGTGACGAAGAAGGGCGACGGACTTCTCGCGGCCTACGGGCAGCGTGACCCGTGTGCCGGGAAAGACGACGCCGTTGCGCAGGGGGAGGATCGGGAATGGGTTCGTGGGCGCTTGGGCGCCACCGCGGAGACTTCCAAATTGCGTGGTCATGCAGCCTCATCTCGCGCGCGCCACGAGTGCGCGTGCGAAGGAGCAAGAGGTTTGAGGGCGCTCCCGCGCCCGATTTTCTGCCTGAGCCGGCGGGCCCAGAGCCATCGCCGTTGAGCGATGAACGAAACCTAAGTTCGTTCATGAGGCGGTCAAGGGGGCCTGCGACGGATGGAGGACAACGGAGGCGACCACAGACCGGAACGCGTCGCCGGGCGCGACCGGCCGGTCGGGAGGCGGGCGCGCGGGGCGCCGGCCCCAACAGTTAGCATGCAAACTGCCCCTCCCCGGCCCGGCCCTCGCGCCCTCCCCCCCGGGCCGCTTCGCCCTCGCGGGATCGTGTCGTCGCTATCGCCGGACGAGGCCGTAAAGAACGACGCGGTGAAGCGCTTCGAGGCGTTCCGTCAGGCCGGCACACTGGCCGAACACCATCGGTGGGCCGAACGCTGCGTAAGCCTGGAGGAGCGCCGCGGCGCAGTCGGCCACGTCCGGGCAGTCGAACTCCCCTGCGACGACAGCCTCCGTGAGGAGCACGGCGAGCAGCTCGTGCTCCGCCGCCTTGTAGCGTCCATGCGCCGTCTTCACCGCCGGATTCACGCAATGCACGAGATCGCGCGCGTGGGCGCCCTCCCGCTCGATCGTTTGAAAGGCGGCGAGGCGCGCGTCGAACATCCGCCGAAAGCGCTCGACGAAGGTGCCGCCGCCCGCGAGGGCATGCCGCATCGCGTCGAGAACCGCTTGGTGACGGCCGGCCGAGAGCTCCTCGACGATGGCCTCTTTGGACGGGAACTCGAGGTAGACCGTTCCGACGCCAACCTCGGCTTCGCGGGCAATTTCGGCGATCGTGGTCTTCTGGGGGCCGTAGTGCCGAAGGAGCCGTTCGGCCGCCGCCAAGATGAGCGCGCGCCGCTCGTCGTGAGGCTGGTTGGAGCCGGTCCGCGTCACGAACGGAATGATGAACGATTTTCAGCGGCGTTCATACCTGGCGTTTTGCAAGGTATGCTTACACCCTTGCCTTCGGGGCCCAGCGTCCCATTCACCCATGAAGTGCCGGCCGTGACCCTCAAGCAAAGTCGCTCGCTCTTGCCCTGGGACCCTCCCAGCAACTGCGCGTGCGTCTCCGACTTGCTGGCCGATTGCCACGCTCGCATCCGCTACTTCGCAGACCTGGCGGTGCGCCTCGCGGAGGGCGAGTCGTGCCCCGTCGACGCGGCCGAAGCGGCCGCCCGGATCCGCCGCTACTTCACCGAGGCCTACCCGCTCCACCTCGCAGACGAGCACGACTCCGTCCTGCCGCGACTGCGCGCGCGGGCGCCCGAAGTGGAGCCGCTCCTCCAGCGACTCGAGCTCGAGCACCGGTGCTTGGACGCGAAGCTGCCCGAGTTGCTCGACGTCTGCGACGGCCTCGAGAGCGGCGACGCGACGCGGTGCCGTGAGGCGGTGCAGAAGCTTCGGATGCTTGGAGAGTGCATGCATACGCTCCTCTACGCGCACCTCGAGAACGAAGAGCAGCAGCTCTTTCCGCTCTTGCGCGAGAAGCTCACCGCCGAAGACGTCGACGCGATCCGCGGTGAGTTTCGCGAGCGTCGCGCCGCCATGATGAAGAAGGCCAGCGGCGACGCAAGCTGAAGGGAGCCGCTGAGGCGGGCCTGCCCCCACATGCGCCCCGTGATCGATTCGCTCCTAGTGGGGTGATCGGCGTTGGGACTTCGGGAGCGGCCCTCGGCGCAAGTGCCTGAAAAGCGCCGAGGCCTGGCATGGCCTTGGCCTTGCGTATGGGCTCGTCATGCACCAAGCCGCGTTCGCCAAGCCGCAGCGCCGATACGTCGATGCAGACGAAACCGAGGCGCCCCCGCTCCAAACGGGAAAGCGGCGACGCGCAGAATCGGCCCGCACAGTGCCAGCCCTTCGTCCGCTCGACATCGCAGCCTTGATGGAGCCGCACGTGGGCGACATCAGCGAAGTGACACCTGTGCTCATGCTCGCGCCCAGCCTGGCGCCTCAATGGCCGCAGCCGGAGCCTCGCCCTCGAACGGAGGCGACGAACGCCGCGCCGGCCCCCATCCTGACCGAGGACTTCTGGAAGGAGCTCGATCGTCAAGAGCGGCGCGAGCGCCGGCGCGCGTTGGTCGTGGCGGTCGTCATCGGGGTGGCCGTTGGGTTGACAGGAGCGTTCACGGCCATGGGCGCCGACTTCACGGCGCTGCGCGGTCTCGTAAGCGTGGCCCGCTGAGGAGAGCCAGCTCGCAAGACACCGCTCATGCTGCTCGACACGAGCGCGCTGCGTTAGCGCGCTGGCGCCAGAGCGATCTCAAAGGGCGATGTTGCGGCGTCGCGATGCGGAACCTCGCCACCGCCAATCGGACCCGGCGTCACTGCGTTCGAGCCCCAGGTCTCGAACTTGGTGATTCGGGCGATGCGGCCCGGAAGCATGTGGCCCTCCACGCGCGTGAACGCGCTGTTCCACGAAGAGTTCCCCACTCCGGCGCCGCTCAGGCTGAAGCTGCCGTCGGCGTTCACCGGAGCCGCGTTCGTGGGCGGAGCCGAAACGTTTGTCGTGAACGGTTCCACATACCAACGCTTCTCCCAGGGCTCAGTTCCCGTGTTGTACGGGTATCGGTATGAGAGCCGCATCGACGCCATGCCGCTCATCGACCGACCGCCGCCCGCTATCGTGAACGCCCCGGTCCCCACGAAGGTCTCGCCCACCAAGCCAGCACTCCAGCTCGGTGTCTCGACCGGCGGCGTTTGCGATGAGCCGCCAGCTGATGCCGTCCCCTTCGAGAGCGTCACCGTAAACGTCGTCCGGCGCCGGTTGTACTCATCAAGCATTACGTAGTGCGTTCCGCTGCGAACCACGGCGTGCGTCACCTTGCAGGTGGCGCCGGGAGAGCCGTTGTCGTGCGCGCAGCTGGCGAGCGCGCGAAAAGCGTCGTCGCCGATCCTCACCGAGGCGGCCAACGTCGACGAGCCTTGCGCCGGCTGCGCAGAAACGTCGATGACGATCACGTCGCCGGCGGCGGCGGTGACCCGAAGCGCGCGGTAGGGCGCAGGCGAGTTGTACGCGACGTCGTAGTCGACGGTCTTGGTCTCGCCATACGCGATGCTCCCAACGACGCGAACGCTGTCGGCACGTAGCTCACCGGCGCTCTCGGCGACGTCCGTCGCGTCAGCGCCTGCGCAAGCAAGGACCCAGGCGGCGCAGAGGCCAGCGAGCAAGCCTCGGCAGAGTGATCGGGGCACCTTCGCGCGCAGCGGTGACGCGAGGCGCCGCGATGACTCGACGCTCATGCCGGTCGTAGAGAGGGGATTGCCAGTGCGTGTTGTGCCCATACGCGGTGACCTCGCTGACCTGGTGCAGCGCTCGTGCCGCGAGGAAACGCGCTTGGCGCAGCGGTATCTGCCTCCATTCCTTTGGTGGCCCGCGAAGGGGCGCGTCGCGCCGTGGTCGAGCGCCGCGGAACGATCCCGAAGGGCGGGACCGCGAGTCCCGCTGCTTGGAGGGGCGGTCGGTCGAGTGCGCGTGGCGGTGCGCGCGTGTGGCGTGTCGGGTGCCGGTGGGTGGGGGGCCGGGCCGGGCGGGGCGGCGCGCCGGGTGCGGGGGGGGGGCGGGGGGGGGGGGGGGGGGGGCGGGGCGGGGGCGGGGGGGGGGGGGGGGGGGGCCGGGGGCGGGGCGGGGGGGGGGGGGGGGGGCGGGGCGCGCGGGCGGGGCGGGGCGGTGGCGGGTCGCCAAGACCCGGCGGCGGGGCCGCGCGGCCGGTCCGGGTCCGCGGAGACACGCCACACAGGGGAGGGCAGCTCTTGCTCGCGGGCGCGGACAACCGTGTTCGCTCGTTTCGCATCCCTCGCAATCTTCGGCGTTCTCTGCGCTGCGCCGACACTGGCCTTCGCTGAGTCCGGTCCGGCCGCGACGCCACGATCAGGGGACGATGAGCTCGCCGCAAGTCGGCACGTGCTCCCGTCGCTCGAACGCGGGTTCGCATACGGCGCGGACCGCGCCTCGGAGCGCTCGCTCGACGGCTCCGAAACGAGCGCGCGCTGGAGCGACGGTCTTCGCGGCGTCATGGCGGTCGACGCCCCGGCGGCGGTCATCGCGGTGCGCGCGCCGCGATTGGCAGCGGACGTTCGCTTGAGCCACGGACTCACGCTCGGCGTCGCGCCGATCCTGTGGCACTCGAGCGAGGCCACAGAACACTCCTACGTGAGCGCCGTGCGAGACAACTGGGTCGGTGGTGCGGCGCCACGCGTCGGGTATTTCCTCCCGCTCTCAAGCGTCGCTGGTCTCTGGCTGAAGGCTCAGTTGCCGCTCACGTACGTCGCCTCGCGCGTCGAGTGGTCGAGCTACAACAAGGGTCTTGCGCAGTCGACCTTGAGCTCGTCGACGGCGCATTACCTCGGCCTCGCAATGTCGCTCTCGCCGTCCTTGCTCCTTGGCTCCAAGGACGTCGCGCTTTCCTTCACCCCCGAGCTCGACCTGCCCATCGCGGGCTCACGCTGGGAGTCCCAGTCGAGTCCGCTCGCCGCGCCAAAGGCGTCCTCCTTCAGCGCGCTCGCGATCCTCGTCTCGATCGGACTTGTGGTCGCTCTGTAGGTCGCTGCACCTTGCTACCGCGGCAACGCGCAAATGGCCAAGGCGGTCCCCGGCGTGGCACCCTTATACGGTCGATGGCCGGCAACGTCGTCAACCTGAATCGCTTCCGAAAGAAGAAGCTGCGCGAAGCGAAGGCTAAGCAAGCCGAGATCAATCGCATCCGACACGGACGGACGCAGGCCGAGAAGGATCGCGAGCGGCTCGAGCGCGAGCGCGCTGTCCGCGCCATCGATGGCAAGCGTTTCGAGCCTGCCGCTGGCGAGGCTACCGCCGCTTCATCTGATGCGGCCCCGACCGAAGAGCCAACCCCGAAGTCGCAAGACGAGTAGCTGAGCGCTGAGCGTCCGATGGCCGTCGCGCGCGCCGAGTCAGCGCTGACAGACGCCGGTGCCGCTCGGTTGCATCAGGCAACGCGTTCCACTTCGCGGCGCGCGGGTCACCGCCAGTTGCCGCACACGCTCATGATCGCGTTGTAGCAAGCCTGAAACTCGCCGCAGTTCGGCTTGCTGAGGCAACCGCTGAAGCTGCTTCGAGCCGCGTCGTTCATCGCGGAGAAGTAGTCGCAGTGTCCGGTGAAGCTGTTCTTGCCGGGGTCGTTGCACCCTCCCTCGGCAGGAGACTTGGCCGCCTTGGACTGGCACGCGGAGATGAAGTCTCGAACGCCAGCCTCGTTGATGTGTCCTTGAACGGACAGGTCGATGAAGTCGTCGATGTCCTTCTTGCAGTCGCGCGTGGCCATGCTCTCCGAGATGGATGGAGCGTCCCTGAAGTTCGCCCACATGCACCTCGCCGCGAGGCAATCCTGTTCGCCAACCCGGGGCCGCAGCGTTCCGCCATCGGGATCACACTCGAGGGCTCGCTTCTTCGCGCCCTCGCAGGCCGAGTCCGCGGAGCTGCCGGCGTTCGCCGAACCGGTTTTCGGACCGGATGCAGGACCGGTTGCGGAGTCGGAGCTGCACGCCAAGAGCGCGGTGAAGGCCGTGGCTGTCACAAGACCAAGACGCGCTAGAAAGGCCTGCTTCATGGGGCGTTCTTGGCACATCGTGAAGCGACCGTCGAGGCGCGCTCCGCTGTCGCGAATTAGAGACACCGCTGAATCGGGACGGGGCTGCGCTCGATGCCGTTAGTCCCCGTGCCCGGTCGATAGCCCCAGCACCACAAGGTCTTGTCCTTCTTGATGGCGCACGCGGTGCGCATGCCCACGCTCACTTGCGCCACGTCGGTGCCGAAGCTCGTCAACGGGACGGGCGATGCTCGATCGATGTCCGTGCCATCACCAACGACGCCCTCGAAGTCCGCACTGTTCGGGCCCCAACAATGGAGAGAGCCGTCGGTGCGCAGGGCACAAGCGTTGCGCCAGCCGCTCGCGAGCGAGGCGACGGAACTTCCGAAGGCGCTCACGGCGCTCGCTGCGCCGGTCCCGAGCCAGCACGAGATGGTGCCGTCATTCTTGCGAGCGCAGGCGTCGACGCCCGGCGCCGGATTGCCTTCGTAGGGTCCCACCTGGGCCACGTCCGAGAGCCCGGAAATCGCCGTCGTCGTCGCCGGCCGGTATCCCGCCGGCGCGCTCGCCGTGTACGTGAGCGCGCCGATCCAGCAGGCGACGCTCTTGTCTGGGAGAAGCGCGCACCCGCGCGTGGAGGGCATCGCCACCGCCAGCGGCGACACGCCCGCTACGAGGAAGGGGGTCGGCGTCCACTGCTTCGAATCCAGCGCGCATGTGCCCAGGTTGACGTCGCCCCACGACGCCGCCGAGCCGTCCTGGTTGATGACGAACATCGAGCCGTATTGCGAGCCGACGACTTGCTTCGCCTGCGTGAGCCCGCTCACGGCGCCAAGGGTCGCGCGCGCGGTCTTCGTGCCGTCGCCAAGCTGCCCGCAGTCGTTGTCACCCCAGGCTTGCACACTGCCGTCACCGAGGACGACGAAGACCGAGGAGCGACCGAAGGCGACACTCTTCGCGTCGGCGATTCCCGTCACCTTGGTCGGCGCATAGAGATGGGACGGGTTTTTGCCAGGAAACGCGCGATCGAGATCCCAACAGTAAAGGTCACCGGCGAGATCAATCGCGCAAACGCCGCCAAGGAGATCGTGCGACGCCGTGACACTCGCGGCAAGGAAAGGTGGACAAGTGGCCGCATCGGACGCGTCCGCGCCGTCGGCGCTCGCATCAAGCGCCGCGTCGAGAGTCGCGTCCGCATCGCCGCCCGCGTCGGAGGAACCGCCCTCGCTCCCGCCGTCTACAACGAGCGACGCGTCGACCATCGCAGCGTCCGCGGGCTCGGCGGCGGACGCGTCATTCCCTTGCGGCGCGCTCGCGTCGCTGGCGACGGCCGGGTCTGTGGTGGCGTCCCCGCACGCCGCGAACACCGTTCCGAGCCCGATGATGGTGGAGGTAAGGACGAGCGACGAGCCACGAAGAGCGAGAGGATGCATGGTCGCAAGGAGGCCAGCTCGTGAATGGGATTGCAAGGTCGTCACGCCGCAGCGCCAGGAACAAGACCCTTTGCATCGCGTGCCTCGGGACCTGTCGGTCGCGTCGCCGTCGGGGAGGCGCGAGCTCAGTGCGCTTTGTATCCGTCCCCGACGCGCGCGCTCCCTCGCTCTGGGGCCTTGAGGTCCGTGAGCTTGAGGCGACCTTCGACGCGGCCGATCACGAAGACAGTGTCCTTCTCGCCGTTGCTGACGGGGAGCTTGAAGTCGTTGATACCTCTTTCGAGGGTCGCGGCGAGCTTGGCCTTCCTCGTGGCGTCGGACTTCGCGGGATCGATGCCCTCGAGCCCTTCGCAGACGATCCCAAGCCCCTCCGCGTCGCGGAGCATGCCGACCGAGTTCGAGCAGCGCTTGCCGGTGGTGCCGCCGCATTTGTCGGGGCTCGTCTTCAGGTGGTACTGCAACGGGAGCTGCGCGTGCTCTTTCACGTAGGCCGCGTTGCCGCTGCGAGCCGCGGCGCACAGGGCCTCCACGAACGTGATCGGCTCGGTAGGCGCCGTCGTCGGGACCTCTGTTGGCGCGAGCTTCGTGTCCGTGGGCGTCGGGGCCCCGTTCTCAGCTTTGTTTGTGCGACACGCGAACAGGAGCGTCAGCGCCGCTCCCATGACGACCCCAGTCCACTTGGAAGAGTTGCTCATGCTCAAACGGACGGGCGAGGACCGTAAGCGAAACGTAAATGGTCGTTTCGCTCCCGAAGACACCCCGGGCGCGGCGTGCTCCCACTTTGGCTAGCATTGCCGACCGTGAGGAAGCCGCCCAACGCTAACCAGGTGGCGAACGCTCGCCGGCGCGCCGCCGAGCACTTCGCCGCCGCCCTCGAGCGCGTGACCTCACGCGACGAGGCGTGGCGCTTCGTGCTGTCGGGGCCCCGAGGCGCCGCGCCCGGTGCCGATGCCTACCTCCGGCTCGCGCACTTCCTCAAGCACGACGTCCCGCCCGACGGTGCCTCGGTCGCCGAGTGTCGAATGTATCTCGCGCTCGTAAGGCGCTTCTTGAAGGCGGGGTCGATCGACGAGGCGGAGGGCAAGCGGCTGCTCGGTGTCTTGAACCAGTTCGAGTCGACGCTCGAGTCGCGACGGCCCGCCGGCAAGGGCGATGGGACGCGGTGACGCGCTCGACAGCACTCCACGGGCCTCGCGCTGGTCCTTGTGTATCCTGCGCACCATGCGATTGGCATCTTGGTGGGCAGCGGCGGGCATAATCCTTTTGGGCTGCAGCAAGTCGGAGCCGGCGCAACCAGCGGCGCCGGTGGCAACCGCCGCGACGGGGTCGGCGGCGGCGTCGAGCGACGCAGGCAAGCGCGTCGAGACCTCGAGCGACGCGAGCGCCGGTCTAGCCCGAACACCAAGAGCGCTCGACGACGCGGTATGGGCGCCGGGCGTCTCGCGCCACATCATCAGCCACAACAACAAGCAGCTTGCGTTGCTCGAGGTCACGAGCACCGGGGTCACGTTGAAGGTCGAGGCAGAGGGCAAGAGCGCCGCCGACTTCAAACAAGAGTGGGCCGCGCTCCACCCCGAGAAAGGCTTCGACGAGAGCATCCACGCGCCGCGGAAGGGAAACGAGCGCGGGCCGCTCGAATCCCATCGATTTGGCCCAACCGACAGCGCGTGGAAGTTGTTGCTGAAGGAGAAGCTCGAGGCACGTCGCTTCAGCCTCGGCAGCGTGCCGCGTTGGCCAGACTCCACACCTCCGACGCCGATGCGGGAGTTCGTCGCCGAAGAGAACGGGAAAGAGCTCGGCGTGATCTCGTTTTCGAACAACAACGCGACGCTGAAACGCTCCGCGTCCGACGGCGGAGGCTTGTTCTTCAAGAGCTTCTTCGAGTCCGCCGTGTCGGAGCCGCCGCTGATTGTGTTTTACGCGCGCCCCAGCGGCGACGCTGGCGCCGACACGCTGGTCGTCGTCAAGTCACGCCCCGGCGAGGCGAGCTACCCTGCGGCGGTCCGCGCTTACTTCGCCACACACATCAACCGCTACGACCGGTACGTGTACACGGTCATCCCTTAGTGGTCGGTCACGGGATGCGCTCACGCTCCGCAGACGGGCAGCGATCGCCAACGTGATCGACCCAGCACTCCTCTTCAGCCGGCCTCGGCGCGACCGGCCTCGCGCCCGGCGTGAGGTTCGTGAAGATCGAGGTGAGGAGAATGCCGCTGTCATCCTCGCGACGGTGGCTCGTGCGTAGGAACACGTTGTTGACGCGTCCTCGGACGTCGATGTCTAGGACGAGCTGCACGGTGCGCGCGCCGCCGCTTCCTTCGAGCGAGACCTCCGACACGAAGGCCTTCTCGGCGATGTTCGTCGGTGTGTTGGCGATGCTCCCCGTCGGACGAATGCCTTCCAGCACGAGCTCCTGCGAGAACCGGGTGGGCGGATCGCTGGGCAGGATCCCGGGGAGGTCGGTCGTCAAGCGGGCGCGCCTCGTTGGGACTTGCCCCGCGCCGCCGAGCGGGGGCATCGGCTCCAAGAACTCGATTTGGAATTGCCCCTGACCGACGAGGGCGGCCGCTCCGGGCGGCGAGCGCCACATGCGCTCGCTCGGTGGCTTCTGAGCGCATGCGGCGTCACAGGTTGTGGTGCTCCTGAAGAAGGGTCCGTCG